>DNXU01000456.1:1002-2040 GCA_003505715.1 Cyanobacteria bacterium UBA8803 | reverse complement strand
CCATCACCAATTACCAATTACCCCAATATTAGTAAATATTAATCAAACGATATAAGGAGAGTAATACCTGTGCGGCGGAATTTGTCTCATACTATCTATAGATCGTTAGAATGCCGCCCCGACAGCTACCAAGATTGGCTGGATCAGGGGCATGGGTTGCGGGACGAGCGGCGCTATCAAGATGCCCTTACCAGTTATAACCGAGCGTTGGAGTACAAGCCTCATGATTATTGGGCTTGGTATTGGCGGGGTGATGTTTTAGATGCCCTGGAGCGTTTTGAAGAGGCAATTGAGAGTTACGATCAAGCCCTGGAAGAATACCCGACAGATTACTGGGCTTGGTGCCAGCGGGCTAAGGTTTTGCGGGAATTAGAGCGCTATGAGGAAGCAATTACTAACTACGATAAAGCCCTAGAAACTAGACCCGATGACTACTGGGCTTGGTATAATCGGGGGCGCGTGGCGCTGGAAGACTTAGACTGGTTTGAAGAAGCGATCGCCTCGTTTCAGAAAGCTCTAGTCGCTCGACCTGATGATTACTGGAGTTGGTATCGCCAAGGAGATGCCTTGCGACATTTGGGACGGTATCTTGAAGCGATCGACTGCTATAACAACGCTTTGAAAGTTGAACCCCAGGACTACTGGGCTTTGTACCGACGGGCAAACTGCCTGCTTCATTTGGGACGCCTTGAAGAAGCCTTAACTAATTATGAAGCAGCTTTAGCCGTCAAACCAACGGACTATTGGAGTTGGTATCAACGGGGTGAAGTGCTGCGGTTGTTGGGTAGATATCAAGAGGCAGTGAGAAGTTATGATGAAGCGATCGCCAGCAACCCAGAAGATGAATATGCCTGGTACAATCAAGCCTGCTGCTATGCCTTGCTGGGTAATGTCACAGGAGCGATCGCTAGCTTAAAACAAGCGATACGGTTAAATCCTATTGAATACCAACAATGCGCTAAAACCGATTCCGATTTTAGTACCTTGCGAGGGAACGAACAGTTTGAAGAATTGCTGTGAGGGATGAGGGATGAGGGA
>DNXU01000456.1:522-737 GCA_003505715.1 Cyanobacteria bacterium UBA8803 | reverse complement strand
GCGCGGTTGAGTACGTCTGCCCAAGTATTGACTACGCGGCCAGTGGAATCCAGAATGGATTGGTTGAAGTTGAAACCATTGAGGTTGAACGCCATGGTGCTGATGCCCAGAGCGGTGAACCAGATGCCAACCACAGGCCAAGCACCTAAGAAGAAGTGCAAGGAGCGGCTGTTGTTGAAAGAAGCATACTGGAAGATTAACCGACCAAAGTAACC
>DNXU01000456.1:0-470 GCA_003505715.1 Cyanobacteria bacterium UBA8803 | reverse complement strand
CCGTAGTTCTGAGACTCAACTTCCGTGGTCTCACGTACCAGAGAGCTGGTAACCAAAGAACCGTGCATAGCGCTGAACAGAGAACCACCGAACACGCCAGCCACACCAAGCATGTGGAAGGGGTGCATCAGGATGTTGTGCTCAGCTTGGAACACGAACATGAAGTTGAAGGTGCCAGAGATACCCAGAGGCATACCATCAGAGAAGCTGCCTTGACCGATGGGGTAGATTAAGAACACGCTGGTAGCAGCAGCTACAGGAGCGCTGTAGGCTACGCAGATCCAAGGACGCATCCCTAAACGGTAGGACAACTCCCATTGACGACCCATGTAGCAGAACACGCCCAACAGGAAGTGGAACACGATCAGCTGGTAGGGGCCGCCATTGTAGAGCCACTCATCTAAGGAAGCAGCTTCCCAGATGGGGTAGAAGTGTAAGCCAATGGCGTTAGAAGAAGGTACAACAGCACC
>DNXU01000149.1:4559-9410 GCA_003505715.1 Cyanobacteria bacterium UBA8803 | reverse complement strand
CCCATTCCCCATTCCCTATTCCCCAAATGACAATTCTGGATGCGGCATGTGGGTTGCTATACTCTGAGTTCCTACGGATGTGTTCAATTCACTGGAGTAAAGTCTCCGTATTTTTCCTAATAGTGTTTTTCCTGATGTGGGTTTTAGGGAGATATATTAATTTTTTATTTAGAAGAAATTCTGAGACGAACAGGGCAAAATTACAACCCTGATTCGCCCCAGCAATTAGTTCTACTGCTAGGTCATACCCTGTTGCTTCAGCCATAGTTGGTTGGGTTGAACAAGGTAAAACTCAACAAATAACAATTATAGCAGGTTAAGTTGAACGAATCTGGAACTCAACAAAATTTGGGTTTCTTTACCTCAACCAAACCTACTTGAATTGTGCTGAGGTTTCTGAATGCAACTGGGTATCGCGCTGACAAAAACTAAGAGGAAGAAAAAACTAATGCCTTTACTAGCACAAGATTGCCAAGAAGCCCAAAAAGTTTTGTCCAAAATCATCGCCAAGACATGGTTAGATGAGAAATTTAACTCGCAATTCTTATGCAAGACTAATGAAGTCTTGGCAGAAAACGGGTTAACTCTCCCCACTGGCGTAGAATTCCGAGTACATGAGAACAGCTTAGTGGGAACTCTGACAAGCACAACTGCTAGTGCTGACAGTAAAGTCGTTTATGACATTTCCTTACCTGCTAAACCCACTGCACTCACAGATCGGCATCTCCAGTCTCGGATCGAGCGCGATCGCTCGAAGTCTCCAGTAGGTTTGTGTGTTCCTGAGTCTCCAGCGGGTTTGTGCGCTCCTAATTCCCCAGCAAGTTTGTGCGCTCCTAATTCCCCAGCAGGTTTGTGTGTGCCTGAGTCTCCAGTAGGTTTGTGTGTGCCTGAGTCTCCAGCAAGTTTGTGCGCTCCTGAGTCTCCAGCAAGTTTGTGCGCTCCTGAGTCTCCAGTAAGTTTGTGCGCTCCTGAGTCTCCAGTAAGTTTTTGTGGCGCTGAGTCAGCAAGGTTAGAATGCTTAACCAATTAATGCACAGCCATTATCACTGCTTGGCCAGCTTAACATGACAGGTCAGGGGAGTATTGTTAAAAATTGCTCCCCCTATCTTTATACTTCCATCCTCTCTACTCAAGAACAGTAAAAAAGAATAAGTCCAGTATAGCGAATAGCCATAACTGAAGAAGATTCCACAGTTTGTAGTTGGTGCTTTAGCGCTGAAGTAAGAACTACGAACCAGGATATCTTCGTGCTTGTGCCAGTTGATCCTATATCGTTGTGATTGTAGCAAAACATCGCTGAGATGCTTTGCTACATTTTTTTTGCTCAGTTATGATAGAGTTTTGTTCTTTTTGCATCTACCTCCTCAGAAAACTGATTTAATATCCTGTTCGGAAGTTAGGTCAGTCTACTAAGATATATCGCACCCTGAAAATATAGGCAACCTAATTTTAGGAGCATTAGAGTTTATGCACTTGGGTATCTCATTAGATTGGTATTGCCTAAGTTATGGAATTAAGTGTCAAGCCCTAAGATTGGTCAAGACTCTAATCTTGATCATATTCTTTACAATCTTAACATTACTTAGTCTTCCAAGTAACGTACATGCCCAAGAACTGCCCCTGCAATTTGAGCAAATTACAGTTGACCATGGATTATCCCAAAGTGCCATTTATTGCATCCTTCAAGATAGCCAAGGATTTATGTGGTTTGGCACTCAGGATGGTCTGAATAGGTATGATGGATATAACTTTAAAGTATATAAGTACGACGAACTAGATCCCCACTCCTTATCTAATAATTGGATTACCTCAATCTATGAAGACAGGTTGGGATCAATTTGGGTGGGAACTGACGGAGGAGGACTTAACAAATTCAATCGCCAAACCGAGCAGTTCACTCGTTATATTAATGAAACTAATAACCCTAATAGCTTAGGGTCTAATCGGGTCTTGTCAGTTTATGAAGATCAGACTGGTACAATCTGGGTTGGTACTGATGGGGGAGGACTCAATCAGCTTAATCGACAAACTGAAAAATTTACTCGTTACACTTATAACCCTTATAAACCTAATAGTTTAGGTAACGATACAGTTTTATCAATCTATCAAGACAAGTTAGGAACGCTCTGGATCGGCACTGGGGGTGGAGGACTTAACCAATTTAATCACCAAACTAGGCAATTTACTCGTTACACCAATAAACCAAATGAACCCACTAGCTTGAATGCCAATACGGTCTTGTCAATTTATGAAGACCAATCGGGTAGATTGTGGATTGGGACTAAAGGTGGGGGACTTAACTTATTTGACCGTAAAAATAGGCGATTTACTCATTACACCCATGACCCCGATAATCCCGATAGTTTAAGTTCTAACACAGTCAGCTCAATTGTAGAAGACCGATTTGGCGATCTCTGGCTGGGAACGAGTAATTGGACTGTTACTTCTTATGGTACAGCACTCGATAATTTTGACCCCCAAACTGGCAAATTTACCCACTATACAGAAGATGCAACTCAGCCAAAAAGCTTAAATGACACTGTATTTAATAGTCTCTTTCGAGACCCGTCTGATATTCTGTGGATTGGCACGGCGTTTGGTGGCATTAATAAGTTAGATCAGAAAGACCGCAAATTTATAACTTACAAGCAAGACCCCACTAATCCAGATAGCTTAAATGACAATCATGTTATGTCAATTTATGAAGACCGTTCCGGTATCATTTGGATTGGTACTGATGGTGGTGGACTCAATAGATTCGATCGCCCAACTCATGAATTCAAGCATTACAAACACGACCCCAATGATTCCTATAGCTTGAGTAATGACAATGTTTGGTCAATCTATGAAGACAGTAAAGGAACGCTCTGGGTTGGTACTTTTGGTGGTGGACTTAATAAGTTTGATCGCCAAACTAAAAAATTTACTCATTATACCTACAATCCTCAGGATTCCACCAGCCTGAATGCTCGCACTGTCTCGTCAATCTATGAAGACAGCAAAGGCACGCTCTGGATTGGTACGTTTAATGGAGGTCTCAATAAATTCGATCCGCAAACTGGGAAATTTTACCACTACTTGTACAATTCAAAGAATCCCAAGAGCTTAAGTGATAACGATATCTTAAATATTTATGAAGATAAATCTGGCACCCTCTGGATTGGTACGCTCAATGGAGGATTCAACAAATTCAATCCGCAAACTGGAGAGTTTACCCAGTACAAACACGATTCTAATAATCCCAATAGCTTGAGTTACAATCGGATTTTGTCAATGCAGGAATACCCAGCAGGTACATTGTGGCTTGGTACTTATGGCGGTGGACTGGATAAGTTTGATATCGCTACTGAAACCTTTACCCATTACACTCACAAAGATGGCCTCCCCAACAATTCAGTAGCTGGTATTCTAGCCGACGACGAGGGTAATCTCTGGTTAAGCACGGGCAAAGGGTTATCAAAATTTAATCCAACAACGGCAAGCTTTAGAAATTATGATGTCAGCGATGGGTTGCAGGGGAATGAGTTTGATGGAGTGAAAGCCTATGTCAGAAGTAAAAAGGGAGAAATGTTTTTTGGTGGACTTAAGGGGTTTAATGCTTTTTATCCCAAACTGGTAAAAGACAATGCCCACATTCCCTCTATTGCTATAACCAATTTTAAAGTTTTTGATAAGGCCGGAAAACTAGATACAGACATTTCCCAGACTAAAGAAATCAAGCTTTCCTACAAAGACAACTTCTTTTCATTGGAATTTGCTGCCCTTGACTATACCGATCCCGCTAAGAATCAATATGCCTACAAGCTAGAAGGATTTGACAAAGATTGGATTTATTCGGGCACCCGACGGTATGCTAGTTACACCAACTTAGATGGTGGCACTTACCTATTTAGGGTCAAAGGTTCCAATAATGACGGTGTTTGGAACGAAGAAGGCACCACTCTCAAAATTCTTATCACACCCCCCCCTTGGAAGACATGGTGGGCTTATACTTTATATTTTATAGCAACCTTTAGTGCTATCCTCTGCTATATCAAGTGGCAAGCCAGAGTGCAGGCTAGAGAAAATGCCTTAACCAAGGAACGAGAAATGAATAAACTGCGCTCTGAGTTTATGGCCTTGGTTTCCCACGAGTTCCGCACGCCACTAACCACAATTCTCTCATCTGCTCAAATCCTCGATCGCTACGGCAATAAATTATCCCATGAGAAACAACACAATCACCATCACCGCATTCAAAGTGCAGTTGGACGGATGACTCAGCTCTTAGATGATGTCTTAATTGTTAATCAAGCCGAATTGGGTAAACTCAAGTTTACTCCTGAGGCGATAGATTTGGTAGCGTTTTGCAGCGACCTCGTAGAAACGTTTCAAACTAATGCGCCCCAGTACTCAATCGGCTTTACAAGTAAGGGCAACTGTACTACTGCCCAGATGGATGAAAAACTCTTGAGACATATTTTCACCAATTTGCTCTCCAATGCAATTAAATATTCTCCATCAGGAAGCCACATCCGATTTGACCTAGTTTGCACTACTAAGGAGGCAGTTTTCTACATTCAAGACAGGGGTATAGGTATTCCAGATGAAGACATAAAGCACCTCTTTTCTCCCTTCCAGCGAGCTAGCAATGTCGGCACTATTCAGGGAACAGGACTAGGTTTAACTATTGTTAAAAATAGCGTTGACTTACATCAGGGTAAGATTTTTGTAGATAGTATCCTTGGCATAGGCACCAAGTTTACGGTCACATTACCGTTGAAAATTGAACATAGTCCATAGTTCATGGTTCATTGGAGTATACCGACTAAATTTGGTAATTTGAACCCTCATCCCCTCACCCCCTCATCC
>DNXU01000149.1:4366-4505 GCA_003505715.1 Cyanobacteria bacterium UBA8803 | reverse complement strand
TCATCCCTCATCCCTCATCCTGAGCTAATGCAAAAGCGATCGCACCAAGAAAAATGAGGCGTGATCGCTCTTTATGATGGACGTTTGACCAATCATGACTGGCGCTCATGTAAGCGATCGCCAGTCAGTGTTTGCTAGG
>DNXU01000149.1:0-4248 GCA_003505715.1 Cyanobacteria bacterium UBA8803 | reverse complement strand
CTTTTCTCACCAGCAGCAGGGCTTTTCTCACCAGCAGCAGGGCTGGTTTCAGCAGCAGGACTGGTTTCAGTAGCAGGACTGGTTTCAGTAGCAGGACTGGTTTCAGTTGGGGTTGTTTCCTGGTTGCCGCCGCAGCCGGTAACTAGCCCCAGACTGAGGAGTGAAACAACAGCAAGCGTAGTAATGGATTTAACTTTCATGAACTTCCTTCTTTGGTACAACGATTGATTGGTCACACCAGAACCCTACCTGGGCTTAAATGCAATTAAAGCGTATCAGTGTGAATTTTGGTGAAAAAAAGTTTACCATGTGTTTAGCATTACAAATTTTTATGGGAGTTGCGAACCAGGAAAAATCCACACAGGTTAGAATACGCTAGCACAAGACGGGTAGGGTAATGGGCACTTGAAGTATAAGCGGAAACATGACCGTAAACAATCTAAACAATTGTCCTATTGCCAATAGCCCTAATGTGACAGTGCTTAAAGTGTCTACAGGGTACTCGAAATTAGGTAATATTTTGCAATTACACCCCTGGCTCCCTAAATTTGAGCAAGATTCCGCCGCGCATCCTAAGTGCGTTAGCGTAGTATAACGCACCCTACAGAGAGAGGGCGTGCATAAGTCCTAAAACCTGTAAATTATATATGGTAGAAAAGTCGCTGGATACAATGGAAGTTGCTCAGCAAGCGTTTGGGCATTTCACTAAGGGTCTAGCGACAGGAGAGTGGCAACCGTTTGTGGATATGCTGACTGAAGATTTCACCTTCTGGTTTCCTGTAGGCTCCTACCACGGCTTGAATGTTGGCAAAGAACGGGCGATCGCCTTCTTGGAGTATGTGTCTGAAACCTTTAAGGGAGGACTCTCAGTTACGCTCGATCGGGTAACTAGTAACGAGACAACAGTAGTTTTTGAATTTCGGGATGAAGGAATGATGCGGGGAGAACCTTACAAAAACCGGATCGCGGTTTCCTTCGACGTGCGAGGCAATAAGATTTGCAGCTATCGGGAATACTTTGGCAGTGATGGTAAATCGAATTAGGATGTTATCGTTTGCCCACTATATTAAAGTAGCGACTCGCCCCTACAGGGGATACTTTTTTCTTAAAAATTTATTTCCCCTCATCCCTCATCCTTCATCCCTCATCCCTGATCCCTATGAGTCTTGTCCTAGCTGAACCGAAGGCGTCTTATCAATCCGGTGGCGATCGCTACCGCTGGGTTGAAGTGTTGGTGGATTGTCCGACAAAAGAACAAGCCAGAGAACAAGAAGAACAGCTACAGGACAAGCCAGAAGAAAAACTATACACCTACAGGTTGCCAGTTGATTTAGAGGTACAACCGGGGGATATTTTGAGCGTGCCCTTTGGCGCACAACAAGTAGGAGCGATCGCAGTTCGTCTTTTAGACTCGCCACCCTCGGAAATTAGCCCTGGCAAAATCAAAGAGGTTGAAGATGTCATTAGCACGGGGTACTTCTCGCCTTCCTACTGGCAACTGCTAGAGCAAGTGGCCGCCTACTACTGTACCCCCTTGATGTCAGTAATTCGAGTCGCTCTGCCGCCAGGATTGCTGTCGCGATCGCAGCGTCGCATTCGTCTTAACCGTTCAACCATCCCACCGGGAAGTGCTACCTTTGTCAGTGTAACTGCCCGTCAGTTACTGGAACTCCTTGAGACTCAACCCGATGGCGACTATAGCTGGTACTATCTGCAACGCCAGGTTAGAGGAGCAAGTCGGGGGTTACGGGAGTTACTCAAACGGGGTTGGGTGGAAAGTTATCTGGAACCCCCCAAGCTGTCACGTCCCAAGCTTCAGAAAGCTGTAACTCTAGTTGGCGATCCCTTTTCTGTTGAGCTAACTGCGAGGCAGAGGGAAATCTTGGAGGTGTTGAGCCGTCGCGGTGGCGATCTTTGGTTGACGGAATTGTTGCAAATTTGTAACACTACTTCCTTAACTCTCAAATCCCTAGAGCAGAAAGGTTATTTAGCGATCGAGCTGAGGGAAGTATTGCGGACGGCAGCAGAACCAACCGTTGCTGCCGATCTACCTAAGGAATTGACAAAATCTCAGGCTGATGCATTAGCAACGATTGCCAATCTGGCAGGTTTTGCCCAACTGCTGTTGCATGGGGTAACTGGTTCTGGCAAAACCGAGGTTTATTTACAAGCGATCGCGCCCGTATTAGCTCAGGGCAAATCTGCCCTCGTCTTGGTGCCGGAAATTGGCCTCACTCCCCAACTCACCGACCGTTTCCGCGCCCGTTTCGGGCATAAAGTGAACGTGTATCACAGTGCCCTCGCCCGGGGCGAACGCTACGATACTTGGCGGCAAATGCTGGCGGGACAGCCTCAGGTAATTGTTGGCACGCGATCGGCAATTTTTGGGCCCCTCCCCAAGCTGGGTTTAATTGTATTGGATGAAGAACATGACTCCAGCTTCAAGCAAGACCAACCAGCCCCCACCTATCATGCCCGTACCGTCGCTCAGTGGCGTGCCCAATTAGAAAACTGCCCCCTCATTTTAGGTTCGGCCACTCCGTCTTTAGAAACCTGGGTGAGTTTTAGGGAGAGGGAGGAAGAAATTAACTCCAGCATTCTCTCTCATTACTTGGCACTACCAGAACGAATTCATTGCCGCCCCCTGCCTCCAGTAGAAATTGTAGACATGCGGGAGGAGTTGCAACAGGGAAATCGGTCAATTTTTAGCCGTCCCCTGCAAGATGCTCTGGAACAATTGCAACAGCAAAAACAACAGGGTATCTTATTTATTCCCCGACGGGGGCATAGTACCTTTGTGTCTTGCCGTAGTTGTGGATATGTGGTGGAATGCCCTTACTGTGATGTTTCGCTCTCCTATCACTACGCCCACGAAGGGGCAACTCAGTTGCTGAGGTGTCACTACTGTAACTACAGCCAAGTTCATCCCCGAAGTTGTCCCCAATGCAGTTCCCCTTACTTGAAATTCTTCGGCACTGGCACCCAGCGAGTGGCACAGGAATTAGCCAAGCAGTTTCCCGATCTGCGCTTGATTCGGTTTGATAGTGACACAACCCGTACTAAAGGCGCTCACCGTACCCTGCTGACTAAATTTGCTAATGGAGAAGCTGACTTGTTGGTGGGGACGCAAATGCTGACCAAAGGACTCGATTTAGCTGGGGTGACGTTAGTGGGAGTGGTAGCAGCGGATGGACTGCTGCATTTAGGAGACTACAGGGCAGTAGAACGAGCGTTTCAAACCCTAACTCAGGTAGCAGGTCGGGCAGGTCGCGGCGATGACCCGGGTCGAGCGATCGTGCAAACTTACTCTCCCCACCACCCGGTAATTCAAGCAGTACGCTATCACGATTACGAGTCTTTTGCAAAGACAGAATTAGAACAGCGGGAGGCACTGAACTATCCCCCTTACGGGCATTTAATTTTGTTGCGCTTGAGCGGTTTTGAGCCAGCGGAAGTAGAGACTGTCGCCGAACAGCTGGCAGATCGCTTAGCTGAAGCTGAATCAGATTATGAAATTTTAGGGCCAGCACCTGCTTCAATTATGCGCGTTGCCCGTCGCTATCGGTGGCAGATTTTGCTGAAGTTTCCACCAGAAGTGCCTGTAGAGTTACCAGATTTGGAAGGGTTACGGAAAATTTGTCCCAGAGGTATTAGCCTCACAATTGATGTTGACCCCTTAAACATGATGTAAGTACGAGTTCAGAAATTCCGAAGAATTACCAATTTCAGTAATATCAACGTTGATTGTTAAAGGGATAGTTGATGAAATAATACTTGTAGCCTAAAGCCAAAAATAAGTGCGATCGCACTTATATATTTTATTATTTGAGTTTTAATTTTAAATTTTTTGGCTTGCTTGTGGCTTGGAGAATTGATTTATGAAGGAACATGAAGGAGTCAAATATTAGGGTTATCAAGTATGCAGCTCTGGGAGTATTGGCATTAGTAACCATAATAAAACCGTACTTGCCCGCCATAAAACGTGAGATGGCAACTGCCAGACGTACAATTCACAAAGTTGTTACCACGCCAGCTCCCAACGATGTAGGTACAAATCCGATCAATCCAACCTCAGAGCAGCTGATCAAACTCAATATTACTGTCACCGCACCAGAAGATATCAAACTGAGACTCCCCCACTTTTAAGTGGGGGGTTCTTAACACTGGAGTGTCCGACCCTTCGGGCGGATTGTCCAATCCACACCCTCTCCCAGGCTCTCGCATCACTGCTACAGCATCCTGATTATT
>DNXU01000270.1 GCA_003505715.1 Cyanobacteria bacterium UBA8803 | reverse complement strand
ACCCCTTCACCCCCTCACCCCCTAACTCCCTCACCCCTTCACCTGACAGGTGTAGGTTTTTTACATGGCATAATACCCGTTTACTGAACCCACAACGAGCTGAACGAATGTGGTTAGTGCTGGCTGTTGCCACTTTATGGATGGTGATCCTGGGTGGCACTACCGAAACTCAATCCTTGACCTCGAATTTTCCCAAAATGCCTCCTGAAAAGATTGCTGTCCATGAGTCGAGTGGTATCAAAAAAGAGCGTCATTTGTCTTGCTTTGTGCTGGGTTTTGTGACTCTGATGGCTGATTTACTCAACAATATTCCCATTCATCTTGAGCGTTGGAGTTCTTTTCCTCACACTCGTGTAGATTCCTTTTATGCTTGTAACTCCTCCTAATTGTAAAAAACCTACACCTGTCAGGGGAGGGAGGGGAGGTTTTCATGGGTTCTGGTGTACTCAGTTCACGAGCTACTACTTTTTTATTTGGAACTCCCTAGGAAAATCTTTTCCCCTGTCCCCTCTCCATCTTTCCTCTCCCTTATCCTTATCAGGTAACGATAGTGACTTGTCCAGTTGCCAGATCGTAACGGCCACCAGCAATTTTTAGTTTGCCTTCCTTGATCAGGCTCGCCAAAATTGTTGAACTTTCTGACAACTTTCTCGCCTGATATTGCACGTTGGCGGTGATGGAGTTCTCTTCAAGATCGCCAGTTTTGAATCTGACACTCTCTACAGCAGGTTTGATTTCTTCCACAAAAACGCCAATCCGACCGGGCAGCGGATCTCCTTTAATCGCTGCCTGTACCGCACCGCATCGACTGTGACCAATAACCACAATCAACTGAGAACCCAATACTGCTGAAGCGAATTCTAAGCTACCTATCGCTGTTTGACTAGCAACATTACCTGCTACGCGCACTACAAATAAATCCCCAAGTCCTTGATCGAAAACAATTTCCGCAGGCACGCGAGAATCAGCACAGCCTAGTATGGAAGCAAAGGGATATTGAGCTACGGCAGTTTCTTGCAACCGCAATCTTGATTGGTTAGGGTTTTCACCCTGTCCCTCAATAAACCTTTTATTTCCTTCCATTAACCTTTTCAGCGCTGCATCAGGGCTAACGGCTTGAGGTCTTTGTTGAACAGTAGGAGATGCTTGTTGAGCAACAGCTTGCTGGGCATCCCAAAGAAAACTACTACCAGCAGCACTTGCTGCAACACCAACTCCTCCTATACCAGCCAGCTTTAAGAAATTACGACGCCCGACAAATCCATTAATTCGACTCATCAATCTACCTCATCTAAATTTTTGCAAAAAGATAGTTCTGGATTCCTGGCTGTAATTTTTCGTTACAAAAAAGCCAGGAACTGTAACTTGGCATTATCTATCTAGTTGCAAATTTGCTTATTAAGAGGAATATATCATTTTCAAGGATCTAATTTATATTGTTTTTCCTCATATTTTTTTCTAGAGCTATTTTTTATTGTCCGCTTTTTTTAAAATGTATATTTTTATGATATAATTCTCATCTTTATAAGAACTACCCCAAAATTGATTCTCCAGTCGGTCATGAAAATATGGAGAGGGAGTGAGGGAGTGAGAGAGTGAGGGGAAGAGGGAGGGAGATTTTCATACGTGCTGGTGTACGCAGTTCATGAGCGACTATTGAGGGAGATAGACGCCAAACTTCTATCGGTAAGAATTAAGCTTGGAGTATTCCACTAGATCCAAAGATGAGATCCTAGCAGACAACGTCAATCATTACGGCCATGACCAAACGCCACTGGCTAGAGATTACCGAATACGTCTTCATTGCTGGCTCAGCGCTCGGAACTGTCGCAGCGGCAACAACCCAACAGGTAGTTTACGCAGCAGCGCCCCTGACCATAACGATGGGATTGAATATTGCCAATCGGCAGCGGCTTAATCAGCTCAGCCGAGAGCAACAGATAGCTGAGATCGCTCAAGTCCATCGCAGCATAGAACCTATTAACCAGCAGATCGCACAACTCGATAGCCAAACTAAACAACAGTTTGAGCAATTAAAAGAGTCAACTCAGCAACAGTATGAAGCGTCAATTGCCCAAACTCATCAACTCGTTGAACCCCTCAACGAGCAATTCACCCAGCTTGATAGCCGCACTCAGCAGCAGTTCGAGCAATTAAAGGAGTCAACTCAGCAACAGCATGAAGCATCAATTGCCCAAATTCATCAGCTCGTTGAACCGCTCAATGAGCAATTCACCCAGCTTGATAACCGCACTCAGCAGCAAATTGGACAATTAGAAGAGTCAATTCAGCAACAGTACAAAGAGGCAGTTGCCCAAGCGCATCAACTTATTGAACCCCTTAACGAGCAACTAACTAAACTCGATAGCAAAACCCAAAAGCAACTTGATGAATTAAACAAATCGAATCAGCAACAGCACGCAGCAATTTTAGTCCAAGCTTATCAATCCATCGAACCTATCAATCAGCACCTAACTCAACTGGAGAAACAAACTCAGCAAGTCAATCAGCAACGGCAGCAGCAGTTAGAGCAATTGAAAGATGCGATCGTGCGGCTGCAAAATACTATCAGCCAAATTGGAGACTTCAAGAACTCAGATCGACTAGCAGAAAATCCAGAAACTCCAGGGAACCCATCAGTTTCCCTTGACAGGTTAGGACAGGAGATTGAAGAGGGAGTTCGGGAGATTGGAGAAAATATCCGGGAAATTAGCGGCTCTCTGAAGGATTTATTTATTGAGCTGGCAACTCCCAAAGTTAGCCCTGATTCCTCATTAAACCTACCATCGACTAACTGGCAATGCCTACAGACCCTGAGGGGACATTCTGGTAAGGTTAAGTCAGTTGCGATCGCTCCCAACGAACAGGTTCTAGCCAGTGGCAGTGACGACCAAACCGTCAGGTTGTGGCATTTAGAAACAGGGGAGGAAATTCGTATCCTCACCAAAAATTCTGGCTGGTTCAATGGCATTAAAGCCCTAGCTTTCAGTCCTAACGGGCAAATTCTCGCTAGTGGCAGTGACGACTACACGATCAAGCTATGGCAGCTAGAAACGGGTAAGGAACTCTACACCCTTACGGGACATATGGGCCCAGTCCAGTCCATTGCCTTCAGCAGCGATGGGCAATTTTTGGTCAGTGGTTCCGATGACCGAAGCGTTAAGCTGTGGCAAGCTACCACGGGCAAGGAAATTCCCCTGCTCATGAAGCATTCTGACTGGTTTGCTGGGGTCAAATCAGTAGCGATCGACCCTGATGGTAAGATCGTCGCCAGCAGTTCTGATGACAAGACTATCAAGCTTTGGGACTTAACCACAGGGAGAAACCTTTTCACCCTTACCGGACATACTGCCTCCGTAAAATCCTTGGTTATTAGTCCTGATGGCCAGACTCTTGTTAGCGGCTCTGATGACAAAACCATCCGGCTTTGGCAGCTAACCACAGGCAAACCCATCGGTATCATTAAGGGAGATTTAGGCTCCGTTAGTACACTGGCCGTTAGTCTCGATAGTAAGATGCTAGTCAGCGGCAGTTCTGACAAAACCATCCAGATTTGGAACTTAACCACAGGTCAAGAAATTGCTATTCTCAAGGGACATACAGGCGCAGTTCATTCTGTTGCCCTGAGTTCAGATGGATACACTGTTATCAGTAGCAGTTCCGACAAGACCATCAAGGTTTGGCGGTGTGGCTGATTAACGAGATTCAAATAATCAATCAATTCCGTAGGGTGCGTTACGCTTGGGCTAACGCACCTTATCAGGGATTGAAACAAAACAATGCAACAAAGTTACACCAGGTAAATTACCCATCACCCATCACTAGGAATTTTCCCAGTAAATGCCAAGCCTTCACAATATTCCCCTGCAACAGAGCAGCAACACCAGATAAAGCTTGCAGTTCTGGCACATTCGGGTTGAGAGCTAAAGCAGGCTCGATAGTGTTTTGAGCCTCTTTACTCCGCCATTCATAGAGATAAACAAAGGCAAGATAGGCGTAGGCATAAGGGTTTTGAGCATCTAACTCAACCACTTGCTTTAAAATCGCGATCGCACCCTTGGCATCTTTCTGCAATACTTCAGATAAAGCCAGGGCGTAAGCCCATTCCAGATTTTGCGGTTCCAATTTTAATCGATAGCCTAAAGCTATATCCGCTTGTACCAAATAGTCTTGAATAGGATCGTACTGATTAATCCGTCCTGTCTGTTCAAAGATAGATTCTAGAGCCTCTGGCCCTTTAGGTAAGTTAGCCGCTAAAGTTCGCAACTGGGTAACTAAATCTAATTCTGGTGCTGGTCTAGCCACAGTTGTGGAATCGATATTCAGAATGACCCTTGGCACCGAAATTGGATAACTTTCACCAGTTTTCCGATTTAAGTAAGTTGCTGCCAGAGTGTAAGTCCCTGTTGGTAGATCTGCTGGCGGCAGCATAGACATCCTTTCAATAACTTGAATTGCTTCCCCTTTGTTATTTAGGGCATACAATTCCCCCATCCCAATGCCGTGGTCGTGTAACCATCGGTGTTGGGGTGTGCCGTCCTCAAGTTGCCAGGTTAGTAGTACGATACCGGATTGTAATTGCTCCCCAGAACCAGTCCACTCATAGGTTACTGGTACAGGTATTCCTGGAGGAGCTTTTTCTGGCAGGATGACCCGATCTAACTTCATGGGGAGAGGCT
>DNXU01000457.1:3590-7026 GCA_003505715.1 Cyanobacteria bacterium UBA8803 | reverse complement strand
CTGGTGAAGCTACTCCAGTTGCTCTGACTGCTCCGGTTATCAACGGCTAAAAACTTAATAAATCCCTAAAAAAAAGCTCTCCTCTCACAGGAGAGCTTTTTTTTTACGCTCCTGGAGCGCAGAAGATATTTAAGCCTCTAATGGCTGGTTGCGGATTATTTAAGCAAATTGAACACAACCAGCAGAACCAGGATAATTGCGATTAAGATGGTGATTCCAGTCATTAAATTGCCAATCTCATCGACAGTCCCCCTAATCCCTCTGACCCTTCGCCCCAAATTGAGGGGTAACCAAACCAACACCTGCAACGGATATCCCCATCTCCGAGGATTTAAACTATATCCGGGTACGCAACGGGCTTGTGCTTCAAACCGTGCTTTCGCCCAGCTCACATCCCGTCCTGAGTGACGCGCTTCCCATAAGAAGCTTGCTGCTAACTGCAACAAAAAAGGATGAGTTCCACCCAACTGCCTGACTAGTTTCTGTTCCTCTAAACTCAATGCTGCTTGATCGTTATTACTTCCAACAGCAGGCAAACCTACCAACTGTGTTGCCTCCTCTTCCTTAAGTTCCCCCAACACCAAAACTTGACCCATCTTAAAAAAAGACGATGTCAGTTGATATCGACGCCGATAAAAATCCAGTTTTCTGAGAGAAGCCACCACTAGCATTAAAGCGCCGCTATCCATCAAAGAGCGCAAGTTATCAAAAAATCCCTCATTAAATTCCTGATGATGCCGCATCAGTACTTCAAACTCATCTAAAAAAACTACTGCTAACATGCCATGCCGTTTCCAATGTCCCATAGCGCTACTAAAGGCCAAGCGGTTGAAGGGCCTAGCACACAGGGGATCAGCTAAGGCAGGTTCAGTTTGCACCATTGGACAACTCCAAAACTGTTGCCCCACTGCTCGATAAAACCCCTCCTCCTGCTGGCAATGAGCATTTTGCAGTGAAAGGTAAACGACAATAAAGCGGTTGTTAGGTTGAGGTATTCGCTGCTCGTAGGTTTGAACAAAGTGATACAGTAGCGAAGATTTACCAATCCGCCTGCGCCCAACCACGTTTGCGCTAACTGGCGGCACCCCTGTCACCCAAGAGGTCATCTTGTCTAATTCCTCTTGACGACCGACAAAAAACTTGGGGTTAGTAATCATTGGCCCCGCTACAAATGGGCAGGAAGGGAGCGATGAAGTCATGAATCGCTTTAAAACAGATCGCAAAGCACCGGAATTTTATTGATAGTAACTGCGATCGCACCAGAAAAACCTCTGAATACACAAGATTAACCCTACTCAATTTCTAGGAGATTGAGTAGGGTTAAGCAAAAGCACCTGTCACTAAGTTGTACCGATACTGGGCTCAGCGGCTGTGACCAGCAACTACAGCCTTTTCTTCATGAGATTCAAGCACCCGTAAACTGGGAAACAGAAAATGGTTTTCCTCGACGTATTGAGCTCCAAATAAACCTTTTTCTGCCCAAAAATAACGGTCTGTAGTGTGCTCGTTTCTTTTTACTAGCAGCAGAGCGGGTGGAATTATCCCTGCTGCTTGAATATACTTACGTGCTGCTGTAACAGGTTTATCTTCACCGCTTTCTATATTATACTGAGGCACGTGTTCTAGGATCTTGCGCCCTTCTTGGCGTCGGCGACTTTTGCGCTTGCGTCTTCTTGCCAACCTCTTTACCTCCTCTGTCTGCTGACAGTTGTAATGTTAGTTACAAAAGCCGTCGTAAGTATATCTGCTTCAATTCAAAATATCAACTTGTTTTCATTGTTCGATACAAATCCGCCAAACGCCTCAATTATAAGATTTGAAAGACCTATAAGGCCAAAATATATGAAATAAAACTACAATATTTTTAATAAAAATTTACATTCGCTCCTGGGGGATCGGATCGTAGTCAGTTTTGTCATGATTTGGACATGATAGAGAGGAAGCTAATTGTGGTTTCAAAAAAAAGCGCTGTTCGGTGATAAATCGTCCTCATGTTCATTCCTGCTAGTTCAGAATTTGTTGCCCTATGTCAATCGCAGGTGGCAGTGTTAACTCAAGGTCTGGGAGCAGCTTTGAGTGCCGTGTATTTAACAACTGAAGAACTAGTGGAGGGATCGCAGCCCAAGCTAATTCCAGTGGTTATTTATCCTGAAGCAGCCGCAGTATGGGAAGAGGATGAGACTGACTTAGCCCTGCCCGAGCGAGGTGATCGGATGGACAAGCTTCCCCAATTATCAAAAGCAATACCCCGACTGCTGCCTCAAAAATCTGAGCAGGATTCACAAGTAGATTCAACCTCACCAGACTGGCAAGACGAGTCATTATATCGGCAGCGCCAAATTGTTTTGCCCCTGATCCATGAAGGTGTAGTGCTGGGATTATTAGTAACGGGTCGTGAAGACCGACCGTGGAACGACAGAGAACAGGCTGCCATTGAACGCATTGCTCAGACCTTAACGATCGCTTACCTTATGGATCGCCGTCGAGTGTGGTTCGAGCAGCAACTGAATCAACAACGAACTCTGCACGCCCAACAGCGGGATCTCCTTGATGACATCCTGCATCAATTTCGCAACCCCCTCACCGCACTGCGGACGTTTGGCAAGTTGCTCTTCAAGCGACTATTGCCGGGAGATAAAAACCGGGAAGTAGCGGCCAGTATCGTGCGGGAAAGCGATCGCCTGCAAGAGTTACTCAAAGAATTTGACGAATCTCTGGATAAGTATTCAGAAGATATGGATCTGCTAACCCTGCCAGCAGCAGCTTTTCCACTACCTGTGAAGGACGAGGAGGGCCAGAAAACCTCTCATGCTAATGAGCAACCAGAGGCAGCTACAGGAGTCTTGCCCCTACTTCCTGGCAAAACCTTTATCATAGAATCCTTTGCCGTGGCAGAGGTCTTAGGACCGCTTCTGCTGTCCGCCAGCGCCATCGCTCAAGAAAGGGATCTCCAGTTGCATTTCTCAATTCCTAACGACTTGCCGCCCGTTCGAGGCAATGCCAAAGCCTTGCGAGAAGCCTTAAACAATCTCATTGACAACGCTTTAAAGTACACGCCAGCAGGCGGACAGATTTATATCCAAACTGAAATCGGGCAACACCCCCCTCAAGGTGAGATGATTGCGATCGCTATTACTGACACCGGCCCTGGCATTCCCGCTCAAGACCTAAACCATCTCTTTGAGCGGCATTATCGAGGCGTGCAAGCCACCACCTCAATTCCGGGCAGTGGTTTAGGCTTGGCGATCGCGAAAGAACTGATCGAACAAATGCACGGACAAATAGAAATATTTAGCCCAGCACAACCTGTCCGGGCTAAACAAATTTCAGAACCTGCAATTGACAATACTCAAGACCAGCCAAGCAAAGGCACAACCTTTATAGTTTGGTTAGTTGTTGGTTGTTAGTTGTTGGTTGTTGGTGATGGGTGATGGGT
>DNXU01000457.1:0-3459 GCA_003505715.1 Cyanobacteria bacterium UBA8803 | reverse complement strand
CAACTAACAACCAACAACCAACAACCAACAACTATTTAGTGCTAATTACCAAGTTAGAATTGAGTTTGAGGTCTAAGTCGGTATCGGGTTCAATCACGTAGAGGTCTACGCTGTTCCGACCGAGGAAGCGCTGGATTAGGCTGAGCGCTACACCAGAGCCAGCTCCAATCAAGAGTTCTTCAGTAGCGATCGCCCGGTCGCCAGTGACAGCGGCGATGGCAGCAGCTGCTGCCGTACCTAGGGCCGCATTCTTGACGAGATTGCCAACACTACCACCCTTACGAATCGTTTCGGTGGTAGTAATCATCTCCGAAGAAGCACTCATGTTCATCTGTTTGCCATTCATCACCAGCTTCTCGGCGATAAATTGAGCGCCAGATTCACTGGAGCGCAACTCACCTACGACCTCACTGCCAGCGGGAATGAGTACCTTACCATCAGCGGTGGTAATATTGGCCGCTACGGTCAGGGTCAGTGGTAATTTTTCGTCTTCTTTAGCAACCAGAATTTTTTCTCTGACGTACTTAACTGGAATCACAGTACCAGCAGGAATTGTGAAATCAGTCGCTACTGGCGTTGTATCAACGATGTATTGGGAACTAATGATTTGGGCTTCCCCTTCACTTACCAATGCTTGGTAAATAAAAGCTGCTACTTCTGCCCGAGTGGCATTGCGCTGGGGATTTAATATCTTGAGGTTGGGATAGTTTACCACCATGCGCTTTTCAGTAGCCGCCGAAATGGGAGAACGAGCCCAGCTAGAAATACTGGAGGAGTCACTGTAGTAATTCAAAACGCTGGTAGTACTAGCAGAATATTCCAAGCCATTTGCTAGGGAAACCAAAACTTGTTCGCGAGGAATTCTTTGTTCCGGTCTGAATACATTACCGGGATAACCTGCCATAAATCCTGTGGTATAAGATTCCTGAATAGCAGAATAAGCCCAGTATTTGGATGGCACATCAACAAAATTAATTCCGCCGCGTTTGTTCGCTTTATTAAAAGCTTGATTAGCTTTACGCAGCATGGCGCTAAACTGAGCGCGGGTTACTGGAGCATCAGGTCTGAACGTACCATCAGGGAATCCAGCAATGATATCTCTTTGTGCTAGTTCAGAAATAAAAGTACTCGCCCAATAGCTAGATGAAACATCAGAAAAACTGCTACTTTGTGCAAAACTAGGAGCAACTGAAACAATTGGTGCTAATGTACCAGCTGTTAATCCAAGAGCTAAAAATGCAGCGGTTCCTGATTGCCAGGGGTGTAAGTTAGACATAGAATGCGTTCTCCAAGAACAATCGTGTTGTTAAGTAACTAGACATTATAAGAGGCTAAAGGTTCCTAAAACTTTAAAGGTCAATTATTTGAGGAACTTCAGCAGCAAGCCTTACTTAGGCAGGTTTTGTTGCTAAGCAGTTTTAGAACAACCTAATTTTTAAGACGCTACTGCTAGAAAATTAGTTGCCTGCCAAAAGAAAATCCCACATGCCGCGTTTTGGGGATGGGGAATGAGGGAGAGGAAAT
This sequence comes from Cyanobacteria bacterium UBA8803, assembly GCA_003505715.1. GTDB lineage: Bacteria > Cyanobacteriota > Cyanobacteriia > Cyanobacteriales > Coleofasciculaceae > UBA8803. The sequence continues at coordinate 1,935 of DNXU01000457.1, read as the reverse complement.
AGGGAATGGAGAGAATTATGACTAGGTCACTTGGAGGCTGGAGGCAATCCTCACTCAAGTGCTAGGCTTGACGATCGAGCCAGCGCTGGTAGAGTTTTTGGATGGTTTTGAGGACAGCGTTAGGGCTGCCTTTTTGGGCAGTACTGGCCGGATCGAGCAACTGCAAGCGCGTTAGGAGTTTGGCCTCTTCGGTGGCAACGTCGCCATCACTGTAAATTAAGGCGCTAATCGCGTCAATCAGGCGCTGATAATCTTCTTCACTGGAGCGATCGCCCAAATACTCTTGTACCCAGCCATAACACTCATCTGGTGATACCGACCTGAGTTCGTACAACAAGGGCTGAATCTCTGGATCGTCAGCAACTCCAGATTGCTTGGCGACTCGATGCAGATATTCTCGTTCCTCTTGCTGAATTCGCCCATCGATCCAGGCGGCACCAATGAGAATTTTAACCAACTGTTTAATACTAGAATCTGTAACCATGATTTTTCCTATGACAAACTGCTGCTTTATCTATACCAGAAGTTTAAGGAAAGGGTGAGGGAGTGTCACCTCTGTGCTGCAACCTTGCCATGAAGAAGCCATCCATTTGATATCGGTGAGGCCAGACTTTAAGCCAACCTTGGGGTGTACAGAAGGCCGTTAGCGGTGAATTGGGCGGCGGTGGGTCAATTTGCCAGTGGGGATGGTGCATCAGAAATCCTTGAATTACCCCTTCATTTTCTTGAGGATGCAGGGTACAAGTGGCATAGACCAGGATGCCTCCAGGCTTCACCCACGTAGCTGCCTGTAGTAATAGTTCCCCTTGCAGCACAGAAAGTTCCGCTACGGTTGCGGGTGTGGTGCGCCAGCGGATATCCGGACGGCGATGGAGAGTTCCCAAACCCGAACAAGGAGCATCAAGTAATACCCGATCTGCACAATTAATAAATTGGGGTAAGTTGCGGCTATCGCCACCGCAGATCTGAATGGATTGCAATTGCAACCGTTGGGCATTTTCTTGGACTTTTTTGAGGCGAGGGGTACTCTTGTCGCAGGCCCACACCTTACCCCGATCGCCCATCAGTTCGGCCATATGGGTTGTCTTGCCTCCTGGAGCGGCAGTAGCATCGATCGCGACTTCACCTGATTGCGGGTCCAGAAGATGGCTGACTAGTTGAGCACTACTATCTTGTATCGTCCACCAACCCTCACTAAAGCCAGGTAACTTTTGAATGGCACCCGTGCTGCCAGTTAATCGTAAAGCCTGAGGTAGGTAGGGGACGCGCTGAACCTCAACACCAGCTTCCTGCATAGCAGTCTCAACCTCCTCAATAGACACTCGTAGGGGATTCACTCGCAAGTCCAGGGTTGGGGATCGGTTCAACCATTGGCAAAGCTGTTCTGTTTCTTCTACGCCTAACTGTTCTATCCACATTTGGATGATCCAGTCGGGAAAGCTGTGTAAAATACCCAAACGTTGTACGGGTTCTACAGGCAACTTGAGCGGATCTCGGCCAGGATTAGGGATGAGGGATGAGTCTTCTGTTAATTCATCTTTCTGAAGGCGAGCGTAATTTCGCAACAAACCATTAACGACACCAGCTAGTCCTTTAAACCCGTTTTCTTTAGCCAACTCAACAGTAGTATTCACCGCAGCAGAGACCGGAATTCGCTCCTGATAGCGCAGTTGGTACAAACCCAGATGGAGGATAATGCGCAAGTCTGGAGGCTGCTGATGAGCTTTTTTCTTACCGAGTTGGTCAATTAAGGCATCAAGGGTTCTCGATCGCCTGACCGTACCATAAACTAACTCGGTGGCAAGACGGCGGTCAACATCGGATAATTGAGCGGTTCGCAGTACCCGATCAAGGGCAATATCAGTAAAGGCACCCCGTTGGTAGATGTCCCGAAGCGCTAGAAATGCCATCTGGCGAGGGTTAGACATACAGAAT
>DNXU01000333.1:323-3660 GCA_003505715.1 Cyanobacteria bacterium UBA8803 | reverse complement strand
ATACGGACAAAGAGATAACTTTCTCTCCCCCGGTTACCCCTACTCCCCCTGCTGAGCCTCTGATTCAGGTATCAGTTGAGCTTTGCCAGTGCGTTCCCGCCACCAGGCTAGCAAGGTACTAGCAATGAAAATACTCGAATAAGCTCCTGCGGTAAAACCGATAATCAGAGAGAGGGCGAAGTACTTCAGAGTTTCACCGCCAAAGAAAAAGATCGCAAACAGCGTCAGCAGTACTGTTAAGGTTGTGTTCAGCGACCGAGTTAGGGTTTGATTAACAGCATCATCTACTACTTGGTCAATATGCTCTTCTGGATTCAGTTTAATAACTTCCCTGACCCGGTCGTAAATGACCACGGTATCGTTGACTGAGAAACCGATAATGGTTAGGATGGCCACGACAAAGAGGCTATCAATTTCTACACCTAGCACCAAACCCAACATTGAGAATATGCCAACAGTGATAAAAACGTCGTGGAATAGGGCAACGAAGGCAAAGAAGGAGTAGTCAAACTGAAAGCGGATGGTCAAGTAGATCAGGATACCTGCGAAGGAGAGGATAATTGCCAGCAAGCCAGAGGCAAATAATTGTCGTCCGAGAGTTGGGCCAACCGTATCAATTTGAACGGTTTTGGGATCGAACGCGCCAATTTTTTCACTCAGACTTTTCTGTAGCTCGGTACGCTCTGCTACATCTAAGCTTTTTGTTCTAATAGTCAGTGCTTGCTGCCTATCGCCCAGAATTTGAATGCTGCTATTGCCCAAATTTTGGGCATTCATAACATCCCGTACCACGGCAATATCAATGGGTTTGTCGCAGTTATCCGGTTTGGAGCAGTCCAGCTCAAATTGCAGCCTCGTACCGCCCACAAAATCCAGACCCAGACGCAAAGGCGTTCCGATCGTGGCGGTGGAAATCGCCATGCTGATTATGCCAGCCAAGATGATAGAAATCGAGACCGTCCACCAAAGCGATCGCTGTTTGATTACATTGAGTTTCATTTTTCAAGAGAATTTCCCATTAGGCCACAGGCAAAAGCAGGGCAGGTTAACTTAACCGCTATACCTGTGATTTCATTGATTCTGGTGGGTTGGGCACGAATAATTCAGGCTTCTGACGCAACCCAGGGAATCCCAGAACCAGCAGAAGCAAGAAGGTGCGACTGCAAGTAATAGCAGTAAACATGCTCACGGCTACCCCCAAACCCAAGGTTAGAGCAAAACCCTTCACCAGACCTGTCCCTAACCAAAATAGTGCCGCACAAGCAATCACCGTGGTCACGTTTCCATCCAAGATACTAGAAAATGCTCGGTAAAAGCCTGATTCAACGGAGCGATATAAGGTTTTGCCAGCTCTTAACTCTTCTCGCGTTCGTTCAAAAATCAGCACGTTAGCGTCAACTGCCATACCAATACTGAGAATAAAACCTGCAATTCCTGGCAGGGTTAAAGTAACACCCAACAGGGCAAAAGCTGCCATGGTTAGCAGGGAGTAAATCACCAGAGCCACGTCAGCAATCAAACCGGGCAAACGGTAGTAGACTGCCATGAAAATCAAGACTAAAATCAGACCGCCAATTCCCGCATAGACACTGCGTTGAATGCTGTCTCTACCTAGAGTTGCTCCCACCGTGCGATTTTCCACAATTTCCACTGGTACTGGCAGCGCTCCTCCCCTGATTTGTACAGCGAGTTCGTTAGCTTCTTCGACGCTAAAATTCCCGGTAATGACAGCACTGCCGCCAGTGATACCCGCTTGGGCAAATTCTGGCCCAACTGTAGGAGAACTAATCAGGGCATTATCCAGGAAAATACCGATCGTGCGACCCGTTCCTGCCAAGTCTTTGGTCAGTTGGGCAAACTTTTCCCCTCCGTCTGTATCAAAGCGGATAGCCACCTCCCAGCGACCGAGTTGATCAGTAGAGGGAAAGGCTTCTTTTAGGTTTTTGCCCGTGAGACCAGTTGATTCAAACAATTCACTGATGGCAGCATTACTGCGCTCCAGTGCCGCTTGATTTTCTCCGATCGCTGCTTCGTCCTTTTTCTGCTGTAGCTCTTTCTGCTGGTCTAAAAGCGAGCGGCGCACCTGCTGTTCAATTGGAAGTTGTGCCTCCGTACCCGCCTTTTGCTTGCGAAAATCTAGCTGTGCCGTACCCCCTAACACCCGCTCTGCTTGCTGCGGGTCATTGACACCAGGTAACTGCACTAGAATCTGGTCAGAGCCTACGGTTTGCACCACGGGTTCTGAAACTCCAAGTCCGTTTACCCGATTTTCCACAACCCTGAGAACAGCTTCAAGATCGCGACTGCTAATTTGTTTAATCTCTTCTGTAGTTTTTACCTGAATGGTCAGTTGTGCCCCGCCCCGCAAATCTAGTCCTAGGGGAATGGGAATTGTCACTAGTACTACGATCGCTGCGATCACCAGGACTAGAATCAAGGCTAATAACCCACGCTGTTTTTGCATAACTACGCCCCACCGCCACAAGTGCTATCATAATTCTTTTTTACCAGCCAGTCTGCTTCCCACTCCCCACTTCCCACCCCTCAGATATTCTTTGATTGAGAAGGGACTAATCAACGTTAGACCCGCAAGGTCATCATCTTCTGTACCGCCTCAACAATCTGGTGGGGTTGCACGATGGTCAAGCTCTCTAGAGTTCCGTTATAAGGGGTTGGGATATCTTGAGAAGACAGGCGCAATACAGGAGCATCCAACTCATCGAATAAGCGATCGTTGATTGATGCCGTTACTTCTGCGGCAATACCCGCAGTCTTCATGCACTCTTCTACTACAATCACCCGATGGGTTTTGCGAATTGAAGCACCGATGGTTTCAAAGTCTAGGGGCTTAAGAGAAATCAGGTCAATAACCTCTGGGTCAAATCCTTCTTTTTCCAGTTGCTTTGCCGCTTGCAGGACGTGGTGGCGCATTCTAGAGTACGTCAGAATGGTAACGTCTTTGCCCTTGCGAACGACCTCGGCTTTGTCGAGAGGGAGCAGATACTCTGTCTCAGGCAAGTTTTCTTTTAAGTTGTAGAGCAGGACATGTTCAAAGAACAGAACCGGATTATCATCTCGAATGGCAGATTTGAGCAGGCCCTTAGCATTGTAGGGGGTTGAGCAGGCGACGATTTTGAGACCCGGAACGGCTTGAAAATAAGCTTCTAGTCGCTGGGAATGTTCGGCTCCCAGCTGACGGCCCACGCCACCAGGTCCCCTAATCACCATCGGAATTTTGAAATTCCCACCAGAGGTATAACGCAGCATTCCAGCATTATTGGCAATTTGGTTGAAGGCCAAGAGTAAAAAGCCCATATTCATGCCTTCAATAATGGGT
>DNXU01000333.1:0-318 GCA_003505715.1 Cyanobacteria bacterium UBA8803 | reverse complement strand
CCCGTCATTGCGGCACCAACAGCCAAGCCCGTAAAGCTATTTTCTGCGATCGGGGTATCGAGAACCCGCAGCTCGCCGTATTTTTGATACAAATCTCTAGTGACTTTGTAGGAACCCCCATAGTGGCCCACGTCTTCGCCAAGGACAAATACAGTTTCATCGCGTGCCATTTCTTCATCAATGGCTTGACGCAAAGCGTTGAAGAAAAGTGTTTCTGCCATCAAATACCTCACCAGATGCGGCAAATGCCATCCTAACATTGCTCAAGGCCCCTGGGAGTAGGGAGAGGGGGTGAGGGTGTGAGGAGGTGAGGGTGTG
>DNXU01000188.1:10355-14658 GCA_003505715.1 Cyanobacteria bacterium UBA8803 | reverse complement strand
GAAGGGAGGTGTAGGAGCGTCACTCAGACAAGGTGGGTAAATGATGGTCACGCAGTCAAGAATCCTTTTCAATAGCAATAAAGCCATGAAACCTTTTGCCACTCCACAATCCACTAAAGATTCCTGACAATGGGAAGGCGCTAAAACTATGAGAACTCTTACCAACAAACAATTCTCTAAAATAAACCCCATTGCAGGATAAAGGCGATCGCCCGTTAGTTTGGTTTGGTTGAGGAATAGCTCGGCGATCGCAATTGGAGAGAGCAGAGAGGCGATCGCTCATCTACAATATGAGCCAAGAAAAAAATTGCGTCGTTGAGCACAGATCGCACGGTTATGGAGATTTGTCAGCGCCATCGCAGTATTCATCGTAAAAGTAGAGCATGAATGACTCTGAACTTCGCCCGCAAATTACCGCGATCGCCAGTCGTTTTCGCCTATTTGAATGTGTCGAATGTGCAACCGCCATGAGGCAATTCCTAATCTCACAAAACATCCCTGGCAAATCCATCTACCTCTCTACAGGCAGCACCAAAGAGCCATTCTGCAACATCTACCACGATCATCTGCAAGAAAATATCTCAACCAATGGACGACACGAGGCGATCACGGTTGAGATTGACGGGCAAGAACTCATCTTTGACAACATCCATCCCGAAGGAATTTCCAGAGTAAACTGGATGAATAATCTTTACTGTCCCATTCTGGATCTCGGCGATCACTTTCAGATTACAGAAATTGAATTTTGAGGAGAAGACCCATGCTTGACTTATACGATCTAATCCGAAACATTCAAAAGCGACCTGCCATGTATCTGGGTCAACCTTCCATTACTCATCTTCGCACATTCCTAGCCGGTTATTTCTTCGCCCGTCATCAATTGGGAGAACCAGAAACCGATCAAGAAAAGCAATTTTTCAATTTTCAAGCCTGGATTCAGGAAAAGTTTAAGATTACATCTAGTCAGTCTTGGGACAAAATTATCTTATTTTTTTCACAGGATGAACATAAAGCCCTTGAACAGTTTTTTGAACTCTTCGATGAGTTTTCTAGAATCGATTCCGGAGGAGGGATGCCTGCAATACCCCAGACGATTAATACAACGATCAGTAAATGAGGCAAAATCAAGATAGCTGCATTTCCCATACCACCTGCCTATGACGACCATTAAAGAACATGTTGTTTCTAGCGACAATGATTTCCAGTGCCTTCAACAGGTAGAACCCTTTGCATTAGAATCGTGGGTCTGAATTCTCTCTACTGAATGTCGGGTAAGTGCGATCGCTCATAAACAGTAAGCTGACAGAATTTGCCGTTTCATAACGAGCCTGAGCGATCGCCGTCGAGTGATCGATAATTCATCTGTATCTTAAGGAGGCAGTAAAACGATGAGAACCCTTGCTATAAAACAACCGACAAATGATTCTGCCAAGCAGAAGAAGAATGGGGATAGAGGGCGATCGCGCTTAGTCTCCCCTTTATCAACAGGAATGCCACTGCTACAACCTAAATGCGCCTGTGGTGGTGGTTGTCCGCGTTGCCAGGAAGAGGTGGGGATTCAAACTAAGCTCCAGATTGATGCCAGCGGAGGTCGGTTTGAGATAGAAGAAAGCCAACCGAACAACTACAGTAGGTTAAAACTCCCTACACACAAGTTAAGCCATTCTGTACCACAGTTTGAGATAGGAGAAGTTAGGAAGGTTTACAGAGCTATAGCTGACCAACCAACAATGGTTTCACCTTCTGACGATGAATTATCATTGTTGGCAGAGCCATTATCTAGTGTAGCTGAGACAACCACTATCGAAGCAAGCGTAGAAGAAGATATAGACGGAAATAGCGACAGTTCCCAAAATGGTCAGGATATTTGTAGAGGAACTCAGGATACCCACAGTACTTTGATATTCCTGGGTAGGTTCCCGCCTGCGGTTGTTGCGGACTTCGGTGATATCTTTAACCCTGTCCAAAGAGCTATAAATTCTAACACTAGAGAGATGGGAATCCATTTGCCTGTACTGAACAATAAACCACTCCTAAAGAATTATTCTACAGTTGCTAATCAGATTAAGGGAGTAGAACCTGGAACCGAACAAGATGCGATGGTTGAATGTGAGAAGAATCGATGTCGGGCGTTTTTTAACCCAGCCAATCAACCTCAACGCAATTTGGCAGAGTCATACATTGTACTGCCACCATCGGGAACAGTTTGGAGGTATAATAATGCTGATGCAAGCAAAGTAGCTAACTGGATTGCTTCACATTTAGCCCCTAACAGAATTCCAATCGATGAATCCAGAGGAACAATCGATGATTGCTGGAATAGAACTAAAAGTATTACTGTCCAGTTTTCCTTACCGGAACAAGTAGGGCAGATAGTTGAGAAACACGAGAAGAGACATGCAGAAGATTGGGGAAAAGTATTTTGTCGTGTAATCGGTCATCGTGATCGTAGAGTAGGCCAACGCACTGGTTCCAACAATGCTACAACAGGTCTAGCACTGAATAATCCACTCAAGGCCAAGGAACGGGCTCTCAAGAAACTTTTCAGGGGAATTGACACTAAGTTGGAAACAGCCCAGAAATTAAATGAACTTCAAAAGAGGAAAGCAAATCAACTTCACAGTACGACCAGATTAAACTTTCAAATGAGAAATTTGGTCATTGGTAGCCAGTGTGAAGCGGTTATTCTCAACATCGAACCTCAATCTCGTGGAAATGAAGATTCTGCTCTTGCATCTGATTCAGATTTTATCTTGGATAATAACTAATAAGTTTGGAATTTGGACAAAAGATTTAACATTACCATAAATTGATCGAGGAGTGTGATCGCTAATTCATCAGCGTCTCTTGGAGGTAGTAAAACAATGAGAACTCTGGCAACAAAACAACCTGGCAATGATTTCGCCAAGCAGAAGAAGAATGGGGATAAAGTGCGATCGCGCTCAGTGTCCCCTTTATCAACAGGAATGCCACTGCTGCAACATCAATGTGCCTGTGGTGGGGGATGTCCGCGTTGCCAGGAAAAATTGGGGATTCAAACCAAACTAAAGATTAGCGAACCGGGGGATAAGTACGAGCAGGAAGCCGATCGCATTGCCGATGAAGTAATGCGGATGCCAGAACCTCGTCAAAGAGAAACCCAACCCAAGTCAAGTTTAGGGATCTCATCTTCATCGATCGTTCAGCGACAAGTGGAGGGAGAGACTCAGCAGGAACAACTGAGCCGTCCATCTCCTTTTTGTAGGCAAGAAGGCGATCGCTGTATCGATAGGGGGTGCAGTCAATTTGGCAGGGTATGCGAGCCAATTGAACCTGGTACTATGAAAGGCTGTAGATGTTTACCTACAAGCCTTCCCACTTCTCAAGCATCTATCCTCCAGCGTCATGGGACTAAATCGCCCGCAGAACATCTTCTTCTTCAACGTGCTTGTTCTGGTTGCAGTCGGGAAGTCAAACCCGAAGAGACCGAACCAATTTCCATCATGACCAAAGGTTTGGATGGTGGCAGTTGTGACTCGGTCCCGGACGATGAGTCAATGATGGGGCAAGAGGACGATGAGGAGCTAGCAACAACGGCTATGGCGAAGCCTGCAACTGGCAGCTTTAACCGATCTGCTCATTCCCTGGAACGGCTTCTTTCCCACAGCCGGGGCGGAGGCAATCCTCTATCGGGGACAGTCCGAAGTTTCATGGAATCTAGGTTTGGGCGAGACTTGAGCGTTGTGCGAATCCACACGGATCGATATGCAGTCAGGATGGCAAAGGCATTGAATGCAGAAGCATTTGCCAGTGGCAGGGATGTTTACTTTGGTGAGGGGCGGTATAGCCCAAGTACGACTACTGGGAAGCGGTTGCTGGCTCATGAATTGACCCATACGATCCAACAAAGCGGGAATTGGTCAACCGGACAGGAAGAGACTGTCCATCCCTATATTCAGCGATTTACCCTCAAAGGTTTTCCCCCAACCGAAGAAGCAGCAATGAATGCGGCTGTTCCTGCTGCCATCGCGAAAGTCAAGGCTTGTTCTCAGCTCAGTTGGTATGGGAAGTCAGAAATTCCCAAGGCTCTGAACTTTGTAAGATATGATTATGTGCCAGACTTGGGGTTGTGCGGGTGGACATTTCCTTCATCCTGGTACATCAAAATTGGCCAACAGGCATTTGACACCAGCCGCTGTTGCGATCTGCCATCTACTCTTGCTCACGAGGCATCTCACACTGTTTGGTACACCGAAGGCAAGGCAAGAAAGATGGAATGCAATTGCTTTGGATGTAGTTGTTAGTTGACATCCTCCCCCCCCGC
>DNXU01000188.1:9610-10312 GCA_003505715.1 Cyanobacteria bacterium UBA8803 | reverse complement strand
GACAACTGTATCGGAATTCCCTATAACATTACCCGATCATACTCAGCTCCCAGAATCCGACGGCACGTTTGTGAAAAATTTCCAAGAACACCCTCAAAGTATTCTGTTAACCGAGTCGATCGAGCCGATTCTCCAACAAATTCACCCCGACGGACAGTATGCGATTGGTCAAGATAGCGGCATATACTGGCGCTTAACCAACCCACCCGAACGCGGAGCAGAAGCGCCCGACTGGTTTTACGTCCCCAATGTGCCACCCACCCTAGACGGTCAAATGCGGCGCTCCTACGTCATGTGGCAAGAAATTATTTCCCCCCTCATTGTCTTAGAATTTGTCTCTGGGAACGGTCAAGAGGAACGCGATCGAACGCCCTATGAAGGCAAATTCTGGGTGTACGAACAAGCGATTCACGCCCCCTTTTACGGCATCTACGAAGTCAGCCGCTCCAGTATCGAAGTCTATCATCTAGTGAATGGGCGTTACAGTTTGCTACCCACCAACGATCGCGGACACTATCCGATTCCACCTCTAGGAGTAGAACTCGGCATCTGGCAGGGGCGCTACAAAAACGTCGAACTGCCCTGGTTGCGGTGGTGGGATAGCGAAGGCAATTTACTATTGACAGGGGAGGAACGAGCCGAACAGGAACGCGAACGAGCCGAACAGGAACGCCAGCGAGCCGAACAGGAACGCGAACGAGC
>DNXU01000188.1:1901-9601 GCA_003505715.1 Cyanobacteria bacterium UBA8803 | reverse complement strand
CGAGCTGAACGAGCCGAGCAGGAGAATGCCCGTTTGCGGGAACAACTCAGGGCATTGGGGATAGATCCAGAAACGCTGTAAATATTAATCAATTCTTGCTGAACTAATAACAGCCGATCGCATTCCCCAAAAAATTAGTTGCTGATCGCCAATAAGCTGACACCCCATATTCGGATACTGGGTTTGGAGATAGGCGATTAGCAACCTAGAATCACCGCCAGTTAAGACAATTTTGCTGTCTNNTCTGGAAACTGACCCCGCCAATCCGTAATAAAGTCTCGTATTCCTGCCAAAATAGTATAAACAACCCCACTTGCAATAGCCCCAGCAGTTTGTACGGCCCAGCGAGGCGGTAGCTGGGTAGGGAGTTCAGTTGCAGGTAAGGCAGCGGTGCCTTGTGCTAGAGACTCTAGTTGTAACCTCAGTCCTGGTAAAATTGCTCCGCCGATTAGATGTCGGTGGGTATCGGCACCAGTAAAAGTTAGCGCCGTACCCCCATCAATCACTAGCACTGGATAACCGTAAGTCTCACCTGCTCCGAGTAATGCTAAAGCACGGTCAATTCCCAAGGTGGGATAGAGTCCTGACAGGGGCAGATGATCTAGGGTAATGACTTGAGTATGGGGGTAGGTTTGCCATAGGGTTGTCTGTTCGGGTACTACCGAAGCTAAATAAAGTGGAAGTTTGGGGTATGAGGAGTATCGAGCCAGCAACGAGGCAGGAAAAATTTCGGCTGGCATGATGCCGGATGTCCATTGCTGGATAACCTGTTTAACTTGTGCCGCTGGGAAATAGTTGGTATCCCAAGCCTCATAAAGACGATCACCAACGAACCAAGCCCAGTGCAGCCGAGAGTTGCCGATCGTTAAGGCAATGTAGCTTTGTTGCCCAGAAGGTATATTCATAATAAGTATTTTTACTTAAACGCTATAAACTTTTTCGATACAGCTCTCCCAGCTAATCGTGTAAAAATAAAGAAAAAATAAATCGTTTAATAAACGTAGCGGATTAAGGAGTTAACCAATGGTATTGCTCGCTGAACCAGCTCAAAAGCGGTTAACGATACAGGTTGGGGAGATCGCGGCGGACACGACGACGATTCGCTCCTTAGACTGGGACCGCGATCGCTTCGATATCGAATTTGGCCTGCAAAATGGCACGACCTACAACTCGTTTCTGATTCGGGGTGAGCAAACCGCCTTAGTAGATACCTCCCATGAAAAGTTCCGCCAACTCTACCTAGACACCCTGAAGGGTCTTATTGACCCTACTCAAATCAATTACCTGATTATCAGCCATACCGAACCAGACCATAGCGGCTTAGTCAAAGATGTCCTGCAATTAGCCCCTGACATTACAGTGGTGGGGTCAAAAGTGGCCATCCAGTTTCTGGAAGACCTAGTCCATCATCCTTTCCAGCGCCTGATCGTCAAAAACGGCGACAAACTGGATTTGGGCAAAGGTCACGTTTTGGAATTTGTCAACGCCCCTAACCTCCACTGGCCCGACACCATTTTCAGCTACGACGCCGGAACGCAGGTGATGTTCACTTGCGATGCCTTCGGTATGCACTACTGCTCTGACAGTACCTACGATGAAAATTTGGCCGAAATAGAAGCTGACTTTAGATTTTACTACGACTGCCTGATGGGGCCAAATGCTCGTTCTGTCCTGTCGGCTCTAAAGCGGATGGAACAGTTAGGGGAAGTGCGGGAAATTGCCACAGGCCACGGGCCATTACTACGCTATAATGTGGCCGAACTTGTGGAGCGCTACCGCCGCTGGAGTCAAGCTCAGGCCAAAGCTGAGGCATCGGTAGTTGTATTCTACGTCTCCGATTACGGCTATAGCGATCGCCTCTCTCAAGCCCTGGCCAAAGGCATCACTAAAACAGGTGTCGGCGTGGAGATGATGGATCTGAAATCTGCTGAACCCCAAGAGGTACAGGAACTGGTGAACCGGGCGGCAGGAATTGCGATCGCTATGCCCCCAGTCTCCAGCAAAAGCGCCAATGCCGCTGTAAGTACGGTACTAGCTGCTGCTAAGTCCAACCAACTTATCGGTCTTTTTGAGTCCTATGGTGGAGACGACGACCCGATCGACCCTTTGCTGAGGCAATTCAGGGAATTAGGCTTGAAAGAAGCCTTTAATGCTATTCGGATTAAGGAAATCCCCACCGAAGCCATTTACCAACTCTGCGAAGAAGCTGGGACGGATATGGGGCAATTACTCACCCGCGATCGCGGCATCAAGCAGCGGAAGTCCCTGGATAGTGACCTCGATAAAGCCTTGGGACGCATCAGCGGTGGCCTGTATATTATCACGGCTCAAAAAGGCGATAGTAAAAGTGCCATGTTAGCATCGTGGATCAGTCAAGCTAGCTTTAAGCCTCTAGGCTTGACTATCGCCGTTGCCAAAGATCGGGCGATTGAATCCTTGATGCAAGTAGGCGATCGCTTCGTTCTCAATATCCTGGAAGAAGGCAACTATCAGAAATTAATGAAACATTTCCTCAAGCGTTTCCCACCTGGGGCGGATCGCTTTGAGGGGGTTAAAACTCAATCAGCGAGTAATGGTTCTCCTATCCTGACCGATGCTTTAGCTTATTTGGAGTGCCACGTTGTCAGTCGTATGGAGTTGAGCGACCATTGGGTTGTCTACGCTACCGTTGATACTGGACGAGTTTCTAAAGCTGATGCCCTGACTGCCGTTCACCATCGCAAAGTTGGAAATTATTACTGAAGCTATCCCAGGCAGGTAGAGTGTACCTTGAGGTTGCGTACCTTTGTGTGGTGAATAGGCGTTTTAGTTTTTTAACGCAGAGGTACGCAGAGGAGGGCACAGAGGTACACAGAGGATGATAGGTAACGAGTTATCAGGGATGATTATTGGGTAGGCAATGAAGATACATACGGCTTTAGGGCCAGGATTGTTGGAATCGTCTTATGAAGCTTGTTTGGGCTATGAGCTTACTAAAGCGGGGTTGAAAGTTGAACGGCAAAAACCTTTACCATTAGTTTACGAAACAGTCCCTCTTGAATGTGGCTATCGAGTCGATTGACTCGTCGAAAACAAAGTTATTGTTGCACTAAAAGCTATTGAATCCCTTCATCCAATCCATTAAACCCAACTTCTAACCTATCTCAAACTATCCAACTGCAAACTCGGCCTTCTAATCAACTTCAACGTTCCCCACCTCAAAAACGGTATCAAACGAATCGTTAACGGACTATAACTCGCTCCGCGAACCTCTGCGTTAAAAAAAATCATGAACAAACCCCGCGATGTCCAAGTATTGCCTATTGCCCCAGAAACGACGGTATTGCGATCGCGTACCTGGGACAGACTCAAATTTGAAATCGAGTACGCCCTGCAACGAGGTACTACGGCCAATTCTTATGTAATTCAAGCCGATAAAACTGTCCTGATCGATCCACCTGGAGAATCATTTACCGAAATTTTCCTGACCGAATTAAAACGACGTTTCGACCCTAAGTCTATTGATTACATCATTCTCGGTCATGTCAATCCCAACCGGGGCGTTACCCTCAAAGCATTATGGGAACTGGCACCTCAGATTCAGTTTGTTTGTTCTAATCCGGGCGCGATCGCGCTGCGGGGTATCTTAGAAGCACCGGATTTAAAAATTATGGTGGTGCGGGGTGATGAAACTCTGGATTTAGGGAAAGGCCATCACCTCCAATTTATCCCCACTCCCAATCCTCGCTGGCCTGACTCCCTTTGCACTTACGACCCTCAGACAGAAATTCTATTTACCGATAAGTTATTTGGTGCCCACCTCTGCGGCGATCAAGTCTTAGATGAAGGGTGGACTACTATTAGCGAACACCGTCGCTATTACTTTGATTGCGTCATGGCACCCCACGCACGGCAAGTGGAAAAGGCGTTAGATAAGTTGGATGATTGTGGGGCCAAGCTTTACGCAACGGGTCACGGCTCTTTGGTGCGCTATAGTTTAATACCTCTGACTCAGTCCTATCGGCAGTGGTGTGAGGAGCAGAAGTCTCAGGATACAACGGTTGCCATGCTTTATGCTTCCGCTTACGGGAATACGGGTACTGTTGCCCAAGCGATCGCCAGGGGAATTACTAAAGCTGGAGTGGGAGTGGAAGCGCTTAACTGCGAAGTTGCTGACCCAGAAGAGATTAGGGCTGCTGTGGAGAAGGCAGAAGGGTTTATTATGGGTTCCCCCACTCTAGGAGGTCACGCGCCAACCCAGATTCAAACAGCTTTAGGTATCGTACTATCGACGGCGACGAAAACAAAACTTGCAGGTGTGTTTGGTTCTTACGGCTGGAGTGGCGAAGCTATTGACCTGATTGAGAATAAATTCCGAGATGCGGGTTACAAATTTGGGTTTGAGACAATTCGGGTCAAATTCAAGCCAACGGAAGTCACTCTCAAATACTGCGAAGAAGCGGGTACTGACTTTGCCCAAGCCTTGAAGAAAACTAAAAAAGCCCGCACTTCCCGGCAACCGGTGAGTGATTCCCAGGTGGCTCGGACGGAACAAGCGGTAGGGCGTTTGATTGGTTCGTTATGTATTATTACTGCCAAGCAGGGAGAGGTTACTAGTGCCATGCTAGCGGACTGGATTGCCCAAGCGACTTTTAACCCACCAGGTTTAACCATAGCGGTGGCGAAAGAGAGGGCGATTGAATCTCTGATGCACCCAGGTGATAAGTTTGTCGTCAATATCTTAGAAGAAGGAAATCATCTAGGTTTGATGAAGCATTTTCTCAAACCTTTTGGGCCTGGAGAAGACCGATTTGCTGGGGTGACAACTCAAGAAGCTGAGAATGGCTGTCCTTTACTTACAGATGCCTTAGCCTATGTAGAATGCACGGTGGAAAATCGCATGGAATGTGGAGACCATTGGCTAGTTTATGGGGTAGTCACTAATGGCAAGGTCTTAAAAGCCGATGGGGTGACAGCAGTGCATCATCGCAAGTCCGGGACTCATTATTAATGTATAATTCATTTTCCCAAAGCCCGCCAGGAGTTTAAACTCCTGGCTCATAGCTCAAGTCCATTGAAATGGACTTGAGTGGAACTAGACTTCAACCTTCACGCCTTTCCAGAAGGCAATATATCCTTCAATGTTCTTAGCAGCCTCTTTCGTACTCGGATAGTACCAAGCTGCATCCTTATTCTGCTGTCCATCCACTTCGATGGTGTAATAACTGGCGACACCTTTCCAGGGACAGGTGGTATGAGTGCTGCTGTCTTTAAAATATTCCTTGTTGATGGCATCAGGGGGGAAGTATTGGTTACCTTCCACGACGACACACTTGTCACTCTCGGCGAGGACTGCACTATTCCAGATTGCTCGGGGCATTGTTACTTTCCTTAACATAGTCTCTAACTATTATTATGGAGTGCCAAAGCAAAAAAGTTGAGCTGCTGTAACCGCAGATATACTTAGGTACAGGCAGATAATTATTGGCCTCATCCGCATCATCTGCATTCATCCGTGCCATCAGCAGTTCTACAATAATGAGATCGTCAGCGCTCCTACTGATTTATCATGGTCCAGTTTTACTCTCTGGAGGAAGCACTCAAACATTTCTTTGGTTACGACTCCTTTCGCCCAGCACAGCGGCAAATTGTTGAAGAAGCCCTGCAAAATCGGGATTTACTGATTATCATGCCCACTGGGGGTGGTAAGTCTTTGTGTTTCCAGTTGCCAGCATTGCTTAAACCCGGTTTAACTGTTGTGGTATCGCCGCTGATTTCGCTGATGCAAGACCAAGTGGATGCACTGCTAGATAACGGGATTGGGGCAACTTTTCTCAATAGTACGCTGAGTTGGGACGATACGCGATCGCGGGAAACTGCCATCCTCAAAGGCAAAATTAAGTTACTCTACGTCGCACCGGAACGCTTGCTGGGAGAACGATTTGGGCCGTTTCTGGAGATGGTGCGATCGCAAGTGGGCATTTCGGCCTTTGCCATTGATGAGGCGCATTGCGTGTCGGAGTGGGGACACGACTTTCGCCCGGAATACCGACAAATCAAACAGCTGCGCCAGCGGTATCCGGATGTGCCAGTGTTGGCTCTTACCGCTACGGCAACCAAGCGGGTGCAACAGGATATTATCCAACAATTAATGCTCAAGCAACCGGGCATTCATATTACCAGTTTCAACCGCCCCAACCTCTACTACGAGGTTCAACCCAAGCAGAGTCAAAGTTACAATCAGCTATTAAAACAAATCCGTTCTCATCAAGGAGCGGGTATCGTCTACTGTCTCAGCCGCCGCACTGTGGACGAACTAGCTTTCCGACTGGAGAAAGATGGGATTTCTGCCCTTCCCTACCATGCGGGGATGACGGATGAAGCGAGAACCATCAATCAAAGCCGCTTTATTCGGGATGACGTGCGCGTCATGGTCGCTACTATTGCTTTCGGGATGGGCATTAACAAGCCGGACGTGCGCTTTGTCATCCACTACGACTTGCCTCGAAATTTGGAAAGTTACTATCAGGAATCAGGAAGAGCTGGACGAGACGCCGAGCCTGCCCATTGTACTCTATTGTACAGTGCTGGCGATATTTTTAGAATTAAATTTCTCATTGAGCAAAAACCCGACCCAAAAGAGCAGCAAGTAGCATTTCAACAGTTGCGCCAGGTTATAGATTATGCCGAAGGCACAGACTGCCGCCGCACGATTCAACTGAGGTATTTTGGCGAAAAGTTTGCTGGGAATTGCGGGAATTGCGATAACTGCCGCAATCCCAAACCTATAGAAGATTGGACGATTGAGGCGCAAAAGTTCCTGTCCTGCGTAGCGCGTTGTAAAGAACGCTTTGGTATGATCCACGTTATTGACGTGCTGCGCGGATCGCGGAAGAAGAAAATCGAACAGTACGGTCATCATCTGCTATCGACCTATGGCATTGGCAAAGATAAAAGTGTAGAAGCTTGGAAAATGCTAGCGCGATCGCTCCTACACCAAGGGTTAGTAGACGAAACTCACGATGGTTATCCAATCTTGAAACTCAACAAACTGAGTTGGGAAATCCTCAGGAGCCAGCGTTCCGTGCAAATTGCCATCACTCAAACCCCAGCTGCTAAGGCATTAGCGGAGATTAATCCCAGAACGGCTGAAATCGAAATTTTATTTGAGCGACTCCGAAAGTTACGCAAGCAACTCGCTGATGCTCAATCCGTACCACCTTACGTTGTCTTTGCCGATTCTAGCCTCCGGTTAATGGCTCAGCAGCAACCCCAAACCTTGGAAGCGTTTGCCGAAATTTCGGGGGTTGGTACTCATAAACTAGCGCAGTATGGCGAAACCTTCGTCTCAGAAATCCGAGCCTTTTGTCAAGAACAAAAACTACCTGTCCCGCTACCTTCTAATACCCATATGCTGACACTGCAACTGCACCAGCAAGGATTGAGCGTGGAAGAAATTGCTCAACAACGTAAATACAGCCGCACTACTATCGTGGGCCATTTGAGTGAATTATTAGAGATGCAACAGCCAGTTGAGTTAAATCGAATTGTATCTCTAGATCGGCAAAAAGCCATAATTCAAGCCATTCAAACACTAGGCGCTGAATCGCTCAGAACCCTACGGGAACACCTAGGAGAAGCTTACAGTTATGAAGAAATTCGATTAGTGCGATCGTGGTGGTTACGGGAGAAGGGATAAATTTGTTGTTGGTTGTTGGTTG
>DNXU01000188.1:0-1752 GCA_003505715.1 Cyanobacteria bacterium UBA8803 | reverse complement strand
CCCTCATCCCTCATCCCTCCCTAGTAAATCCCAAATCAGTACCTTTCCCGGCATGAACTAGAGCAAGCTTCTCGTAGCGACGTGCGTGTTCGAGCAAGTCCTGTGCTTCGGTTTCTGAGATGTCGCGCACTAGCCTTGCTGGAACACCGACAACTAGGGATAAGGGCGGAACGTCTTTAGTAACTAAAGCGCCCGCACCAACAATGCTGCCACGACCCACACGAACGCCATCAAGTACGATCGCACCAATACCAATCAGGCAACCTGCCTCAATGTGAGCAGAATGAATGACGGCTCGATGTCCAATTGTGACATGATCTTCTAAAATCGTCGGTTTGCCCGGATCGCCGTGTAAAATAGCACCATCTTGAATGTTTGTGCGATCGCCAATTTCGATACGCTCGACATCCCCCCGGATAACCGCACCATACCAGATGCTGACCCCAGGAGCTAGCAAGACCTGACCTATAACCACCGCATTTGGTGCGACAAAAGCGGCTTGAGAGAGGTCAGGAGGAGACCAATAAGACGTTAGAGTAGACAATTGTGGATAAAAATGATTCACATCTAGTATTAATTCAAGGCCAGAATGCCCCTAGACAGGTTCTACAGAGGGCATATCCCTTAGAAGATATAATAATCGACAGGTACTAGCACACATAACAAAGACGCCCCCTAGCATTTAATGATCAATTCCAGCTTGCAGTACCCCATATTTGGGTCAGAGATTCAGTGTCCTCACTGTCGCCAAACGATCCCGGCGTTAACTTTGACCGATACTTATCTGTGCCCCCGTCATGGTGCCTTTGAGGCAGACCCAAATACGGGTGAACTCATCCATTTGCAATCGGGGCGTCACTGGCGGCAGTGGAACAATCAGTGGTATCGCCAGCACACACATCCTGACGGAATTCGGTTTGAGATTCACGAAGCCCTAGACCGTCTTTATACTCAAGGATACCGAGCGACAAGGGTGATTATAGCCAGTCGTTATAAGGAATTAGTGAGTGCTTACTTAGAGCGCAGTACCCCTTGGCGAGGTCAAGCAGAACCAACCAAACCAAGATTATATGGCTTACCAGTAGAATTTAGCCCCGATCCCCCAGAAGATCCCTGTTGGGAAGTTATCAATTTCGATTTGGAAAAAGAACCAGGTATCCCCGTGCGCTACCCCTATTTCCGTTTATTTGAGTGAAACCTCAATCACCGCAAATCAGGGCGGGTTTTGGACAAAAATCAGCAAACCCAATGCCTAAACCCGCCCCTACATTAGCCTACTTTCTATGCATCATGCTTCAATTCGCACAGCCAACATACATCGTGCGATCGCATTCTACGAACAATTAGGATTCACGATCTCGGAACGCTTCACTGCCGGGATCACCCTAGCCTGCTGGATGGAGGGACTTGGCGGCAGGATCGAACTGATCCAAATTCCCGAACCGCGACCCGCACCCGATGCCTTTAGTGACGAACATTATGTTGGCTACTACCATTTATCCTTTGACCTAACCCAGACAGTAACAGACTTACCCACTTGGCTGGAGTCGCTGCAACAAAGGTTTATTGAGGCATCAACTCAAAACCCAGAACAGTTTCAACCCCTAAAGGTTCTCTTAGCACCTACCCAACAAATCATCGGCGATCGCGTTTACGAAGTCGCCTTTATTGGGGATACTGATGGATTACCCCTCGAATTTATCCGAGTTTTGGGTATCTGGCAGGGAGGAGGGAGGAGGGATGAGGGATGAT
>DNXU01000500.1 GCA_003505715.1 Cyanobacteria bacterium UBA8803 | reverse complement strand
AAAGACAAGCGGTGTAGGGGCGATGGGCCGTATTGTTGCAGCGCTAACCGATGTTGCTCGGTGCCGTAACCCTTATTAGCTGCCAGATCGTAGTCAGGATACTTGGCAGCTAAACGCATAATTAACTCATCGCGCCATACCTTAGCCACAACACTGGCAGCGGCAATTTCGAGCGAGCGCTGATCTCCCTTAATCATAGTTTGCTGCGGTATTGGTAAATCTAACATAGACTGTCTACCATCCACTAGGCAAATATCGGGCTTGACTTTTAGCTTGAGTACAGCCCGTTTCATGGCTAAGAGTGATGCTTGCAAAATATTAATCCGGTCGATTTCAGCACTAGTGGCATAACCAATTTTCCACTCCAATGCCAACGCTTGAATCTGTTGAGCCAGGTTTAAGCGTTGCAGGCGAGACAGCTGCTTACTGTCTTTGACACCAGCCAAGGCAAGTGGCTGTAGGACAGATGAGGGCAAAATTACGGCTGCCGCCACCACCGGCCCAAATAGAGCGCCGCGTCCCACTTCGTCTACACCAGCAACCAATCCTCGCTCGCCAGATATATCAGGCAGTTTACAAAGATTGGATTGGTCATTAGTCATTGGTTATNNGTCATTGGTCATTGGTCGTTGGTCATTGGTCGTTGGTCATTGGTCATTAGTCGTTGGTCATTGGTCATTAGTTTGGTTATTGGTCATTAGTCATTGGTTATTGGTTGTTGGTGGTTGATTATTAATTATCGTCCGATGCATCGCCATTCTGCGGTGATAATTAAATCTAATAGCTGGTAATTGGTAAGCAATTTACAGCCAATTACCCATAATCCATCACCATTTAACAGAAGATACATTTTACCCCCAATAGCCAGGAGACCCCGAACAACAACCAACAAACAACCAATAACAAATAACAAATCACCCAGTTGTGCTATCTTCACCCTCCAGAGCTGAAGAACGGCGGCGGCGGCGACGAATTATAGTAGAACTTTCTGATTGATTCGCGCTCGTCGGGCTAGGTGCTACTTCTGTATCATTGGCTGTTGCCGATGAGGTTAGCACCGCCTGGTCTGAATCAGGTGCTTCATCTAGCGCCTCCGTATCCGCTTCTACGGATGCCTCGCTTGGGATCTGGTTGGCTTTTTCTGTTTGGGATGAGGCTCCAGGAAGTACGACTGAAAGCACCACCGACTTGGGATTTTTGACCTCTTGGTCTAACAGCACCAACGGAGAAATGCCCATCAAAGCATAAATATCCTGTTCCTCAGGTGTCATCTCGATAGAAACGACTTTTGGCGGTTCAAACTCTTTAGGCGACTTGATCAGTTGAGGTTTTCCGCTTCGTTCCCCGATGCTTGGTTCTTCAGAAGTACTGCTGCGCTGAATTAAACCTCGCTGGGTTATGCTTCGCTGTGCTAATGCCAACCCCAAGGGAGCTGGTGGAGGGCTATCCAATTCTGCCTCTGGCTCTAAGGGTGGTTGAGATAGAGGGGATGGACGAGAGTTTCCCTTGACGATAAGGGGTTCTTCTTTCCCTACGGGTTCATCAGGACGGCGGCGGCGGCGGCGACGAGTATTGGCACCCCCTCGCTCTTGATAGTTAGGATGATTCAGCAGATCCAGGTCATCGGTTTCATTGAAAGGAGGGAGATCGAAGGCTTCTGAGATATCTAGTGTTTCTCTTTCTCTAGCCTCCAAGCGAGCAGCAGGTTCTACAACTTCCCGAGGGGGAGCTTCCACCTCGCCGGGAAGATGTACAATATGTCCCAAACCGCCACAGGTAGCACAGGGTTTTCCAAACAGTTCGTAAATATTTTGACCTTGGCGCTTGCGGGTCAGTTCTACTAAGCCAAGTTCTGAAAGCTGGGCAATCTGAGGTCTGGCTTTGTCTGCTTTCAAGGCTTTGTTGAAATGTTCCAGTACCTGTAACTGATCGCGCCGCGAGTCCATATCAATGAAGTCAACTACGATGACACCAGCGATATTACGCAGGCGCAGTTGGCGGGCAATTTCAGTTGCCGCTTCGCAGTTCGTCCAGAGTACGGTTTCCCGTGCCGTCGCCGAGCGGGTAAAGGAACCGGAGTTAACATCAATGACGGTGAGAGCTTCCGTTGGCTCGATAATGATGTAGCCGCCAGAGGGGAGATCCACTCTCGGCTTAAGAGCTTCTCTGATAGCGGCGTTCACTCGGAAGTAATCGAGTATCGGCAGGCGATCGCGGTGATGGTCAATCAAGACCCCATCCGGTGTCTTCCCGCCACTCCAGCTCACTAAATGTTGTTTAACTCGCTTCACTCCCGTGTGGGAATCTACGACAATCCGATTCACATCCGCCGTATACATATCCCGGAGGACGCGCTGGATAAAATCATCGTCGCGACTGAGTAAGGCAGGGGCTCTGGTGGAACTTGCCTCTTGCTGAATGGCTTCCCATTGTTTTTGCAGCGCTTCTAAATCTTCGACGATCGCTTCTTCGGCTCTACCCTCGGCTTCAGTACGAACTAACAACCCCATTCCGGGGGGTTTAATCAGCACAGCCAAAGCTCTGAGGCGGTTTCGCTCATTATCACTCTTAATCCGTCGCGATAAATTTACGCCTCGCCCGTAAGGCATCAGAACGAGATAGCGACCCGGTAAGGTAATGTTTCCAGTCAGCCGAGGACCTTTGTTGCCCGTCGGCTCCTTCATGATTTGTACTAAAACTTTTTGCTGTGGCGTCAGCAGTTCTGTAATCGCACCAGCCCTTCGTTTGAGCCGCAACGGTCCGAGGTCAGTGACATGAATAAAGCCATTGCGCTCCGGATCGCCGATGTTAACAAAAGCGGCATCGATTCCAGGTAAGACATTTTCTACAGTACCGAGATAAATATCGCTGACCTGGTGGTTACCCGTGGCAACAACTAGTTCTTGAATTTGATCTTCCCAAAATACAGCAGCAAGTCGATGTTGCTCTGCAATAATAATTTGCTTTGGCATGCAATTTCCTCAAAAATTGGCAGCACGCTTAGGTAATGAAGCTTTTGGAGATTTTGGATTTTAGATTGCTAATTGAGGATGGGAGAAAACCGACCCAGATTCAGAGGTGGCTGAATCCTTCTCTAGCTAACCCTCCTATCCCACATCTCAAATCTCAAATTGGTTTGTCCCTCTTGCTTTGGCTACCCAAGATAACTGTGTTAGCGAAAACTCTAGCTTCACCTAGAAACAAACAGAACGTTTTTGTAAATTTCGAGCAGCTCAAGGTAACTGACAATCCCCTAGAGCTACTCTTCCCCAATGCAATTGGTAGCCAATGTCATGCCCCTTATCAAAAGGCAAGCATTGAAGCTTTTGACGTGTAACTAGGAAGTCTGGAAGTGCGAATCAGTTGCGTGCAGCATCTATTGCTAGTTTACACCGGTGAAACCCAATGGAATCTCTATGCGCAACTAATTCCATAATTTTACATTATACCACGCCGTTCCTTGAAACGGGGGTAGAGCCGCCGATTTCCAGTCTTAGTGATAACCGGACTGCTATCTTGAAAATAGACAGAGGGGTAACAGGGGGAAAGGTTTTCATGGGTGCTAGTGTACGCCGTTCCTAACCTACTCCTTATTCCTTACTTTACTGTATTTGAGAAGTTTGGGAGCAGGAGGTTTGAGATTGGCGCAGAGACCGAATGGTCGAGAGCGCATGTTCGGCTACTCTATCGATTTGGGCTGCTGTATTGAAGCGCCCGATGCCAAACCTGATCGAGGCATAGGCTAGGGATTCCGAATGTCCTAGCGCTAGGAGAACGTGGGAGGGGGCAATCGTTGCTGAGGAGCAAGCGGCACCTGAGGAAACAGCGGCAACTGGCTGCAATCCCAACAGGAGCGCCGAGCCATCCACCCCTTCCACACTAATGTTAAGGTTCCCTGACAATCGTTTAGTGGAATGACCGTTGAGATGAATACCTCCGAGAGGAGCGATCGCCTGCCACAGACGTTCCCGCAGCTCTAGCAGGCGCTGAGATTCCGAGTCTCGCTCTTCTAGCGCCAGTTCCACGGCCTTAGCAAACCCTACAATCTGAGGAGTATAAAGCGTACCCGAACGAATTCCCCGTTCCTGCCCCCCTCCTTGAATTTGAGGCGCAATTTTTACTCTCGGGTTACGACGGCGGACATAGAGTGCCCCAATGCCCTTAGGCCCATAAATTTTATGAGCAGTTAGGGACATCAAGTCAATGTTCATCTCCTGTACATCTAGGGGGATTTTCCCAATAGCTTGGGCCGCGTCGGTGTGGAATAAGACTTGATGCTGGTGGCAGAGTGCCCCGATATCGGCTAAGGGCTGCAATACTCCAATTTCATTATTAGCTGCCATCACCGATACCAAAATCGTATCAGGACGAAGGGCTTTTTCTAACTGCGTTAAGTCAAGCAGTCCATCCCGTTGGACGGGTAGGAAAGTTACTTCAAATCCCAAAGTTTTTAAATAGCGGCAAGGGTCAAGCACTGCACTGTGTTCGGTTTGCACGGTGATAATATGGCATCCTTTACTAAAGTAAGCCTCGGCAACGCCCTTAATT
This sequence comes from Cyanobacteria bacterium UBA8803, assembly GCA_003505715.1. Taxonomy (GTDB): domain Bacteria; phylum Cyanobacteriota; class Cyanobacteriia; order Cyanobacteriales; family Coleofasciculaceae; genus UBA8803. The sequence goes on along the minus strand of DNXU01000500.1, from coordinate 4,308 downwards.
GCTAAATTATTAGCCTCAGTCGCGCCGCTAGTAAAAATAATTTCCTCAGGTGTAGCGTGGATAGCATCGGCTAGGGAAGTCCTTGCTTGTTTAACAGCAGCTTCAGCTTCCCAACCGTAGATATGACTGATACTGGAGGGATTACCAAAATGTTCGGTAAAGTAGGGCAGCATCACCGCTAGTACCCGTTCGTCCATGGGGGTAGTAGCTTGGCAATCGAGGTAAATGGGGCGAACAGACATGGCAAGTCAAAAGTAAAGCGATCTTAATAAATAGGCAATGATCTCCATTAGTCAATAATCCAAAAATAGGTTGTTCTGGTTGAAGATTATTAAGCATATAAGCCAAGGATTGAGGAATAGCAGCACGGAGAGCAATCTCTTCAATATTCCTTTCCTATTTGATTTAACCTGTCCAGCCTTGACCTGTTTGACCTAACTATCAATTGTAGGCTACTCTAAAACCTACACTACTTTCCCGATAAGTCCATCCAGCGTTACCGCGAGAAGCCGAACGGCAGTGCCGAGGAATACTACCCCACGTCCCCCCACGCAGAATTCGGGTCAGATTATCTTGAGAATTTCGCCAAACCCTCCCATCTGAAGGGAAACCCCTGTAGTCGTTATGCCAAGGGTCAGCACACCATTCCCAGACATTCCCGTGCATATCGTACAACCCAAAGGCATTCGCCACTTCAAAACTGCCAACTTGGGTGGTTTGCAGTCGAGCAATGCCCTGAGGTGCATAACCATAAGGCTCGCGACCGTTATAATTTGCTAAATCCGAAGTAATTGTTTCCCCAAAATGAAAAAGCGTAGTCGTTCCAGCACGACAAGCATATTCCCATTCTGCTTCACTTGGTAACCGATAGGTACGCCCAGTTTTTTTAGAGAGTCGGGCACAGAATTCGACAGCCTCCTGCCAAGATATACTCTCCACGGGCAAATCATCACCTTTGAAGAAGGATGGGGTAGCTTTCAAGGCACGACTGACTTGAGGTAAAGCGGCAACTACTTGCCATTGGGCTTGAGTAACAGGAAACTTACCCAGGTAGAAAGATGTGATCGTGCGGGAATGCTGCGGCCCTTCATCATTGTCTCGCTGTGCTTCCCTATTCGGAGAACCCATCCGGAACTTACTGCCAGGAATAGCTACCATATCCAGCATTATCTCGTTGCCCAAGTCTTCGGTAAAGAATTGAGCTTGGCGGCGGTGGCGGTTAGTTTCCTGTCCTCGGGCATCCACCGTTACCACCTCAAATTCAAAAGACTTGAGGTTCAATCCCGGTTGCCTCCCCTTACTAAAGGCAGATGACAAATAACTATCCTTTCCCTGTAGGGTAGAAGGGTGAGATGAAGGGGCAGGTAAAGCGAAGACTGATTTTTTAGCTTTGTGAATCAGTCCCGTACTCACCAATCCTACACCTGCAAAACTCGCTAATTTAATAAATTTCCGCCTTGTTGGTTGTGGCGGTACTGAATAACTCATTGGCAAATTTAGTTAAGTATTTGGGTAAGAGGAGTATTAGGAATAGTGAAATTATTAATTACGAACTATTGTGACTTTGAGAGATTTTAAAATGTTCCGATACCCCATCCCCATGGTTGTAATTTCCATCCTGTGCCTGGTTTCCACTAGCTTAGTTAGTGGGTGTGTGGCTACGGACGGAAAGGTCAGCGAGTCACCTACAACCCCTAGTCCATCAACCCCAACATCCCCTACCCTACCCCCAGCTGATACGGCCAACAATAGCTTCGACCCCAGAACAGCTAAAGAGGGCGATCGCATTCTCGGTCTTGAAGTTGTCTCCGTTGATGTAAAAGATTCGCTCTCGCCAGAATCTGCCCCTATAGGTAGAGTAGGCTTTCGCGGTGAGGTTACAGTCAGAGGCACCTATCGAACGGAGATAGATAATCAGCCTTGCTTCTTCGTCGATGAAGCATCTGCCAGTAAATTACCCAGATTTATAAGAGACGATCGTAATACTTGGTTTTGTTTTAATAATGCAGAAGAGGCTAAGAAGATACTTGGTGGTTTAAATGCTGAATCCAAAAACGTAACAATCGCAATTAATGATTATCAGATTGTCTACGAGCATTCAGATGTATTCAACACAACCACCTTAGTACGCCTTGTTAATCAGTAGCACTATCAAATCCCCTGCCAGATCTCAATTTTTCCATCTGCCCCGTTACTAATCAAACTTTTACCATCAGGGCTAAATTTAAGCGTATTAACGTAACTAGAACGATTAGTAATACTGCTGCTCTCCTTCCCAGTTGGCAGGTTCCACAGTTTAATCGTATTATCCCTACCGCCACTCGCTAAAGTCCTCCCATTCGGACTGATAGCAACAGACTCTATAATACCAGAATGACCCAAGAGAGTGCGCTTGGGAGTACAAGCCTGAGCGTTACGACAGCCGTTGAGCAAATCTGGCAGATGCCAAATATTGATAGTTTCAAAACTACTACTTGCCAGAGTTTTGCCATCCGGACTAATCGCAACGGTGCGCACTACATCGTCACCGGGGTCATAAATTGTGCTAAATAATTCTCCAGTGGCAAGATTCCATACCTTGATGGTTCTGTCAGCAGAGCCACTTACAAGAGTCTGACCATCCGGACTAATTGCTAAGGTAAAAACCTCCTTGCCATGTCCTGTTAGCGTGCGCATCTCTGCCCCAGTTTCCAGATTCCAAAGCTTAATAGCTTTGTCCTGGCTACCACTAACAATTGTCCGTCCATCGGGACTAATTGCGATCGCATAAATCCGCCCTGAAGATTCACCTAGGGTTTTGAGCAATTTTCCCGTGGGCAACTCCCAAACTTTAATCGTTTTATCTGCACTCACACTAACCAGTTTCTGTCCATCAGGAGTAATGGCGATCGCATAAACCCAGTCTGCATGTCCGGAGAGAGTATGCAGGAGTTTCCCAGTCCCTAGATGCCACAGCTTGATCGTCTTATCAAAACTACCACTCGCTATAGTTTGCCCATCTGGACTGATGGTTACGCTATTCACTTGGTCTGAATGAGCGGTGAGAGTACTGACTAAAGAAATTGTCTGGGGATTGTCCCAAACACTATTTTGTTTAGGAATATAGTAAATTCCCAAGCTTAAAGCAACAGCTGTAATTATACCCGCCCCTAAACCAATCACCCACCGAGAAAGGGAAGGGGTTGGGCGTGGGGAATGAGGACTGGGGGTGAGGTCTTGTTTATTCTCGTCCTTGCTCGAGTTCCCAATCTCCTCCTCCATAGGTGAGGTGGTAAGTGGCACAGTAGCACTGACTGACCCATGACTAGGAACAGTGGGGATAGTTTGAGTATTAATAGAATCCTGTAATGGTGAGGCGTCAAGATGAACCGATTGAAGAGCCTGCAAGGCTTCTGTTGCCGTTTGGTAGCGCTGGCGGTAGTCGTAACGCACCATTTTGTCTAAAATGGCTGCTAATTGGGAGTTGACTGGTAAGCGATCGCTCAATCTATCCGCAATTAGCGTATTCCGCCACAGGATTTCACTAGTTTTGGGGTCTTCTGGTAATTGCTGAGGCGGTAACCCTGTTAAGGCTTGAATCCCCACCATCCCCACAGCATAGATATCGCTACAAAATTGGGGTTTGCCCGCAAGTTGTTCGTTGGGCATATAACCGGGCGAACCAATAGCTACTGTCAAAGTGGTTTGCCCTGCGGAGTTAGTCGTCTGAGTGCTGACTTGTTTGACGGCTCCAAAATCAATCAAGACAATTTTGCCATCGGACTTGCGCCGGATCAAATTCGCTGGCTTAATATCTCGATGGATGACCCCTTCGTGATGGACGAACTCTAAAATTGTGAGAACTTCTGCTAATAAAGCAATAACCTGAGATTCGCTCCATAACTGACCCACAGGTAACTCTCGCTTCAATTCATTCCCTTCAATGAACTCCTGAACCAGATAAAATTCTTGGTCTTGTTCAAAATGAGCTAAAAGTTGAGGGATGCGATCGTGATGGCCTAGCTGGTAGAGGACTTGGGCTTCCTGGTCGAACAAACGCCTTGCCGTCTGTAAAGTAAACACATCGGTAGATTGGGGCTTTAGTTGCTTGACCACGCACAAAGGATGGCCAGGTAACTGCTGGTCTTCGGCCAGATAGGTCTGACCAAACCCTCCACCTCCCAAATATTTAACAATTTCGTAGCGGCCACTCAGCGTTGTTCCCAGCATATTTAGGTAGAGTTGATATTTTCCATTATTGGCCCCCCCCCCCCCCCACCCCACCTGCCGGGCGTGGAGGACGAGCAGCTGTTGTCACTGCCACTCGCC
>DNXU01000451.1:10893-16389 GCA_003505715.1 Cyanobacteria bacterium UBA8803 | reverse complement strand
GCCCTGCAATACCAGTGATACTGAGTCCCCAAGATGTAGACAAGAGCGATCGCACTCCTGCTGCCATTTGCTTGGCTACGGGTTTGCTGACAGCTCCCCATTTCTCTAAATCTGATGGTTTGACCCCTAGCAAGGAGGTTTTGACGGAATTATCATAGGAAATCACGCCGCCTTTGAAGTATTGGGAACTACCGGGGACGGAGGTTAACATACTGCCGATGCCGCCTCCGGTACAAGATTCGGCCACGCTGATGGTTTCCTGCGCTTTTGTTAATAGCTCTCCTACTACAGAAGCTAGGGTATCGGAGTTGTTACCAAAATAGTCAGATCCAGCAATCTGCTGGAGTTGTTCCACTAAGGGTTCAATCAACTGCTGTGCCTCGGCTTTAGAGGGAGCGCGAGCTGAAACACGCAACCGCACCTCTCCGCCAGAGGCATAGGGGGCAACTGTAGGATTAGTGAGGTGAAAAAACGGTGCTACTTTTTCCGCTAATGCGGATTCACCAATTCCCCAAAATCTTAAGGTGTGGCTGTAGATAATTTGGGTAGCCCAGCCTTGACTTTTGAGATAGGGAACAGCCGTTTCCCACCACATCTGTTGCATTTCACTGGGGACGCCAGGGAAGGTGAGAATGGTTAAACCGGAACGGGGTTGCCAGATGATGCCGGGGGCGGTTCCGCCTGGGTTCGGTAAAACTTCAGCAGTTTTAGGAATTAGCGCTTGCTTGCGGTTACTGGGGGTCATCTGGCGGCCTCTAGAGGCAAACTTCAGGGCAATATCTTCCAGCACGTCAGCTCGTTCAATCAGAGGCACATCAAAGAACTCAGCCAGTGTTTCCGTCGTCAGGTCATCAGGCGTTGGGCCAAGACCACCAGTCAAGATGAGCAGTCCAGAGCGCTCGCTAGCAATTGCCAAAACTTCCTTCAAGCGCGTCGGATTATCTCCCACTACAGTCTGATAGTAGTGAGGAATACCCAAATCTGCTAGCTCACGCGCTAAAAATTGGGTATTGGTATTGAGAATATCGCCCAGCAGCAACTCGGTTCCAACGCAAATGATTTCAGCACTCATGGGTTATTACTAAATCGATTTTAGATTTTAGATTTTAGATTTTAGATGAGCCACCTAGATACTCAATCCAATGGCATATTTTTTCTTAACTCTAAAATTGCCAATCTAAAATCTAAAATCTTGCGCTCATTGGTTATGGACAAACAACCAACAACCAACAACCAACAACCAACAACCAACAACCAACAACCAACAACCAACAACCAACAACCAACAACTAAACCATAGTTGGTACAGCCATCCTCAGATGAGGATACAAGGGGAAGCGATCGCATAACTCTGCTACCCGACGCCGACATTCCTTTGCCACTGCTTCATCTTCTGGATTGAGCAAGCGATCGGCAATAATGTCACCAATTGCTGTGAATTCTCCTACTCCCAAACCCCTTGTGGTCATCGCTGGCGAACCTAGCCGCAAGCCACTAGTCACAAAGGGAGATTCTGAATCGAATGGCACGGTATTCTTATTAGCGGTAATGTTGACACCGCTGACGAGTTGGTCAGCCCGTTTACCTGTCATACCAATACAACGCAAATCAACGAGCATCAAATGATTGTCAGTGCCGCCGGAAACAATTTTGAAGCCTCGCTTTTGCAGTTGGGTTGCTAAAGCTTGGGCATTATCAATCACTTTAGCAGAATACTCTTTAAATGCTGATGTGAGAGCCTCACCAAAGGCCACGGCCTTAGCAGCGATGACATGCTCTAAAGGTCCACCCTGAGTGCCAGGAAACACAGCTTTATCCAATTTCTTACCCAATTCAGGATCGCTGGTAAGAATCAAGCCACCTCTCGGACCGCGCAGGGTTTTGTGAGTAGTGGTTGTAACCACATGGCAGTGAGGAATTGGGTTAGGATGATGACCCGTTGCTACTAAACCAGCAATGTGAGCAATATCGGCTAGCAGGTAGGCACCGACTTCATCAGCAATACTTCTGAATTTGGCAAAATCGATCGTGCGCGGATAGGCGGAATAGCCGCAAATAATCAGTTTAGGGCGCTCTTGTAGCGCTTGTTGACGAACTTGGTCGTAGTCTAGCTGTTCGGTTTCAGGGCTAACGCCATAGTGACGAACTTTAAACCACTTACCCGACACGTTGACTGGGGAACCGTGGGTTAAATGTCCCCCATGAGACAAATCCATGCCCATAATCGTATCACCCGGTTCCAGTAGTGCCAAGAACACGGCAAAATTGGCTTGAGCGCCGGAATGGGGTTGCACGTTGGCATGGGCGGCTCCAAATAGTTCCTTAGCACGGTCAATGGCCAGTTGCTCAACCTTGTCGATAAATTCACAACCGCCATAGTAGCGCTTTCCGGGTAAACCTTCAGCATATTTGTTAGTCAGAACTGAGCCTTGAGCGGCTAGTACGGCGGGTGAAGTAAAGTTTTCACTGGCAATTAGTTCCAGATGTTGGCGCTGACGCTGGAGTTCTTGGAAAAGGTACTCGGCTACAGCCGGATCGGTTTGTTCAAGAATATCTAAGTTTGTTTGTGCCACTTACGTTAATCCCTTGAAATGCTGGCGTTCAGTTTGGTTTTTTTCGGGTAGCTGCTGCATCTGTAGACACAGCTACAGTAACCAGTCTCCCCAAGCTGATAAGTTCTGTTGAATCAACAATCTTAGCGCTGTTTGCTACCTGACTGGATGAGGGCTAAGTTTCTAGACATTCCCCAACTCAAGCTTGAGGGTAGAGTTCCGGTACTGGATCGATCTGTCCCTATTTATCCTTCATCCCTCATCCCTCATCCTTCATTCTTCATCCCTCTCCCTGCTCTTAAATTCTCTCAAAAGTTAAGCTGTATTTACTCTAGCGCTTGTCTCTAAGTACCTAACTTAAGATAGAGTTAGCGGTCTTAGGAAATTGGCGAAGGAGCGCTAGATAAACAAATCGTTGGTGTAGGATAATGTGCCGCCGACGGTCTTGTAGGAAGCAAGAAGTAAACAACTAAGACTTACTTTTAAACGTTTTGAATAAATTTTATGGAGCAGCAGTGCCATGTTAGTCATTCTTATGGAAGAGCAGGTACTTTCCCCAACGCACGTTTGTCAGAGCTGTTTGCTGGCAGACAAAAGCGGTCAACCTCGCTGGCGTCAGGGTAAATTGGGGTGCGGTCATGCAATTCGCAAGCTCACGGATAATCAACCGGATCAGTATGAGTGTGAGATGGGCTTCCGTATTGCTAACGTACCTTGAAAATAAGGCAGAAGGCACAGAGCAGAAGGATAAGGAGTTTCATGCATTCTTGATGTAAGCACTTCATGACTCCTGCTGCTAAGGAAGTTTCCAGATTTGAGAAAATTTGGTAAGCCTGCACTAACTGCTTTAGGGAGTGTAGGAGCTTCGCGTGAATCCTTCTCCTGCGCTATCCTGAACGTAGTGAGGAAAATACTAGTCACACCCTCAAGGAGAACGCACAATGACTTGGCGTGGATCGACAACTGTTCAAGACCGGATGTTTGCTGCCCTTCCTTATCTGCTACCCTTATTTTACTCTCTGCCTTTTGGGGGGTCTCTATTCTCCCAATTTCCTTTGCTTCAGATTATTTTTTTGCCGCTCACTCCTTTGATCTTCATTGAAAGAACTATACCTTTCGCCGGACTAATTATTTTCTTTGTTTTGTATTTAGCTGTTGTTAGAAACGAAAGAATCATCCATTTTATTCGTTTTAATACAATGCAGGCGATTCTTTTAGATATTCTTTTGGTTCTATGTAGTTTTGCAATGAGTATTTTAGCGCGTGGGTTGGGTGAGAACTTCCTGATGGAAACCCTATCCAATGTTATCTTTCTAGGAACGCTCGCCGCCTGTGGCTATTCTATGGTTCAATCACTGCTCGGACGTTACGCAGAAATTCCCACTCTATCGGAAGCAGTTTACGCCCAAGTCCGTTGACCGCAAAGCTGATTGGTGATTGGTAATATCCTGTTCGGTTGCGTCGATATGGTTCGTAGTAACCACTGAAGTGGTTACTACGAACCTTTTCATACAAGAAAAGATGCTACCAGACATGATATTACCAATCACCAATCACCCATTTTCAATCCAACTTCTTGCTACCTCTGTAGGAATTCCAAGAGGAGAAAATAATAACTTTAAGGTGTCAATCCCACCTTCTTTAAAGGCATTACGCAACCGCGCTTTCAATATCGAGTTGCGTTTAATTTCTAGCTCAACTGCTGTAGTTGTGGTTGTAGAAATCCGCGCCAGTTGCTCTTGCAGTTGCTGAATTTCTTTCATGCGGTCGTAATAACCAAGAATTTGGTTAGATATTACTCCTGCTAGTACCTCAACAGACATGGTTTCTACAAAGTTATTGCGGATATTTCTTTTAAGCCATTCAGCCATGTAGTAGACCAATTTACTGTCAAATCCTTTGTCGGGTTGCCAATATCCAGCTTCGCAATTTAATCGGTATATCTCATCATAGGCTTTACCACCTTGCTGGCAGATGTAAAACAGTATTGAATCTTGGCCTACCTCATTGAAATATTTCTTGTAAAGGTTTTCGACTATCTCTTGATGTTTGCTCATGCTTAAGTGTGGCAACTATTTATTAGTTTTCCATCCTGTAGAGTTGGTGTAGGAGGATGTTACATCGTTACTGAAGCAGAGCGAGTAACAACGGTGTTTTCCAAATGACCGATACCCTCAATTTCCACACGGACGCGATCGCCAATCTGCATCGGCCCTACTCCTTTGGGCGTACCGGTCAGGATCACATCGCCTGGTAGAAGCGTCATGACCTGAGAAATGTAAGATACCAAAAATTCTGGTGGAAATACCATCCGATCGATTGAGGTAGATTGTACGGGTTCGGCAGCGTCATTCAAAAAGGTTTGTAGCCTTGCGCCGGGACTCAACTCCCGCACGATCCACGGTCCAAGGGGACAAAAGGTATCAAATCCTTTCGCTCTAGTCCATTGACCATCTTTTCTTTGCAAATCTCGGGCAGTGACATCATTGGCAATGGTATAACCCCAAATTTTAGCCTGAGCCTCAGCAGGGGTACAGTCTACACAGCGATCGCCAATCACCAATGCTAATTCTCCTTCGTAGTCCAACCGCTGGGACTGCGGCGGAAACTTAATTTCTTGGTTAGCAGAGGTTACAGTCGTCGGCGGTTTGAGAAACAGCAACGGCTCTTGAGGTACTGGCGTCCCCATTTCCGCTGCGTGGTCAATATAGTTTTTCCCCACCGCCACAATTTTGCTAGGGGCACAGGGCGCAAGTAGCTGGTAACTTCCAGGCTCTAGCTCTAAATCGGTGGGTTGCCCCTGTAGCCAAGGCGGCGCATCAAGAACTTGGATGCTGCGGGTGAGTTGCAACAAACCATAGTAGGTTTGCCCTTGGGCAGTTTTGACTCGGACATAGCGCTGCGCCATGAATTTAGAGATTCCTATCTGGAAAATAAGGATGAG
>DNXU01000451.1:7918-10770 GCA_003505715.1 Cyanobacteria bacterium UBA8803 | reverse complement strand
GGATGAGGGATGAGAGGGGAGAGGGATTTTCATACTTGGTTTGTGTGAGCTGCGCGTCGGTAGCTATCTTGATATTGAAATTGACCTCGCAGCTAGCTAGAATTAATAGCAGAAAATAGTAAAATTGCAAGATTGTATCCTGGCAGACCCCTATCTTTAATGTAGGAGAGGGGTTAAAAATTCTGTCAGGGTTATCTTGTGTCCTTGCTTCTTCCCAGATGGGCTAAGGTGGACAGTCAAATAAGGAAGCAAGCCTATGTTCATGCCCTAGTCAACTGAAGAGGCCAACTAGTCCAGAAGGAGATTAAAATCTTTGAGCGAGCATTACGAACTCATGTATATCCTGCGTTCCGATCTAGGAGAGGAACAAGTCAACCAAGCGATTTCTAAATATCGAGACCTCTTGCAGGAGCAAGGAGGTGAACAAATCGAGATCCAACATCGGGGCAAGCGCCGTTTGGCTTATCCGATCCAGAAGCATCGGGAAGGTATCTACATCCAGATGAATTACACAGCCCCAGGTAGCCATGTCGCTACCTTAGAGCGGTCGATGCGCTACAGCGAAGACGTAATTCGCTACCTGACCCTGAAGCACGAAGTACCTACAGCTAAACCAGAGCCTGTTGAGGTAGAAAGTTAGGTAGTTCCAAATCAAGAATATCCGGTGTAGGAGCGAGTCGCTATTTCAATTTAGTACTGGTTGCTGGCAAAATAGCTCGGCTCGCCCCGATGGACTGGATAATTTATGAGCCAGCATACTCCACTTATTGTTGCTCAGATCACAGATACCCTCTAAAGTCTTTTCAACGAGGAGGTTGGCTGCCTATAATCAGAGACTACTCTCTTTGAGAAGCAACTTTGTATTAGGCGATCTCTTCATCCAAATAGAAGATGCCAGCCTATTAGGGCGATTGCTACATCTGCCAGCAGATGGCTAATATAACATGACCATAGGGAACGGTAAGTTAGATAGCACCATGACCAAACAGCCCCAGCAATAAAAACGCCAAGAGAACCTAATACAACAACAAGCCAGTTTCCGGTGTAGGCGGCTAGAGCAATGATGTGGTGCAGCGTAAAGCATAAAGCAGCCAGACCTATGGCTCTGATTCCTGGCAGCAGGATTTCGCATTTACGATAGACAAACCATCGCCAGATGTATTCTTCGACCAGGGAGTTGATGAAAGTAAAGTAGAAGGCACCGACTAAGTAAATAGCGGGACTAGCGATACCGACCTGTTGTGCTTTTGCCCGGACATCAACTGGATCAATCCAGTGCTGCCCAACAATCCAGTAAACACCGAGAATAATACCGAACATGAGCAGCCCCAAAATCGTTCCGGCTAAGGATTCTCGCCGCGATGGGAGTGACAGGGCGAGCCTTTTTTGATCAACCCAGAACAACCATATTAAGGGTAGTGTGAGTATCCAAACTCTTGTCAGGACGAAGAGTAATTGTCCTACTACCCCTGGTATATACAACCTGGCTGCAATACCTATGTTGGCAGCAGAAACGAGTAGGACTAAAGCTAGCACTGCATTTCGCTTGGAGTGAGTTTTGAGTGGCATCGACATCTTGATGAGTTATATTAGTCAATCTAAGGGGCTTCAGAACTGAATATGACAAATCCTCAATCATTGCAGAAACGGAGCTTTTATCGTTCCGATCCTATTGCGTCTTTACTGATTGAAAAGCTTCATCTCTCTCCCCTGAGTTTTGGCCTGTTGTCAATTGCGATCGCCACTGGGCTTTATTTGCTTACCGGTTGGATCAGTAATACACTGTGGTCTAAACCGGGACAGATTGGATTACTCCAAGACTGGCTCCCTTGGGTCTGGGTGCTATTCATTAGTCCAGTGGTTTTAGGATATTACCTGTGGAGTTTTCAGGCTCTCGACAATGTGATTCGAGACCTTGAAAAGTTTGATGTGCTGGAAACCAACCAATCAGAAATTGGGCGGATTGCTATTAAGCCTTACGATCAAAATTGGCGCACGTTTTTAGCGCTTGGCAGTGCTGTCAGTTTCAGTATCTTCGTCTTGGTTACTCGCTCTGGCTTGAAGAACAGTTGGACTAATTCTGGAATCCTGCCAATATTGATCGTTACGATCGCTACTTTTGCGATGGTGTACATGGGCAGTATTCTAGTTCTTAACCTGATTACTAATGTATTAGTTCTCCATCGAATCTTAAGAAAAACCGAGCTTAATGTAAATCCCTTACATCCCGACCGCTGTGGTGGGCTTCGCTCCCTAAGCGATTATTCTTTGAAAACCACCTATCTAGCTGCTGTGTTGGGGATTATGGTTGGCTTCATCGAATATCAGTTCATCACGCAAGGCGTTGGGCGTGTCTACTGGTTTGCTCATTTTATCATCCCGCTACACGTTATCCTGTCAATAGCATGTTTCTTTGGTCCGCTACTAGCTGCTCATAGAGGTATGAGGAGAGCCAAGGAAGAACTATTATATGAAATTGCTCAGCAGTTCCAGGAAGATTATTCCCAGATTCATGCCAGCCTGACTGGAGATGCAGAAACTTTTAAGAAAGGCACCGAAAAAATCAAGGAGCTACGTGCCTTTTATACCTTGACTGAGGAATTTCCAGTTTGGCCTTTCGATGTCCAAACCTTCCGTCGATTCTTACTAACCATCCCTACTCCCCTCATTGGCTTATTGCCAAAATTGATAGGGCCACTCCTGAAGAAATGGGGCATCGAGCTTGGTTAGTAACTCAGGGCAAGCCAAGTTGTATTGTAGTTGGCACTAATAGGTTGCAATAGCGACTTGCTCCTACAGGGAATACTTTTTTGTTTAAAACTCCCTAAGAACTGAGATCTTGCACCATTCTC
>DNXU01000451.1:4038-7881 GCA_003505715.1 Cyanobacteria bacterium UBA8803 | reverse complement strand
TTATAGGCTTAATGACATTGGTGTAAGATCTCAGTAAGAACATCTTTAACTTTTTTGAATTTGCTCCGGATATTTATTATCTAGGCAGTAAGTAGTAGACAATAACTACTATTTAACGGAGCTTCGATATGAGCGAAAATCTGCCATGGGGTAAGTCATTTAAACAATGGAGTATTGATCAGCTAGATCAAATTTCTAACGCTGATATTCAACATTTATATCGTCATTCACCTCATAAGGTGAAAGAGCTGACCATAGCACTGCTCGACAAAAAACACGCCATTGAGGACGAGATTGCGGCATTAGACATACCACAAAATACTATAGATTACATAGTTGAAAGGCAAGATTTTTTAAGGAAAATAGGTTCTATCCTTACCTTGCTCCCTTGAAGAGAATAGCACAGCCTAATAATAATAAAGAGCGCAATTGCTCCAAAGATTTTGCACAACGGCTCTCGGTACAGGTTAAATAGGTTCTTCTGTTGTCCGAAATAACAGGTACAATGCCTTTGCTATTGAGATTGAGATACATGAACCAGGGTATGCTCTATGACTCTTTCTTTGAGCAGTTGTATAACCCTCCCTATTGTCTACTTTAATGACGATGTAAATCTTGCTATAGTTGCTCATTTAAATAGCAAGTTAGTTATACCAAGAGTTTTTACTATTTTTTTCAATGTAAATTCCCCTTCAAAATAGCTCCCATAATAACTAATCTGTTATATAGTTACTCAGCCTCACCTTGAGAAAGTCTATTCCTTCCTTAATCTTCTGTATCACTTCATTATCTAGGTGTGGAGGTATTTCATTTTTAAGAAGCTCTAGAGCTTCTATATAAACTTTAACATCAATAAATGTTGGTTTTGGAGGTTCTGTTAAGTAATCAAATTCATAATTATCCCGGATATAATATTCAATACGTTCTATATATTGCCCAAGCTTATTGTCAATATTTTCCTTGATCCTTTGATCAATTTCTCCTAATCTTGAGAACTTTCTTAAAGCCGCTTGTCTAACTCTCTCTACAAACTTTTCTTTACCGGATAACCAATTGACAGCTTTGTACAATTTTTCATTAGTATTGGCATCCAATCGGGCTTGCATTTGAGATTGGATTTTATTTAAAACTTGTCCAGCCTTAGCTTTGTCTGATTCCAAATAATCAATTAATGCTTTCTGTGCAGCATTCTCTCCCTGGGTAACTAGTATAGTTTTTTGTTGCGGTGTAAGCTTAAAATTAAGAGAATTAAAATCGTCCACATTAATAGCAACATCTATATAGTTTTCCTTTTCTTTAATATAATCAGGTGGCAAGCTGCCACGCCTGATCATTAGGTCACCTGTAGCCTTTAATATTTCAATAATATTGGGTGCGTCAAGATATTTTTGCCTCTGCTTGAATCGTACACCAATAATTACATGCCTGCCATCCATATTATTGGCTGGTTCATATAAAAATTCAACTGGAAAATTTAGCAGAAATCCACCATCTACAAGTAATTCACTTCTGCCTGATAATGGTAATGGTTCAAAGAAACCAGGAATTGAAATCGAAGCACGTACAGCAAAGGATACTCCGTAGTCTGATAGTCGATCTTTGTCAAAAACTATAGGTTTTGCTTTTTCATCATGTAAGTCGCAAGCAACAATTGCTAAGTAAATTTGTGTAAATTCATATAAATTAGCAAATGTAACATCTCCATTGGGTAACTTGGGAAGAACTTTTTTCCTTCCTCGATTGCCGCCTTTGGATAGTTGCTCTTTCAGCCACTCCTGGAAATGCTTTCCATCGTAGTAAGCATTCCGCTCAGTCCAGAGTTTCCACCACGACTTTGGTTTCACATAGTCAGACCAGTTAAGCTGATTAAAACGTTCAATAGCTTCGTCAGGAGTAAATCCAGCAGCACACAGTGCAGCAACAATTGAGCCAGAAGATGTCCCTGCTGTACCAACGATCTGGAAATGTTGTGATATAACCTGCCATGCACCAAGATGAGCCATTCCAAGTGCGCCACCACCTTGAAATGCAACATACGCTAGTGGCTTATCTATTGTATCTATCATCTAGTTTCTCCTCTAACCTCTAATAATATGGGTGTTGAGGTTACGGAAGCGCCATCAAAATATACAGCAGATTGAATGAGAAATGTCTATTTTTAGGCTTCTCAAAAGCACCCAATAGAAGATTAATTAATATTAATTTATTATACTCCTATTACGGTTTGGCGTAAGGCCGCCTGGTCATATTGTATAGGAACGAAGCATCCCAAATAGAAAACTTTCTTAACATTTATCTCTCATGTCCCTGGCTAGAGATTCAAACCATTTAGCACTTTACTGGGAACGCTTGGGTAACCTCCCTGATTAAATGGAGAATATATCTTCTTAACGATCACTCGATGACTATTGCGATCGCCCTTAATTCCGACTGCATTAACAATCTAGACCTATCGCCCGCCCGGACGGTGATCAAGAAACTGCTCGCTGAGGGAGCGATCGCTTCCCACGAGCAGCAAATTC
Organism: Cyanobacteria bacterium UBA8803; assembly: GCA_003505715.1. Lineage (GTDB taxonomy): Bacteria > Cyanobacteriota > Cyanobacteriia > Cyanobacteriales > Coleofasciculaceae > UBA8803. Next base: position 5,359 of record DNXU01000451.1, on the reverse strand, counting down.
GCTTTGATATCAATTACGAGCGCAACCCAGACGATCCCAGGGAACTCTCAGAAATCCCAGAAGTCAGGTTGTGGTTTATTCGCTTGGATGCTTGCTATCCTTGGTTGCTGTTTTTGCTGGATTGGAAAGCTGGGGAATTTGCCCGTTATACTGCCATGCTAGTACCCCATCAGTTTAACCGCACTGAAGGCATTCAGTACAACCCAGAAGCACTGGAAATCTTCGTAATGCAAAAAGTTTTTGTCCTCGCTGATTGGCTCAAGCAGCTGGGTATACCTAGCCAATCCAGGATCAAATCCATGGCTCAGATGTTGGGCTATGAGTTGGATGATGCCTTTTTTGAGTTGATCGATGAGCCATAGGAAGAGCAAATGATTGACTATGCAGCAATAGCCAGTCTATTCTCATATATTCCAGATACCCGATTTTCCAAGTTCAATGGCACCCGAACAACTAATCGTGAATGGCATTGCCCTAGGCTCCATTATTGCCTTGGCCGCCGTAGGATTAACCTTAACTTATGGCATCTTGCGGCTTTCCAACTTCGCTCACGGTGACTTTATGACCCTAGGTGCTTATTTCACCTGGCTTGCTAATACCAGTGGGGTGAACATCTGGCTAGCCATGATTCTTGGTGCCTTAGGTACAGTGGTGGGTATGTTGTTGTCTGAACTATTATTATGGCGACCCATGCGCCATGTCCGCGCCTCCGCCACCACCTTAATCATCATTTCGATCGGACTAGCCTTGTTTCTGCGCAACGGCATCATCTTTATTTGGGGTGGTAACAACCAATCCTATAACTTACCCGTAGTCCCCGCAATTGACATGATGGGTATCAAGATTGCTTACTACCGCATCATCGTGGTGATTATGGCCTTATTGGCGATCGCAGCCCTGCACATTTTGTTGCAGAACACTAAAATCGGCAAAGCCATGCGAGCCGTAGCAGACAATGTTGACTTAGCTCGCGTCTCCGGCATCAACGTCGATCGGGTCGTAATTTGGACGTGGGTAATTACAGGCACCTTAACCGCCTTAGGGGGTGCAATGTATGGCTTAATCACTGCCGTTCGCCCCAATATGGGCTGGTTTTTAATTCTACCCATGTTTGCCTCAGTAATTCTCGGCGGAATTGGCAATCCCTATGGCGCGATTTTAGGAGCGCTGGTGATTGGCGTAGCTCAAGAATTAAGCGTTCCCTGGCTAGGCTCTGAATACAAGCTAGGAGTTGCCTTATTAGTTATGGTATTGATGCTCCTAATCCGCCCCCAAGGCTTATTCAGAGGCACAATTTGATATTTGTTGTTGGTTGTTGGTT
>DNXU01000451.1:0-3850 GCA_003505715.1 Cyanobacteria bacterium UBA8803 | reverse complement strand
AACAAACAACAAACAACTAATTACCAGCGTGATAAGAGCTGCGGACTAAAGGGCCAGAACGGACGTGGGCAAAGCCGATTTCGCGTGCGATCGCGCCTAGTTGTTCAAATTCTTCAGGAGTCCAGTATTTTTGGACGGGTAGGTGTTGTAAGGAGGGGCGTAGGTATTGGCCTAGGGTGAGGCGATCGCATCTAGTTTGGCGCAAGTCCTCCATTGCTTCAACTACTTCAGTCAGGGTTTCGCCATGTCCTAGCATCAATCCTGACTTGGTGGGGATGGTGGGGTCAAGGGCTTTGACGATGCGTAGGACATCCAGCGATCGCTCGTATTGAGCACCCCGGCGCACCCTGCCCTGCAACCGTCGTACTGTCTCAATATTGTGGTTATAGCAAGCTGGGCGAGCTGCCACTACTGTGGCTACTCGTTGGCGTTGTAAATCAGACAATATACTCGGTTGCCGTATAGCCAAGGGATGAAAATTTGTCTCTCGCGTCTCTCTCTCCCTTTCTCTCATCTGTTGTCCGCCCCAAAAATCTGCTGTCAGCACCTCAATTAGGGTTTCCGGGTTGAGATGTCGGATCGCTTCCATGGTTGCCACGAACCAACCAGCGCCCCCATCCGGTAAATCGTCTCGCGCTACCGATGTCAACACTACATAGCGTAAACCCAACAGCTGCACGGCTTGGGCTACTTTTTGCGGTTCCTCCGGGTCGAGAGGCATCGGTGCGTGGCCTTTGTCTACTTGACAAAAGGCGCAGGCACGGGTACAAGTCGGACCCATCAACAAAAAAGTTGCTGTCTTGTTGGCATAGCACTCCCCTCGGTTAGGACAGCGCCCCTCCTCGCAAATGGTGTGGATTTGCCTTTTTTTAACGATCCGCTGCACCGTGCTAAGTTCGCTGGCTTTACCAATTGGGCGTCGCAGCCAGTTGGGCAAGGCTTCAATTTCGTTTCGCCATTGGTCTGGAGTTGGTAGGGGGGTCGCCTGGAGGTTGTTTTCAATCGGCAAATCCATAATTGTTCTAGTAGGTTACCAACCACAAAGGGAGTAGTTACGATACAAATGGTAAAGCACTTTCGTTGGATAGGGTTTTTGCGCTTAATGAACAGAGCAGATTAATCTAGAATCAGGCTCACAGATTGCTTTGAGTTAAATCTCACAATGGCAAAGAGTTGAGTAGAGGGAGCGTCAGGTGTATCACAGTTAACAGACATAGCCTCCTGTGTATGGTATGAGCAGTGCTGGTAGATCTGGGTTAGGTAGATCCCAACTCGATACAGTAACGCCATTTCTTGCTGCTATGGCTGGTGGCGTTTACATCAAATTGTTTTTGGCCTAGAGTTTCATTATTCATCTAGAGTCAAGAATAGTTGGCTTAAACATTAAAGTTTCTCTTTAAATTACCTCTCCAAAGGAGTTAGTCGTGGCAAGTCACAAAATCCTGGTAATTGATGATAGCAAGGTCATCCGGATGCGAGTTAGAGAAATGTTACCTCCCGGTAACTTTGAAGTACTGGAAGCTAAAGATGGTATTGAAGGGCTTAATTTAATTCGCCAGGAACGCCCCAACTTAATTATGTTGGATTTTCTACTGCCGAAAAAAAGTGGTTGGGATGTGTTCCAGGAAATCGATCACGATCCAGAACTTCAGACAATTCCTTTGGTATTGATGTCGGGTCGAAAGGAAGAGGTTGCTGAGAAAATCCCCGAACCGTTTGAGTATTTTGCCTTTGTGGAAAAGCCTTTTGAGAAGAAACAACTCGTTGATGCGATCAAGGAGGCAATGCGCAAGGCAGGAAACCGCCCAGTTAGGACACAACCAGCAGCAGCGGTAGCATCTGCTGAGGCGTCAGGTGCGTCGGCAGGGGAGATTCAAGCGTTGAATGCTAAAATTGAAAAAATGCAGGCAGAAATTGATGGCTTGAAGAAGCAAGTATCTCAGTTAGTAACGTTCATCAAGCAAAAATTAAAGTAACTCTGGCAAGCCAAAATTTAAACAGAGCCTTTTTATCTAAATTTTGTGAGCCTGTCTTTTTCGGCCAGTTTTGCAGCCGAAGTTAGATTTCAGCGAGGGGATGAAACAGTTAACCAAATACCTAGACCAAGATATCCTCAGGCAATTGAGCAACTTGATTGCCATTGTTTCCGCTTTTGGGATTAATATTTTAGCAAATGTTGTTCCCATCGGTGGACTGACGATTGGTGAAATCTCCAATACTCTCTTCAAAGAAGTTCTAATCATCCCCGCTAACTATGCCTTTGCAATTTGGGGAGTTATTTATCTCGGTTTGATTGCCTTGGGATTTCATCAAGTACTTCCTGCCCAACGACAAAATGCTAGCTTGCGGCGGATGGGGTATCTTTTGGTACTGAGTAGTTTAGCTCAAATTGGTTGGGTATTTCTTTTTCAATACCGACTATTTGCACTGTCGCTAGTGGCAATGCTGTTAATCTTGCTATCACTAATTGGCATTTATCTGCGGTTAGGAATAGGCTCTATCAAGGTATCTCAGTCAGAAAAGTGGTACATTCACATCCCAGTAAGTATCTATCTGGCATGGATTAGTGTAGCAACGATCCTTAATGTGGCGATTGTCCTCTATAACCTAGGTTGGAGTGGTTGGGGCATTGCTCCCCAAGCATGGACAGCAATTGCACTAATTATCGGTGCAGCCATTACAGCAACCGTGACGGTTCAACGAAGGGATATTGCTTTCCCTTTGGTAATTGTCTGGGCATTCGTCGCGATCGCCGTCCGCCATGCCGACACACTAACAATAGCAGCAACAGCAGCCGGATTGGCGATCGCCCTTGCCTTATTTTCCTTGTGGAAAAGGTAATTGGTAATGGGTAATCAAAAACCAACCATAGGTAACCATAAACCATGAACAATTACTAATTCCTTAAATTTCCGCAGCTGCTCGTTCAATTAAACGACGTGCTACCGTTTGAATGCCAGTGTGTTCGTAGTAGTTAGTCGTCGTATCTAGCAAGGCAGCCACATAGTCCAACTTATCATCGGCAATTTCTATAAATCCTTGGAGGTGGTTGGCAACCTTTTGAGGCGTCAAACCCCGCGCCGCTACTATACCTCCCATCCAACCTTTGACGGAATTAAAGCTTTCACCAATAAAGTTAAGCTTACCTGCGGAATTGTTACCAGGAATCAGGTTGTTGATTTTTTGGAATGTCGGATTTTGTTCTAAGCGTGAGGGAGTCAGTCCAGCTAAGGTTGATTGTGCCCATTGCAGAAAGTCTGGGCCCAGAGGCAGCAAACCGTCAATACAGATCAGTGCTGCCATTCGCATCATTGACTCGCTACTATAGTCTGCTAGAGAGCGGACAAAATCCCGAATGCTGTCTCCCGGAATGCCGTTCACTTGGCAGAAAGCTACTAACTCGACGACAACTTTCAGGCACAAATCGATAGTTTGAGCCGTATCAGCTTTAGGAGTGAGCTGATTTAAAAAACCTAGGAAGGAGATTTTTTCACTAACTTTATTCGCTAAGGCAGCTGCACCTAAGACAAAATCAGTACTATCAACGGTTTGGAAAAGGCAGATAGCTCGCTGATATCCCTGCGATTTATCGTTGTACAGCCAGAGAGCGCGATCGCTAATTTGTCGAATTAGGGCTGGGTCGTTTTCGCGAGTCACCTCGCGCACCATATTTTCAAAACCCACCACATTTTTCCACTGACCCGGAGCAGCAAAATCGAGCGCTTGCAGTACGGAAACGGTCATGCCACTAGTGGGTAACTCATTGACCAATTCAATGATTGATTTACTCATTAGAGTTATTGGTTGTTGGTTGTTGGTTGTTGGTTGTTAGTTGTTAGTTGTTGGTTGT
>DNXU01000243.1:9002-10232 GCA_003505715.1 Cyanobacteria bacterium UBA8803 | reverse complement strand
ACCCATTCCCCATTCCCGACTTTTAAGCTAGCACCATCCCACTTAGGCTGCCGATCGCCCAATGATAAAATGGCGCTGACTGCAATTATTAAGCCAAAAGCACCTCCTCGATCGCGAAACTAATGAATCAGCTCAACAATGCCTTCACCCTTTTCTTAAGTTTGCTGGTCGAGGCCATGCCTTTTTTGCTTATTGGGGTTTTGTTCTCCGGCTTGCTGCTGTTGTTTGTTGATGAGCGCAAGCTAATTGCCGCCCTACCGCGCAACCCCTTATTAGGAGCAACCATTGGGAGTTGTGCGGGCTTTTTATTTCCGGTGTGTGAATGTGGCAACGTACCCGTATCCCGGCGTCTGCTGCTGCAAGGGGCACCCGTGCCTGTAGCTATTGGGTTTTTGCTAGCAGCACCAACAATTAATCCGATTGTGATTTGGTCAACTTGGGTAGCCTTTCGAGACCAGCCGGAAATTGTGGTGTTGCGGGTATTATTTTCCTTAGGAATTGCGATTTTCATCGGCTGTGTTTTCAGCGCCCAAGCCGACTTACGTCCCCTACTGCAACCAACAGTAACTCGTTCAATGCGGCCTTCTCGAAGCGCTTTAGCGGACGATTTCCCAAAAACTGGAACCCAGGACGATACCAAACCAGCACTCCTGCAATCCGGATCGTTTTTACTCGGCCAACCAGAAGGCCCAGTGCGCATGGATTCTACCATCCTGCAAGCCTCATTAGCCGCAGCAACACCCAACAAACCCCTAGCAGATCGATTGCGCCTGCTCTTAGAAAATACAGTACAGGAATTGCGGGAGCTAGGAGGCGTTCTAATTTTAGGCAGTGCCCTAGCAGCAATCATTCAAGTTGCCATCCCCCGCGATATCATCATCAGTTTAGGAGCAGGCCCTGTCACTTCAATTCTAGCGATGATGCTACTAGCCGCAGTAGTATCCATTTGTTCCACCGTAGATGCCTTCTTTGCCCTTGCCTTTGCCTCAACCTTTACCAGCGGCTCGTTATTAGCCTTTCTCGTCTTCGGCCCCATGATTGATATCAAAGCACTCGGCTTAATGATATCAGTATTCAAAGGCAGAGCCATCATTTACCTATTTAGCCTAGCCGCACAATTAACCTTTTTACTAACCCTATTTGTCAACTTACATATTAGTTAGTTGTTGGTTGTTGGTTGTTGGTTGTTGGTTGTTGGTTGTTGGTTGTTGGTAATTGGTGATTGGTGAT
>DNXU01000243.1:5032-8839 GCA_003505715.1 Cyanobacteria bacterium UBA8803 | reverse complement strand
ACCAACCACAAACAACAAACAACAAACAACAAAACCTTATGACTTCTAGCGAAAACTTAGGCCGTTACCGAAGACAACGCCCTTCCCTTTGGCAACTGTGGCTAGCCATGTTGGATATATGGGCGCTAGCTGCTTGGGGTGTATTGTTGATCACCTACTGGCTGAACGGGAAGTTAAGCTTGCTGATTCACCCGAATTACTTTTTGCTGGTCATGAGTACTGGCATCGTGTTGTTGATACTGGCAGCGTTGAAAGGATTTCAACTTATCAGTCAATTGCGATCGCGCTCATCAGGGCCTATAACCCTTGTCCCGATGGGTCAACATATGAGCTGGTTTCCTCCTGGTTGGAGCAGTGGTTTGCTCATCATTACAGCGATTCTGGGATTACTGATAGAACCGAAAGTCTTTACCAGCCAGACGGCTATCCAGCGTGGAGTCACCGAATCCCTGGCTATTACGAGATCCCAACCCCAATCGTTTCGCAGCGCCAGCAAACCAGAGGAGCGATCGCTAATTGAATGGATCAGGACGCTCAATGTCTACCCCGAACCGGATGCCTACAAGGGTCAAAAAGTCAACGTACAGGGTTTTATAGTTTATCCCCCAAATCTACCTTCTCAATACCTCTTAATTACTCGATTTGTCATTACCTGCTGCGCAGCCGATGCTTATCCAGTAAGTTTACCCGTAAAACTCAAAGGCAACCGCAATGCCTATAAACCCGATACCTGGATAGAAGTACAAGGGCAAATGATTACAGAAACTCTCAATAACAAACGCCAGTTGACCATAGAAGCCAACTCCATCAAAGAAATTCCCGAACCAGCCAACCCCTACAACTACTAAAAAACTCTGCGTTCTTGATAATAAACTTGGGTGAAAGGGCACAGGGAAAAGGAAACAGGGAATAGGGCAATGTCCTTCCAAATATGATATTGATTATCATATCTACAATTACCCTTTAACTGAGGGGGAGCAAGATACAATACCAAGGCTAACGGACTTGATAGGAATTGTTGGATGCAAGTCAATAGACGCTAGAAGTAACAGCAAAATGAAAAAACTTTTAGTTACAGGAACCAGCGGTTTTTTAGGATGGCACCTTGGCCAAATCGCTCAAGCGGAATGGGAAGTTTATGGCACCTATTTTTCCCATCCTCTAGAGATTCCGGGCGTCAAGCTAGTAAATATTGACTTGCGGAATTTTCAGGAACTTCAGCAGCTGTTCCGGAAACTCCAGCCAGCAGCAGTTATGCATACAGCCGCTCAATCAAGTCCTAATTTTTGTCAAACTCACCATGATGAAACTACAGCTATTAATGTCACCGCATCTTGGAATATCGCAGGACTTTGTGCCGATTTGTCTATTCCTTGCGCTTTTACATCAACTGACTTAGTTTTTGATGGCTTAAATCCTCCCTATCGAGAAACCGACCCCGTTTGTCCGGTCAATGCTTACGGCGAACAAAAAGTTCAGGCTGAAGAAGGAATGTTAGCGCGTTATCCCCTCACAGCTATCTGTAGAATGCCTTTAATGTTCGGGAGGGCAGCACCGACAGCTAGTAGTTTTATCCAGCCATTCATCCAAATTCTGAGAGAAGGAAAAGAATTAAGTTTGTTTGCAGATGAGTTTCGGACTCCGGTGAGCGGTCAAACGGCAGCTAAAGGATTGTTATTAGCTCTAGAAAAGGTGCAGGGTATTATTCATTTGGGCGGAAAAGAGCGAGTGTCGCGCTATGATTTTGGCCGTTTATTAGTCGAGGTGTTGCAATTACCAGAAACTAAGCTGAAAAGTTGCAGCCAAGCAGATGTGACAATGGCTGCACCCAGACCGCCAGATGTTTCCTTAGATAGCTCAATCGCCTTTGGATTAGGATATGCACCGTTATCGTTGCGGGAGGAATTAGAGGTGTTGCAAGGTCAGGTATGAGTAGCTTGCCAAATTCCTATTGCCAAACCGAACCGAAAAGAGCCATCATGAAAACCATCTCTCCCCTATTCCCTGTTCCCTATTTTCAAGCTAAGCACCCATGAGCGATCGCTCGCAACCAACGGATGAAAATAATTCTCCCCCTCATCCCTCATCCTTGTTTTCCAGATAGCTACCAATTTCCTGAGGATTTCTGGTGGGGAACGGCAACCTCCTCCTATCAAATTGAAGGGGCAATTACTGAAGAAGATCGCCAACCCAGCGTCTGGGATACCTTTAGTGCCACTCCCGGCAGAGTCAGGGGTGGTAATACAGGTGCTGTTGCTTGCGATCATTACCATCGCTACGAACTAGACGTGCAGTTGATGGCTCAATTGGGGGTCAAACATTATCGTTTTAGCATCGCTTGGCCGCGAATTATGCCAGAGGGTCGAGGGACGGTTAATGAAGCGGGAGTAGATTTCTACAAGCGTTTAGTAGATTGTCTGCACGAGTACGGCATTACCCCCCACGCTACCTTATTTCACTGGGACTCTCCCCAAGCCCTGGCAGACTTGTACGGATCTTGGCAGAGTCGGCAGATGGCGGTGGACTATGCTGATTACGTTACAGCTGTGGTGCGGCGATTGGGCGATCGCATTACGCACTGGATGACCCTCAATGAAATCCCCTGCTTTACTCACATGGGGTATGGGGTAAATTGTGACCCCCCTCATGCACCAGGGACGCAGGTTGATTCCCTCAAAGAGGTTTGGCAGACTTCTCATCACGCCCTCTTGGCCCATGGGTTGGGTACTCAGGCTATTCGCGCTGCCTCTCCCGTGCCCTGTACGGTAAGTTTGGTGGATAATTTTGCGGTAACCGTACCCCTGATCGAGTCACCAGATCATATAGAAGCGGCGAAAAAGGCATTTCATACCTGCGGCCAAAATGGCGGTATTATTTTTCCTGCCCTCACAGGTGCTTACAGTCCCCTGTTACTGGCAGAGTTGGGGGAAAATGCACCAGATATTCAGGAAGGTGACTTAGAAACAATTCATCAACCTTTGGATTTCTTAGGGTTTAACATCTACTCCGGCACCTATGTCCGGGCAGCAGACAACAAGTTAGGATACGAATTTCTCGATTTTCCCCCAGGTTATCCCCGAATGCACATGCCTTGGCTGGATATCGTGCCAGATTGTGTTTATTGGGGCATTCACCATATTAGCGAAACCCTAGGCCGTCCAGATTTGCCGTTGCTGATTACGGAAAACGGGTGTGCGGCTCAAGATCAGGTGAACGCCAACGGTGAAGTAATAGATACTGACCGCATTTTTTACCTGCGGCACCACTTGCGAGCGGCTCACCGAGCGATCGCTCAAGGCTATCCCCTCAAAGGTTACTTCCTTTGGAGTTTTATGGATAACTTTGAGTGGTCTTGGGGATATGACCGCCGCTTTGGCATTACTTATGTGGATTATCCCACTCAACAACGCATTCCTAAAGCCAGTTTCGATTGGTATCGGGAATGTATCCGCAATAATAGGGTGATGTAGTGCAAGAAGGGAGAGGGATGAGGGATGATATGATGTCCGATGACTTCTTCTAGAGAGAACGTTATCGTACTTGGTGGAAGCCAGTGCTGACAAGCTGAGGGTACTTGATGTACAGTTACGGTCAATACGGCTCCTCATTGGTGCTATTAGGCTGCCTAATGCGGCAATTGACCGTGTGATGGAGCGCTTGAATACTCGGCTTAAGCTGGAGTTGGGTCTGATGAGTACTGACGACCGGGGTTATCTGTGGGAAACAGTGGGTAGTATTCAGCAGGGGCGATTATTCTAAGATACGACCTCCTGTTAGGTTACCCCCCGCAGTGGTGGCGAACGAGAA
>DNXU01000243.1:0-4839 GCA_003505715.1 Cyanobacteria bacterium UBA8803 | reverse complement strand
TTAATTTTAAATACATCAGACTATAGGTCTGACTCTAGTGTTCTCCAGAACCAACTTCAACTAAAAACCCCCAGAGCTAACCGAAGCCTTGAGGGCAAGTTATTAGAGTGAATCTACTTATTGTGCGTAAATTGCCAAAATCAGCAAGGTTCAACCGCTAAACCCAACGATACCGCTACCCTTAATTACCTACTGGAAGTAATCAGTAGTACTGGCACCCAACAGTAAGATCATCGACACGAGCTGCGCTGGCGGTTCCATTGCCGAGAAGGGAAACCCGTACAAAAAGATCTTTACGGGCTGGTATGAATGGTCCCACTAGTACTGCTTGGTATGATCCACCAGTTACTGTGACGGTCTTGAGTGCGACATATCTCCAGGTACTAGGATCGATAACCTCAAAATTGAGTTTTGAGCTACCAATAAGAGGCTGAATGTAGATTTGCGCATTACAATTGAGAGTTCTTCCAGAAAAGTAGGGCGAGAATACAACTGTTCTGCCAACCGACGACCAACCAGTTAGAACAGTAAGCCAAGCATTGTTATATCCTGAGCGAGATCTCCCCGCCTTGATATCAAAGCCGCCACTGCCATTTCCCGAGTGATAAAGAGTCCAGGTACTAGAAGGATTATATTCAAAGCCATCTTGCAACTGCCAGTAATCAGCGTAGGCAGGTAATACACCAAATCCGCCGACAACAAAAATCGAAGTGAGAACACCAACGACTCTGGAGCTAATTCGTCCGAGCAACCCTGAAGTTTTCATAATTTATTTCTACAGCTTTACAGGACAAGAGTTTACTATCAGACCAATCTCTTGTATCAAAGCTAAAATAGAACAATAAAATTAAGCCCAAGCCTTTTTAAATCTTTATTGATGTTCAGTTCTGGAGATATTTCTTATTGGAACTTAAACAAGACTGAAAAGTTCAAAATCACTAATGTATTACTATTGATATCCCCCCTAGGATAGATGACTTTAATTTTCTCAACAACTCCAATAAAAAACCCCCAGAACTAACGGAAGCGCTGAGGGCAGTCATCAGGGTGCATCTACTTATTCCTGTATCCGCTGCCCTTTTTGCTCCGTCCGGATAAATTAAGCAAATCCCCTAGAACTCCCCTCCCTCACTTGTGGCAAACTGGGAAAGACCGAATGAGGAGAAACCTCCCTGGAACAACTCAACCTATTCCCAGACCAACCGAAAAGGACACCCAGATCAGAAACACTGGTCATGGACAAAAGCGCCCTGGTGCGGTGGAAAAGCCAGATATTCAATTACCAGCAGGGGGTCAAAGTAAGCCAGCCACCTCAGCAGGCAACACTATTCGACCTCGCCCCGGCACACTGCGACCCAGACCAGATAGACCCGTTCAGTTTGCAGGTGCGATCGCTTTCCTTCTGGCAATACCCCACTGATAGTCCCGGTGATGCCTGCTTGTATTTCGTCATAGACAGCAAAGTCCCGCTGCTACTCTACGTTGGGGAGACGTGCCGCTCTAATAAGAGATGGAAGGGTGAGCATGACTGTAAGCAGTACATCTCCCACTACCACGACCTCCACTATAAATATGGTCTGGAGAGAGCAGTCAACATAGCGTTTTGGTGGGATACCCCCACAGAGCGCAAGGCAAGGCAGGATTTAGAGTTGAGTCTGATTTTGAGGTGGCGATCGCCGTTCAATTATCTATAACAATAAAGAGAATTGGGATAGGTGGGGGCAACCGTTTGGGAAGTGAGGGCATGGGGTGCTGGGTGCTGGGTGCGATCGCTCACTCAGACCTTACGCTTTACCATACTTTACATGATTCTGGGCTGGCTTCATCAACACTTCACAAATAAATTCTAGGGATAGAGGTATTCTACCTGGAGGTATCGTGGTCAGCACACCCTAACGTTTGGCGGAACCTTTACTTTCCCTGACAACTCAACTCAAACCGGAGGGTATAAGTACAACATTAGGGTTGTCCCTGTCCCTGAACCAACGGTAACGCTGGGTCTGTTAACAATAGGTTTAATAGGCGCAGCTTCAACCCTCAAACGCAAACAAAAACAATAGGCAGATTCCCCAATATCTAATACAGAAAACCCCACAGCCCCTCAGCTCACCTTTTCTAGAGGGGTTTGTGTTGTTTGCTGAGGTGTGACTGAATGCGATCGCATCTCTAATAAATTCCCTAGAATCCTAATTGATGATACTTGGCTTAGAGTCAGTGAAAGACATTGATAACCTGTTGATATCAGCCAACCAAGTAAGGGAAGAATTCCGCCAACATTTCCCCTTCCCCCTGGTGTTATGGGTGAATGATGAGGTGTTGTGCAAGCTGATTCGGTTAGCCCCAGATTTGGAGAGTTGGGGGACTGTTAGTGAGTTGTGATGGATGCAATGCCCCCTAATTCCCCTAGAACTAAGCTGATCGCACTCCTCCCCATCCCCATAAAATATCACGGTTTGATCGCACCTTTCCCCTAGAACTCACTCATCCTCATGAGACTATGGTAGACTAGTATGTTTTGACATCAAAGCAGAATTGATTTGAGGTAAAATTTCAAAAAGCTTCTTATATCTGGGTTTCAGGCTTCGAGTTACGTGCTTTTATTGACTTGGTTGTACGATTGCCTACACGAGACAATTTATTACGGCTCTCAATCTATGCGACCCAAATTACTTTTTGTAACAATTACAGGCATCCTGGCTACCGTGATCGTTTGTAGGAGTACTCTCACAGCAAATGCTGCCCAAACTCGTGAAGAAGCGATCAATGCTCAAACCGATTCGTCGAGCGATCAGGCGTTGAAAAACCTTGCAGCTAATTCTGATCAAAAGGAGTTTTTCTCATGTCGCATCAGCGAACAATACTAAAATCTGTCTCTTCATTCCTTGCTTTAGCAATTGTGTTCACAAGTACCGGAAGCATTGGATTAATTCTGAGTAGCCCAAACATTGCCCTGGCTGAAACCCGTGAACAATCAGTTGACAGTGTGACGGATTGGTTGTTTGGCAATTTGCACCCTGAACTCAATCGTAGAAAACTGCGCTCAGATGAATATGAGTACATCCAGGAGTGGAATGTCATTCGGCAAGTTATTGATCAAGGCGGGTTGCGCTACCACAAGGTTGACCCAAATAGCCCTGGATGTGGTGAGCCAGATTGGACTTTCCCGAATGATGATGAAGCTTTGAGAGAACGTCTGGCTAATGCAGTCTTTTACAGTCGTCATCCTGAAAGAAATGGTGAACCGATTCGCCAAGATGAAACAGCTGCGATTCAAGAATGGCTCAAACTAAAAGATTCCATGTTCGTTGCTTATTGCTAAGGTTCACCTCAATGAGTCGAGCTACTGCCGCTGTGCTGTCTCAATGGCTTCCAGCGTCTGACCAACTAGGTCATAGTCCGGCGCTAGCTGGAAAAAGTCAGACGCCCAGTAGCTTTGTTTGGTTTGTTGCTCATACTTAGCCACCTCGTCATAGGAGCCGATGCAGGGATTGAGCCAGATACGTGTAAAAAAGGGTTTGACTTTCTTTAGCTGTTATCATTCTCTCGATTCTTGTTGGGTATCAGCAAACCGATGTAAGCACCTAAAGTCACTTTTGTTAGATCAGCAAAAGCTGGGCGAGTGCTTTGGTCAATGACGGCAAGTATCACAGAGCCAATCACGAGTATTAAAATAACAACCGCGAGAACGTCTTCTTTTGAAGCCGATGGTCTCATCATTGATTTCCTCTGATATGAGGTTTACACTTCTGAGATTAGATCCTGCTCCTAGTGCTTAGATCGAATGTGTCAAGGATGTGAAGAATTGTTAATCCTGATAAGCACCACCTTTGTTCGCACGCACTTTCCTACCCTTTTTCCAAGCATAGGAGTATGTTTTTTGCCAGGTAGGGGATTCTCTCTTACGAGTTGAAGTAGCTATATTTTTCTGAAGTTGGTAAAACGCCTCCATAAACTGATTAAATTTGTTTCTAATCTTTCTGTGTGAATTTCCTTTTATACGACAAAAGGTAATGAAAAGAAAATACCAGCGTCTTTCTTTAAGGAAATGCTTCTTTTCCAAAGATTTATATTTAGACTTTTCGATTGAATTGCGTTGGTCTTCAATAACTATATTTGTTGAACTTAATTTATCTTCAATTAAATGCGCCTTTTGACCTAAATCTATCATTTCTCTCATCTTAGGTAGCGATTTTTCGTAGTAACCCTGTAAACAGGGCAAAAACTCATCTTCAGCTTCCTCTTGCAAGAACGCAATGAACATTTCAAAGGGCGATTTGAAAGGGTACTTAAAGGATATGTTTGCTTTTATATAGCTTTCGCGGTATAGCGGCTCAGCAACTTTTATGAGTTTCCATAGACGCAAGAGGTAAGTTGCCCTTAGCTTGTAAAGTTCATAAATCAATGGGTCAATTTGTTTCTCATCAACAACGCGATCCAATGGGTTAGCTATGCTATACAGTCTTTCTTTCCAAAACACTGACAGGAATATATAGTGCAGTCTCAAAGTGAACCACTCCTTTCGCTGCTCGTCTGTCTTTGCATGAGATATCAGCTCTTCTGAAGGTAATTGAGTAAGATAATCGCCAATCAATTGATATTCTTGTTCTTTTTCTTGTTCTGTAAGCTTATTCATAATTCTAATATTGGGTAGAGACGCGATTAATCGCGTCTCTGTAATTTATGAAATTAGGAAGCAAGTGGCACCCACTCAGCCTAACATTTAACGGATACCACATCACTTGGCTTAGAGTCAGTGGCAGACATTGATAACCTTTTGATTGCAGCCAATCAAGTAAGGGAAGAGTTCCGTAAAAACTTCCCCTTCCCCCTGGTGTTATG
>DNXU01000452.1:33592-35867 GCA_003505715.1 Cyanobacteria bacterium UBA8803 | reverse complement strand
CGCCCTACCAAGGTTGGGGGGGCAAAATTACGATAATAATCCAATGTTTCCTACTCGATCTCAGCCAGCACCTGTTCAAAGTAGCTTAAGCTTTCTCAAAGGAAGGGTGCAACAGCGTAGTAGTTTTAAAAGAAAACTGTTCCTACTGTTTGCGTTAATCCTTGGCTTCCTTTTTGCGTTGTTGGCAGGTATCTATAGCCCTGCTACTGGACTAAAAAACACAGAAATCCTTTGGGACACGTATGGTGTTCCTCACATCTATGGCAAGGACGCTAAGAGTCTCTTCTACGCCTTTGGCTGGGCACAGATGCAAAGCCACGGCAACTTACTCTTGCGCCTCTACGGTCAAGCACGCGGACAAGCCGCTGAATACTGGGGGGAAAAGTACCTAGAATCGGACAAATGGCTCCGAACTATGGGAGTCCCGACTCGCGCCCGCGAATGGTACGACGCTCAGAATCCAGCTTTTCGCAGCAATCTCGATGCTTTCACAGCAGGGATTAACGCCTATGCCCGAGAGCATACCGAACTGATCGATGACGAAGTTGAGGTTGTACTGCCAGTTAATAGCGTGGACGTGCTGGCTCAACTTCAGCGGGTACTTCATTTTACGTTTGTCGTCAATCCGCAAAGGGTTGCCAGGGTCAGCGAGGGGTGGAATTCTGCTAGTACCTCACTTCGGGAAACATTGGGTTCCAACGGTTGGGCGATCGCCCCTTCCCATTCAGAGAGTGGCAACGCCATGCTGCTTGCCAATCCGCACCTCCCTTGGTCAGATTCATTCCTGTGGTACGAAGCTCAGTTAACAGCCCCAGGCATTGATGCCTACGGAGCGTCACTGGTCGGTATCCCAGTCTTGACCATTGCCTTCAACGATAACTTAGGTTGGACTCATACCGTGAACACCCATGACGGCTGGGATGCCTACGAACTGAAGCTCTTTAATAGAGGCTACCAGTTAGATGGCGAGGTTCGAGCCTTTGACACCGAAGAACAAACCTTGAAAGTCAAGCAGGCTGACGGCACCCTGCGTAAAGAACCCCTACTAGTACGACGTTCCGTCCACGGACCTGTTGTGGTATACAAAGACGACAAAGCTATTGCCTTACGGGTTGTTGGTCTTGACCAGCCTGGAGTACTAGAGGAATGGTGGGATATGGCGCGTGCCCAAAACCTAGCTGAGTTTGAAGCTGCTCTCAAGCGTTTGCAGATTCCGATGTTCACGGTACTCTATGCGGATCGGGACGGACACATCTTGCATTTGTTCAACGGTCAAGTCCCAGTCCGAACTCAAGGCGATTTTGAATCCTGGTCAGGTATCATTCCTGGCGATACGTCCACTACCTTGTGGACAGAAGTACATCCCTACCGCGATCTCCCTCGCGTCCTCGATCCACCGAGCGGCTGGCTACAGAATGCGAATGACGCCCCTTGGACTACAACGTTTCCACCTGCTCTCGATCCAGATGATTATCCATCCTATATGGCAGAGCGTAGTTACATGGAGTTCCGAGCGCAACGCTCAGCTCGCCTGCTTGCCGGGGACGAACGGATTGCCTTCGCGGAAATGGTGAAGTACAAGCACTCGACACGCATGGAACTAGCGGAGCGCCTGATTGACGATCTTACTGCTGCCGCACAGCAGCAGGGGGGAGAGTTAGTACGTCGGGCGGCTGAGGTGCTGAAAGCCTGGGATCGTCAAGCCAACGCCGATAGTCGTGGCGCAGTGCTGTTTTCCTTCTGGGTTGAAGAAGTAGACTTAGAAACCAACTTTTCTAACTTTTTTGCTATCCCCTGGAATGAGAAAGACCCGCTCGCTACACCCGATGGTATTGCCGATCCAACTAGTGCGGCGATCGCACTAGAAGCCGCAGCTGCTAAGGTTGAAGCGACCTATGGAAGGCTGGACATTCCGTGGGGAGAGGTTTTCCGGTTGCGCTACGGTGGCTTAGATCTGCCTGCCAATGGCGGTCCCGGTAGCCTTGGCATTTTCCGAACCCTCGGGTTCGCCTCTTCAGAAGACGGGCGCTTTGAAGCTAGGAGTGGAGATTCCTTTGTCGCTGCAATTGAGTTTTCTAATCCAGTCCGGGCGATGGTACTCACGAGTTACGGTAGTGCAACTCAACCCGGTTCGCCACATCTGGGCGATCAGGTGGAGTTGTTGGCTCGCAAGGCGTTGCGACCTGTCTGGCGTACCCACCAGGAAATAGAAGCTCACTTAGCTGCACGCGAGGTCTTCTGATCCCAAATCCGCTGCCATTACCCCCCTTTTAAA
>DNXU01000452.1:33377-33551 GCA_003505715.1 Cyanobacteria bacterium UBA8803 | reverse complement strand
GAAGAAGAGGAAGAAGATAAGAGAGGTAGTCAACCCGGATTTGATATTAGTAGGGGTGCGTCAATTTCCTTCAGTTGCCAACCATTAGATCTCTCCAATTAAGGTAAAGGCCGCCCATTGTAAAGGTTGAGCATATGGGGTTTGGTTCATGGTTGTCAGCATAGCTTGCCGCAA
>DNXU01000452.1:28058-33372 GCA_003505715.1 Cyanobacteria bacterium UBA8803 | reverse complement strand
GCTTTATCTAAATTTTGTTGCAGATTTTGATAAAACTGGGTCATCAGAAAAGCTGTAGATTCATCCGGCACCTGCCACAGGGATACAATTACGCTGGCCGTACCCGCACTAATTAAAGAGCGAGATAATCCGACTACGCCATCCCCAGTAATTCGTCCTCTCCCTGTATCGCAGGCACTCAGGACAACTAATTCGGCCTTTAAGTCTAAATCGAGGATTTCTTCAGCTGTAAGTAAGCCATCTTCGTGATTAGAGGGAGTAAGCGCGATCGCACTTCCCAGTCCGCGCATTTCATCGAGGAGTCCGTGAGTGGCGAGGTGAATTATCCTGGCTTGGGGTAGCATTTGTTTAATGGCTGCCTCAGTGGCTTGTTTGCCTAGTAGAGGCTGCGTATTGAGGAGGGGCGCAATGGCTTTAGCTTCTAGTTCTGCACCCGGTAGGGGAGCTAGGGATTCTGGCGGTTGGTCAAAATCGGGACGCACCTTAGGCATAACTGGATTCCCCACTACCACAGCCTGATTGTTCTCAATTTTTGTATCTGCTGGCAAAATCCTGGTTTTTTGGTGAGCGGTTAGTTGTAGAACTTGGATGGCAGGTGCAGTCAGGATAGTGTGTTTTTCGATCAGATATTTGCCGTTCTCATCTTGCAGTGCTGGGAAGGGGACTAGAAATAAAGATTTTTGAGGGATGAAGATGATATGTTGGGCTGGGTTAGTGGGTAATAAGTCAGCAATGGGATCGATCAGAATTTGATGGAGTTGCTGTAATTTTTGGGTCAGGTTGGCATGTCGTTTTTGTGCAAATCCAGGTCGAGGACGGGCTGTGGCAATCCGCAAACCTCGAACATCCATAGCATCGCGGCTGATGTAAACTAGCTCATCAAGAGAGATATCCTCTTGCTGCCACAGGGGTTTGAGATCAGCTTTACGGAAGGTGACTTCACCAGTAGGTGGGATGACCCAGATATAGAGTTCCGATTCGCGCCATTCTGGTTTATTCTGAATTTTGAACTCATCGTAAATAATCGAATATTGCACCAGAGTGGCCTGGTGAGATTGAGCAACTTGTTGAATTTCTGCCAGAGTAGGTGGGGGAATGTTAGATGGTTGGGTGGAATCGGGGGATAACCGAGTGGCTAATAACTCCACAAAAGCTCTGGCTCGACCTCGTTCGGCAATTTCTAAGGCAGTATTGGTTTTATTCTGAGCAACTAGGACTTCTTGTAAAATACGGTAGGTGCGAGCTTGCTGCTCGAAAATGGAAACTTTGAAGGCATCGTTACTGCCTAATCCCGCTCGGATAGATTCTTGAACTTTAATACCATCCCATAGGGTTTGCGCGGCGGTGATGAGATGGCCAGATTTGTAGAGAGCAAGTCCCAGATTGTTCAGTGTTGCTCCCTCACTCTGGCGATCTTGAATTGCCCGTGCGATCGCTAAATGCTGCTGGTGGTACTCAATGGCTTTGGTATAGTCCCCTAGGGCATCGTAAGCAATGCCCAAATTACCTAGTGCTTTTCCCTCACCGTTGCGATCTTGAATTGCCCGTGCGATCGCTAAACTCTGCTGATGGTACTCAATCGCTTTGGTATAATCCCCTGAGGCATAGTAAGCAAGTCCTAGATTACCTAGGGATTGTCCCTCACCGTGGCGATCTTGAATTGCCTGGGCGATCGCCAAGAACTGCTGGTGGTACTCAATCGCTTTGGTATAGTCTCCTAGGGAAAGGTAAGCTCCTCCCAGATTACCTAGTGCTGTTCCCTCCCCGTCTCGATCTTGAATTGCCCTTGCGATCGCTAAAAACTGCTGATGGTACTCAATCGCTTTGGTATAGTCTCCTAGGGAAAGATAAGCTCCTCCCAGATTACCCAGCGCTCGTCCCTCACCTCGGCGATCTTGAATTGCCCGTGCGATCTTTAAATGTTGCTGGTGGTACTCAATTGCTCTGGTATAGTCCCCTAGGGCATAGTAAGCAAGTCCCAAATTACCCAGTGCTGCTCCCTCACCGTGACGATCTTGAATTGCCCGTGCGATCGCTAAATGCTGCTGGTGGTACTCAATTGCTCTGGTATAGTCTCCTAGGTCATGGTAAGCAATGCCCAGATTACCCAGCGCTCCTCCCTCACCTCGGCGATCTTGAATTGCTCGTGCGATCGCTAAATTCTGCTGGTGATACTCAATAGCTTTGGTATAGTCCCCCAGAGCATGGTAAACATTTCCCAGATTACCCAGTGCTATTCGCTCACCCTCAGGATCTTTAATTTCTCGTGCGATCGCTAACAATTGCTGGTGGTACTCAATTGCTCTGGTATAGTCCCCTAGGGCATAGTAAGCAAGTCCTAGATTACCCAGTGCTGCTCCCTCACCTCGACGATCTTTAATTTCCCGGGCGATCGCTAAACTTTGCTGGTGGTACTCAATGGCTTTAGTATAGTCCCCTAAGGCATGGTAAGCATTGCCCAGATTACCTAGCGCTTGTCCCTCACCGTTACGATCTTGGATTTCCCGTGCGATCGCTAACAACTGCTGGTGGTACTCAATAGCTTTGGTATAGTCTCCTAGGGCATAGTAAGCATTACCCAGATTACCCAGCGCTCGTCCCTCACCGTTGCGATCTTTAATTTCCCGTGCGATCTTTAAATGCTGCTGGTGGTACTCAATGGCTTTGGGATAGTCCCCCAGGGAAAGGTAAGCTGCTCCCAAATTACCCAGTACTGTTCCCTCACCAAAGCGATCTTTAATTTCCCGTGCCAGCGTTAAACTCTGCTGGTGGTACTCAATGGCTTTGGTATAGTTCCCTAGGGCATCGTAAGCAATTCCCAGATTACCCAGCGCATTTCCCTCACCAAAGCGATCTTTAATTTGCTGGTAGATTACCAGTGCCTGTTGCCAAGATTGTAATGCTGCTTCAAATTGACTAGTATTAAACTGCTCAATCCCTTGCTCTAAAAGTCGGTCTGCTTCTGCTTTCCGCACCTCTGAAGTTTGCGCCAAAACTTGGGACTGTGGGAAAAATTGCCCATCTTCAGCTTGTCGTGCACTTAATAAATGACTGGGAAATCCCCAATCAATTTGGAGAAGAACGACTATCAAGAAGGTGACGAGACTAATGATGCCAAATCTGGGGAGACGCATGGCTGATGGGATTTGAAGCAAGAGATCTTACTGCCCCTACAGATATCAATCGTATAGTACAGCTAAACTAGAGAGAGTCAAAGGCACGTTGAGGATGATGGAGCCGTGACAGCAGTTACACCTGAAATACAACAACGGGCTAAAGAACTACGGCAACTGGTGCAAAAAGCCAGCTACGCCTACTACGTCCTCGACGCTCCCCTAATGGAGGATACTGTCTACGACAGGCTGTATCGGGAACTGCAAGACTTAGAAATCCAGCATCCGGAATTGGTGACGCCGGATAGTCCTACCCAGCGCGTGGGTGAGAAACCCGCTACTCAATTTACCTCGGTGCGGCATAATATCCCCCTCTATAGTTTGGAAAATGCTTTCAACATGGAGGAGTTGGCGAAATGGCAAGAACGCTGGCAGCGCCACCTGCCACCCAACTCTCCATTCCCTAGGGAATATGTCTGCGAACTGAAAATCGATGGTTCGGCATTAGCGCTGACCTATGAAAATGGGATCTTGGTGCGAGGAGCAACGCGAGGAGATGGGATTGCGGGTGAAGATATTACCCAGAATGTCCGCACTATTCGCTCAATTCCCTTGCGTTTGAATTTAGAAACACCACCGCCAATGGTGGAAGTGCGCGGCGAAGCGTTTTTGCCCATTGATGTATTTGAGGAGATTAACCAAGAACGTCTGCAAGGGGGTGAACTTGTATTTGCCAATCCTCGCAACGCGGCAGCGGGGACGTTGCGGCAGTTAGATGCTCGCATTGTGGCACGACGGCGGCTGGATTTCTTTGCTTACACCCTTCACATTCCCGGCAAAGATGATGCGGATGTGGTTCGTACTCAATGGGACTGCCTAGAGTTACTGCAAAGTTTGGGATTTCGGGTAAATCCCAATCGGAAACTCTGTGCCTCTATTGCAGAAGTCGGAAATTATTACAATGAGTGGGATACCCAGCGGCGGAATTTGTCTTACATGACTGATGGAGTGGTGGTTAAACTCAATTCCCTGCCATTGCAAGAACAACTGGGGTTTACTCAAAAATTTCCCCGTTGGGCGATCGCTCTTAAATATCCTGCTGAAGAAGCACCAACTCGCGTCCTAGATATTACAGTTCAGGTGGGTAGAACGGGAGCATTGACGCCAGTAGCAGAGTTGCAACCATTACAGTTGGCTGGGACAACCGTAGCGCGAGCCACTCTCCACAATAGCGATCGCATCCGCGAATTAGATCTCCATATCGGGGATACGGTAATTGTGCGCAAAGCAGGTGAGATTATCCCGGAAGTGGTGCGCGTCCTGCCGGAATTGCGTCCTTCCGGTACTACCCTGTTCCAGATGCCCGCCCATTGTCCCGTTTGTGGATCTCAAGTGGAGCGAGAGTTGGGGGAAGCAGTTACTCGCTGCATTAATTCTTCTTGTCCTGCCATTCTCAAAGGTTCCCTAATCCACTGGGCCAGCCGCAACGCTCTTGATATTAACGGTTTGGGGGAAAAGTTAGTAGACCAGCTAGTTGAGCGAGGTTTAGTGCGATCGGTAGCTGACCTTTACGACCTCACACCTCAGCAGTTAGACTCTTTAGAACGCTTTGGTGCTAAATCAGCTGAAAAATTGGTGGGAGCGATCGCCAATTCTAAAACCCAACCTTGGTCGCGAGTCCTCTACGGTTTAGGAATTCGTCACGTTGGCAGCGTTAACGCTCAAACCCTAACCCAGAATTTTCCCACAGTTGAACAGCTAGCTGGGGCAACGGTTGCAAATATTGCAGGGGTTTACGGAATTGGGCCAGAAATTGCTCAGTCAGTTTGGGATTGGTTCCAGATTGAGAGCAATCAAACCTTAATTAACCGACTGCGGGAGGCAGGGTTGCAACTCGCAGAGTTAGTCAAAACCCAAACCCCACCAACCAGTCAACCTTTAAGTGGTAAAACGTTTGTTATTACAGGCACCTTACCAACGCTGAAACGAGACGAGGCCAAGGAGTTGATCCAAAACGCTGGCGGTAAAGTAACCAATTCCGTCAGTTCTAAAACTGACTATTTAGTAGTTGGTGAGGATGCGGGTTCTAAATTTGCAAAGGCTCAAGACCTAGGGATTAAGCAACTCAGCGAAGCTGAACTGTTGCAATTGCTCAGTTTTTGACGTACTCCCCCAGCTATAAGGGACTCCCAAATAAAAAA
>DNXU01000452.1:21990-27975 GCA_003505715.1 Cyanobacteria bacterium UBA8803 | reverse complement strand
TTGATAATTTATTTTTTGGCAGTTTCTCAGCGCACTAGTACCTCTATTGCCTTGTCTTTTTGGGGATCGCTTCCCCCTGCATACTCGACCTGAAATGGTACTTCAATATCTGGAATCACGCCTTTCCCTTCTAGGCGTTCTCCATTCACAAAAACATCAGCTACAGCGAGATATAGGAGGTTGCCATCTTGCATTAGGAAGGGACGGCCTGCCAGCACTGCTCCTGCGGTTTTAGTGCCGACTGTTTTGCCGATACCATATTGCTTAAAGCCATAGGCCAAAATTTCTTTACCGCTTCTGGTGCCCTCATTTACAATCATAACCACAGGCTTGCGCCACTGATAGTCTATGGTTCTGGGTCTTCCATCCCGCTCTACCATAGTTAATATGGGGACTTTGTCAGTAAAAATATTGAGGTAATTGGGAGTCGCTCCACCCCAGCCATCTCTTAAGTCTAAAATTAAACCATCAGCTTGTTTAAGTCGGCCATAGGCAATTTCATCTTCCAGCAATTCTTGATATTGTTCGCCTGCATAAGACCAGATGTGGATATAGCCTAGTTTTAGCTGTTCTTGCTCGATAATTTCGATACTATTGTCCATAGCATCTAATAAAACCGTGTTCGGGTTGATTTTTCGAGGAATTATGGTTATCTTTTTGATGCTGTTGGGATCGGGAGTAGGTTGAATTGATAGCTCAACCTCTTGGTCAGCTTTGCCAGCAAATGAGGCTATTGGTTGGTAGGGCTGGCCATCAACAGCTAGGATTTGGTCTCCTACTTGGAGACCCACTTGAGCGGCAGGAGTGTTATCTAGAATACCAGTGATGAAGGTTTTGCCGTCAATATTTTTAGTGAAAATGCCAATATGGGTATAGTTGAAGTTGCCATTGGGAAAAAGTTTAGCGATCGCCTCTGCGAAAGAACCTTGGTTGAAGATACCCAGAAGTTGGTAATAGGCAGGTTCAGTTTGGGTATAGAAACGGGTATGAGAGGTGTTTAACTCTGATAACATTTGATTGATGACAACTGCGGCCTCATCGATAGATTTTGTCTGTTTTACTAAGGGTTCATACTTTTTTTGAATCGCCTGCCAGTCAACTCCATTAAATTGAGGATCGTAAAAATTATCATTAACAGTTTGCCAAACTTCCTGAAAAACCGAGATATAGGGGGCTTCCTGGCTGGTGGAGATAGGGGAGAATAAAATAAACAATAGCAGGAAAAATGCGCAGGCGATAGTGCTGATTGTGACCAATAAGCGGCCTAGTTTTTTAAAGTGATTTCTTTTCATAACGTTGCTTCCTTTTCCGCGATCGCCTCAGGTAACTTCAAATCTGCCGAGTCGCCCCCCTAACCCCCCAACCTTGGGGGGAACAAGAAATTTCTCCCGCCTTTCCTTGGGGGATTGGGGGGACACATACGGTCTGCTGCATTGCTTCTATAGCACGGTTAACATTGGAGCTAGTTCTCTCTACCGTTGTATTTAAAGCATCAATCTGTAGATCTGCCACTTCCCGGTTGGCGGCTATTGCTTCTACAAGTCGGTTAACTACTTGAATGCTGGGTTCGGTCATTCTTTTCCTCCTGTATGGCGATCGCATTGGGTACGGCGAAAGTGCGATCGCGGGTTTTTGAAGACTGGGTTTTCTCCTTTGCCTCTATTCTTTCGATATTCGCCCACAAGAACACAGCAGTATCATCAAACTCCGGGTGGGTTTCGGGAAATAGTACCCCCCTAGGGTACTGCACAGGGTCAAGGAGCCTTGCCATCATACAAACATGAACAGCCAAGGACGAATTAACTACAAGCCAAAACTAGAAAAGTTAATCCAAATAAAGCTAGTTCATGACTCCAACAACCTGAACAAAAAACTAAGGAAATTTACCTCCATGTCATTACTAAATCCTCAACACAATCCCCAAATTGCCGATCGAGAAGTTACCGTTGAAGTTCCCCTACCCCCCGTATTAGTTTGTCTATCTAACCTGACTTTTAAAGGTGCTGGTAGCGGTTCCCCCTACATCATCAAGGCTAACGAAGCCTTTACCATCTCTGTGGATGTAGAATTCAGTGGCGGTACTTTAACCGATCTGCTCATGTATATCGGGATGGCAATTGATGTTACCTACGCCATTGAAGGTATTGGTGATGCACCAGAAGTTAACCTGAGCGCACCTACCGTCACCACCATGGCTGGCACCAAAAAGTACACCATCACCTACTCTGCACCCAGTCCGGCAGCAGTTGGATTAAAACCGGGCTTCTATGAAGCTGCTGGTTTGCTGAGCGTTAACTCTCCTGCTGCCTCTGGTTTAGGGCCTGTAGCCTTCGGTTATATCGCTGATGTCGTTTTCCAGGTTTATGCCTAAATAACAACTCTAGCTATCGGTAGCCTAGCACGGCTTACCCTCTTAGCACCCCCACAGTAGAGACGTTCCGGTGGAACGTCTCTACACCAGATTATTAAGCATACAAAATACTCAAAAACCCTAAACCTCTTCTACCCCTATTTCTTCATCAGTAACTAAAGGATTCTCCCAAGTTACTGAGAGCGCGTCGAAAAGCGGCATCGAGGATTTCTCTTGGTTCTGCCATCCGATTCCATCCTGCGGTACATCATAATTAGTCCAGAGTACCTCCGTTCGAGGCTGCTTGACGGAAAGACACTGCTTCGGATAGCTCTCAATGCAGTTCCAATCCTGATAAAGCTTGTCCAGTAATTCGCAGTGGTAACCTGACAAAGCAACCTTACCTTTTACTTTGTGAAGCACTCTAGCCAGTTCCCGATGATCGTTATCGGTCATTTCATAGCCATAAGCATTGGCATCGCCACGGGAATCATGAGGATAAGGAGGATCGCAGTAAAAAAGTGTTTCTTCACTATCGAAGCGTTCAATAACTTTGATAGCAGGAGAATTTTCTATTTGAACTCGTAAAAGTCTCTGCACAATTTCAGATAATCCCTCAACACTACCCAGCCAACGGGAAACTGCACCTGCCATCCCTGCACGACTAGTCAGTTTACAATGGGCCCACCGTCCAACACTAGCTGTTTGTGCCAAGCCTGTTCTCACTTGGCGAGCTCTCACAAAAAAGCGACGCGCTCGTTCTACATCTGAGAGGTTTTCGACTGCTTCTTCTACAGCAATCCTGAGTTCTTCTCTAGAAAAAGGTGTAAGTCCTATAGCTCTTATCAGTTCTTCATGCCTGTCTCTAAGAACTCGGAAGAAGTGGACAACTTCTCCATCAATATCGTTGTAGGTTTCAACAGGAGACGGCTTTCTATTGATGAGAGCAGCTGCCGATCCCCCAAAAGGTTCACAATAATGACTTGCTTCTGGTAGCAGAGGTAGAAGCCAGCTTAAATGGTTAAATTTACCACCATACCATCCAAAAGCAATTAGTTTGTCCATTTATCTATCCGTCTATATAATAGCGCTGTCCCTAGCGTAATGCACCTTAAACCTCAGGCCGCCAGATTTTAATCGTCTTATCACTAGAGCAACTTACTAACATCTGCCCATCTGGACTAAATACTAGGGAATTGACTACCGCTACATGCTCCTTGAGATTGCAGATTTCCTTACCCGTACTGAGCTGCCAAAGTTTAATAGTGCCATACCAACTACCACTAGCGATCGTCTGACCATCGGGACTGATAGCAACGGAATAAATGGGCCAGGAATGTCCTTTCAAGGTGCGGATTTCTCGACCAGTTTCTAGGTGCCAAATTTTGATGGTCTTATCGTCGCTGCCACTTACTAGAATCTGACCATCGGGGCTAATTGCTACTGATCTCACCGAACCAGAATGACCCCTGAGCGTGCGAATTTCCCAGCCATTATCTACTTGCCAAAGTTTAATCGTCTTGTCATCGCTGCCACTGACAAGAACCTGACCGTTAGGACTTATAGCAATAGACTTCACCCCAGCAAACCAGTCAGAATGACCGATCAGACTGCGAATTTCCTCTCCTGTTGCTAGTTCCCAAAGTTTAATTGTTTTGTCATCAGCACCGCTGGCTAAAATCTGCTTGTCAGGACTAAATACGATCGCTCTCACTGAAGCTGAATGTCCTGTGAAGGTCAGAATTTCTTTACCAGTACTGATATCCCATAACCTAATCATCTTGTCATCACCACTACTCGCTAGCATCCGTCCGTCCGGACTGAACGCTACTGACTTAATCCCTTTAAACCAATCAGAAACCCCCGTCCCTAAGGTGCTAATTTCTGTGTCACTACCGAGTTGCCAAATCTTAATGGTTTTGTCATCGCTGCTGCTAGCTAATTTCTGTCCGTCGGGGTCGATGGCAATAGCTCTCACTGCACCGGAATGTCCTGTCAGTGTTAAACATTGCCAGTTCTGAGCGGGGATTGTTGATGGTTGTGGGGCAATACTTTCTCGACGATATTGAGGCAGTACTGCTGGTGGAGTTTTGATCTGCTGCTCAATTAACTCTTCTACCTTTCTAATGCGCTCGATTGGTTCTTGGGATGTAAGTTGCTCTAGTTGTTCCTGTATTGGTGTTAACACTTGCAATTTACTCTGAACCTGGGAGAGTGCGTGCGCCAATTCCCCAAGTTGCTGTTGAGTCTGAGGATTGACTCGTTGGTTAATTTCCTCTAGTTGAGCTAAGCGCTGGTTTAATGGCTCAATGTATGTAACTGCCTGTTTTAATTCCTCCAGCTGCTGCTGAGTGCGAGGATAGATCTGTTGGTTGATTTCTTCGAGTTGGCTCAAGCGCTGGTTGAGGGGGCCAATTTTAGCGATCGCCTGCTGCAATTGTTCGAGTTGCTGCTGAGTGTAAGTATTAACCTGTTGGCTAGTTGCCTCCAGTTGAGTTAAGCGTTGGTTTAATGGCTTAATAGGTGCAATGGCCTGCTTTAATTCCTCTAACTGCTGCTGAGTTTGAGGATTAATCTGTTGCCCGATTTCTGCCAATTCTGCTAACCGCTGGTTGAGCAGTTCAATTGCGCCAATTGCTTGTCGCAATTCCACAAATTGTTGGTGAGTTTGCAGGTTGACCTGTTCGCTAGTTATTTCCAGTTGAGTTAAACGCTCTTTTAATCCCTCAATGTACCCAACTGCCTGCTTTAATTCCTCTAACTGCTGCTGAGTTTGGTAATTAATCTGTTGCCCGATCTCCTCTAATTGCCCTACACGCTGGTTGATCGGGTCGATTTTCGCGATCGCGCTATTTAATTCCTCCAGGTATTGCTGAGTTTGGGGATTAACCTGTTGGCTAATTTCTTCCAAGTAACTCAAGCGTTGGTTGAACGGTTCCGTTAAATGCTGCACTTGGGTGATCGCTCGATTTAATTCCTCCAGTTGCTGCTGAGTTGTGGGATTGACTTGCTGGCTGATTTCTTCCAAGTAACTCAAGCGTTGGTTGAACGGTTCTGCTACCTGATGCACTTGGGCGAGTGCTTCTTTGAGTTGTTCGAGTTGCTGCCTAGTTTGAGGATTAATCTGTTGGCTAGTCTCTTCCAGTTCAACTAAGCGTTGGTTTAAAGGTTCAGTCCTTTGATGCACTTGGGCAATTGCCGCCTGCAATTGTGCCAATTGCTGCTGGGTGGGGGGATTAACTTGTTGGCTAATCTCTTCTAGTTGAACTAAGCGCTCCTTTAACGGCTCAATTTGGGCGATCGCTGCTCTTAATTGTTCCAGTTGCTGCTGAGTTGGTGGATTAACCTGTTGGGTTGTTGCCTCTAGTTGAGCTAAGCGCTGGTTGAGAGGATCAATTTGGGCGATCGCGGTTTGATCCTGCCGTTGGTTCAACTGATAAAGCCGCTGGCGATTAATTAGATTTAATGCGATCGCTATAGTCAGGGGGGTTGCCGCATAGGCAACCTGCTTAGTAGTCGCAGCGGCAACAGTCCCCACTACAGAAGCAATAATCGAGGCATATTCAGCAATTTCTAGCCCTTGGTTTTTACTCATAGCTTCACCCATTACCAATTACCCATTACCCTTCGGCTAC
>DNXU01000452.1:4936-21874 GCA_003505715.1 Cyanobacteria bacterium UBA8803 | reverse complement strand
GCTCAGGGTAAACCCATTAACCATTAACCCTTGCCCAAAAGATCATCAAGTTTGGTACGCACTGCTTGAATATCTTGCCACATCAGCCACTTGGGGCTACCTCTCTCTCGTGAAGGATTTCTCAGTAAGTAAGCGGGGTGGAGAATTGGCATACACAACCGCCCTTCCCATTCCATCCAAGTCCCGCGAATTTTGGTAATTCCACTTCTGTTACCCGTCAATCCTTTTACAGCTGTAGCACCTGTGAGCAGAATAATCTGCGGGTCTACTAAGCGAATTTGTTCTAATAGATAAGGGCGGCAAGCAGCAATTTCGTCCGGAGTGGGAACTCGGTTGCCAGGTGGACGGCAATTATGGACAACTCCTGCTGGAGTCACGAAATTTGCCGTATCTGCCACATCAATACAGTAGACCCAATGGGAGTCTGGTTTAGGAGGCAACTGCCTTTTCTGAACTGGTTGCCAATTGGTAACTGCTGGCTCTTCCCGGTAAGCTTCAATATTAAAGGGGATACTGTGCAGCTCCTCTGGTAATTTATAACGCATTGAGGCGGGAATGTAGGCGGCAATGGTCTTTAAAAAGCGCACTCCTGCCTCAGGCTTAAAACACAGTTTCCCCCTTGGCTGACTCAGGGCATAGGTTTGATAGCCTTGACGAGCAAAATACTGCATAATATTTGCGATCGCTTCTGGGTTAATGTCTCCCAGATCGATCTCCACTGCCATCCCTGGGCTGTTATGAGCTGCGGTTTGCGCTCTTCTCCAATACCCCCTATCCATGTACCAAATGGCTAACCCCAAGGGATTCAGCTTTTCGAGATTTGCCAGGGGAAATTGTTTTTTGCCCTTGGCGTACCATTGGGTGTGGAGGTCTTCAAGATAATGGGTTTTTAACAAATCCAGGACAATCGAGCCATGGCTTTGGCCATTAGCTAGCTTGGCCGTCACCTCTGTGATCTTGGGACTAAAGGCATGTAAAACTCTGGCTTTGAGTTTTAAATAAGCCTGTTGATGAAAACCTTGGCGTTCCTGAAATTGTCCCTCTGCATCCAGACGAGCCTCACCGCACAGAGAACCTAATAGTACTTGTAAGGCTCTGGTACTGGGGGCGGGGGTTCCCGTTGCTACTAAGTCATCCTCTTGTAAATCCTGAACCGCGATCCAGCCTCTGCGGGTCAGAATGGGATGGTCTCCCGTGGCAATATAACCTAGGTGACTATGGGGATGACCTGAATTATTTAGGAAACCAACTTGGTAAAGGGAGCGTCCTGCCAGCCTAGACCGATGCCAGCCGATGACTTTTTTCCAAACTAGGTGTCCCTCCTCATTAACGCTCAAAACGTCACCTGACCACTGGTGTTTTACAATCCAGTTCAGACGTTTAAAGCCATCTTTAGTAAAAACTCGCGTACTTCCTGCTAAACACTTGACAATATTGCAGATATATACATCTTGTTCAGTGTTGAGGTTAACCGCAGCCAGAATTTTTTCTAGCAATTGTCCGGCTTTCCCAACAAACGGCAATCCTGTCTCATCTTCAGTTTGACCGGGGCCTTCACCGATAATCATAATAGGAGCGTTAAGGTTGCCCCGTCCGACAACCGCATGAGTGCGAGTCGCGCCTAATTCGCAGCGGTGGCAGGAGTTGCAATGGTCAGCTAACGGCTCCATTGTGGGGTAAGTGCCGCTAGGAATGGGAATTTTAGCGTTAGTGGGAATTAGCTCAGTTTGAGCGTGAGGGGATGGCGGCGATGTCCACGCTGATTGGTCAAAGAGGCTGAGTTGTTCTTCGTTAGCCATGAATCTAAGCCCAAGAGAGCAACGACGGCAAGCAAAACGTGCCAGTACGATGTAAAGCAGTTCGTCTAAATTTTAGAGTGGATTGGGTGCAACCGAGAGCCAAATTTTTTGTAAAGAATCTTGCCTTTGTTATAAAACAGGTTGGTAAAAATCAGTCATGATGAGGGCAACCATGGGGAGCATGTCAATATACTCCCACAACCACACAGTTATAAGTGCTGGAGGAAACCATGTCATCTGCTCCCTTGTTTAGCGATCGCACTGATGCTGGCGAGCAGCTGGGTCAATTGCTTCTCACCATCATCACCGAGCAAGAGGCGTGTATCCAGCCTATTGTATACGCACTCCCTCGCGGCGGTATCCCAGTCGCGGCTCCTGTAGCGCGTTTGCTTGGTTGTCCCTTAGATATTGTCGTTGCTAAAAAAATTACTGCTCCCCAAAACCCAGAACTGGCAATTGGTGCTGTGACGGCAGAGGGGCAAGTTTTATGGTCGCGACAGCGATTTTTAGAACGAATTAATTCTAACTGGCGGGAAACGGCACTGCATCAAGCTCAAGAAAAAGCGCGATCGCAACTGACTGAATTTGCTGTCGGTCGTCCTCAGGTTAATCCCAAAGGGACTCTAGCACTAGTGGTTGATGATGGCATTGCCACAGGGATGACTATAGCCGCAGCAACCCAAGCCTTGAGAACTCATCACCCGGCTCAGATCTGGATTTGTGCGCCAGTAGCACCCGATGGCTTACTAAACTGGTTGACTCGCTGGTGCGATCGCTTAGTTGTACTCCAAGCGCCTGAAGTTTTTCTTAGCGTCAGCCGCTTCTACGTTAAATTTCCTCAGGTGGATACTCAAGAGGCTCTCGTTTATCTAAAGCAACACAACTTTGGGATTGGTGAAGCTAAGTGATAATAAATGTAGTTAAAGTTCTTTCCCGTAAGCTGGCGAATCTAATCATGAGAAGGTGGCGATTTTGGTGGCGCACGATACTTTTTTCAACGCAGTACACTCCATCTGAGTCTATCGAGCATTTAATGATCTTGTTAATGCTAGCGTTGGGTTTGAGATGGGCATTTCCGCCTGTCGATCCTGTTAATTGGCAATACCTAGCACTCAGCTCTAGCTTTGCTCTAGGAGCAGCTGGCTCAATATCTGTACGGGAAACGCTTATCCCTTCGCCTCGTCCGCGGGTTGCGATCGTGTTGGCTGTTTCTATGTTGCTACTCTACAGCTTGTATGCTTTTTCCAATATCGCTCAATATCATAGTCCTTAGGCAAATCAGAATATGGCCTGGATGGAGTTAAGCATTGACGCAACGCACGAAGCAGTAGATTGGGTGAGTACGCTGCTGGCCGCCAATTATATTGATGAAGTGCGGATCGGGAAATACGCTGAACCAGAGCTAGGCTCCCCAAGCGATTTAGTAAAACTGCCCTGGGCATTCAATATCTGCTTATACATACCCTACGATACCCGTGCCAGTGCGCGTGTGGCAGAAATTATTAATCAGCTCTCACCCCTGCATCGGATCGGACTGACTGCTGCACCTACAGAGGCTGTAGTTGAGCAGAAACCAGAACCAGCAGGAGTACTCAGCCCTCTCATTCATCGTATCGGGCAAAGGTTCGTCGTACTCGCTGCCGATGCACCCTATCACTTTAAGGCGGCAGATGACATACCCTTAAGACTGAAAACAAGTCCTGCTTTTGGCAGCGGTTTGCATCCCACCACCATTGTTAGCCTGCAACTGTTAGAACGGTACGTTATGCCTGGGATGAACGCTCTCGATCTCGGTTCTGGTTCGGGAATTCTCAGTGTGGCGATGGCGAAACTGGGGGCAGAGGTCTTAGCGTTAGATAATGATACTATTGCGGTACAGTCCAGCCGAGATACTGTCGGTCTGAATGGGGTTGCTCATCAGGTAACCGTCATGGCAGGCAGCCTGGGATGCGGTAGCGATTTAGGACATTGGATGGGGAAAGCTAGGATCGAAAACGTAGCAACTATTCAAGCTACAGCAACCTTTGATCTGATTGTGACCAATATATTGGCGCGAGTGCATATCGCCCTTGCCGATGACTTTAGGCGTGCGCTGCGTCAAACTGATGCAGGTGCGCCAATACTGATTACAGCTGGGTTTACCACCACCCAAGAGGAGGAGGTTGCCACAGCCTTAACTATGGCAGGATTTGAAGCCATTGATTGCCAGCGCTTCAACGAGTGGGTAGCCCTTGCCTATCGCCTTTAAATATAGTAAAGATCGAGTAGCCATATTGAGATATCAGCTTCTAACGGACGCGATCGCATCCCCAACAGAGGGAAGAAACACAATTAGCTGAAATGCTTGATTTATCAGGGTTCCAGAATGTGTTTCTTAATAGCTTCTAAAGAACTTGATACAACAAAAAATTATCCTGAATCCATACCCATGATAGTCAAGTCATCTGTATCATTCCTTAGGGTTGTGAGAATTTTTTTATAGTTGGCAATATAGAATTGCACCGCTTTATCTTGGCAGTTTATTTGTAAAATTTCTTGAAATATCTGATAAGCTTCCTCAAAGTGGTGCTGGTGATACAAAATAATTGCCTCTTCAAATTTGGGCTTGGTACTGTTTTTTAAAACTTTAATTGACTCTGGTTCGGAATCGAACACTTCAAATACGGGAACCAGGTGTTTTTTCCCTTTAACCTGCACCTGACCCAGAAATCGATAGTTATAGTTGAGCTTTCCTTCCAGACGAAATAACGTATGCCCGCTGATGATAATGCTAGCCCCGTAAGTTTTAGTCAACCCTTCTAAACGTGAAGCGAGGTTAACAGCGTTAGAAATGACCGTGCTTTCCATGCGCTGTTCTTCACCAATAGTGCCCAACATCAAACTGCCCGTATGTAAACCAACTCCAATTGTAATCGGCAACTTACCAAACTTTTGCCGCTGAATATTATAGAGTGCTACGTGTTGTTGCATTTCAATGGCGGCTTGCAAGCCATCTTCTGGTGCCCTGGGAAACAAAGCCATGATGGCATCGCCAATGTATTTATCAATAAAGCCGTTATGCTTGCGCACAATCGGCCCGACCCGTTTTAAGTAGGAATTGATAAAATCAAAGTTTTGCTTGGGAGACATCTCCTCGGAGAGGGTGGTAAAGTTGCGAATGTCAGCGAATAGAATCGACATGTCTTTCTGAACCTGGTTGCCCAGACGAACATCAACAATACTTTCATGTCCCAGAAAGCGCAGAAATTCGTGGGGGACAAAACGACCGTAGGCAATGTTGATTTTCGAGAGATTGATATGGGTTTTAATTCTGGCTAACAGTTCGTTTTTCAGCACGGGTTTGGTCACGTAATCATTAGCACCCGCATCTAATCCGGCCACGAGGTCGGAGACTTGATTTTTCGCCGTTAGCATGACTACAGGCATTTCTGAAGCTGGAAACTGCTGGCGAATGGTGCGGCAGACTTGATAACCGGACATCTTGGGCATCATGATATCTAACAGGATCAGATCCGGCCTCAGACCCTGCTGAATCTTTTCTAATGCCTCGATCCCATTAGTGGCTTGCACGATCGCATACTTTTGCAGGGACAGATGATTGACGACGACTTGCAGGTTGATCGGTTCGTCGTCCACTACCAGAATGGTTAATTGCTGGTTTGAAGGTACGGTTGGCGAGAGTGGGAGGGGGGATAGTTCCACATGCTGCCGCACTCTGGCAACTGGTTGGCCGATATCTAATGTCGGTTCTGGGGTTTGGGCGGTGATGGGTAGGGTAAAAATAAATCGGGAACCAACACCCACTTGTGACTCAACGCGGATCGTCCCGCCGTGCAGTTCCACTAGTTGTTTGGTAATACTTAACCCCAAACCCGTACCCCCGTAAGGGCGGGAAATTGAAGCGTCAACTTGCTCGAAGGATTTGAAGATATCGTCGAATTTACCAGCAGGGATGCCAATGCCCGTGTCAGCAACGGTGACTTCCATAAAGCCATTCCTGAGAGTTGCTGATACAGTAACTGAGCCGGAGTCGGTGAACTTGATACCATTACCGACCAAATTGTACATGATTTGTTGCAGGCGATTCTCATCACCATCCACGGCAGGGAGATCGGGAGGAATCTGATTTTTCAGTTCAACAGGTTTGCCTCCGATCGAGGACTGACAAAGGGTGAGGACGATGTCTGCAATCTGCCGAAAGTCTACAGGTTTTCGTTGCAATTGAATATCCCGGTTCTTGAGTTTGGTGAAATCCAGGATATCGTTGACTAGGTTAGACAGGCGCTTGCCACTGAAGGCAATCATACCAAGGTTGGCAATTTGGCGATCAGTTAACGGGCCTGCCGCACCGTCGATCAGAGATTCGGCGATCCCGATAATGCCGTTGAGAGGGGTGCGCAGTTCGTGGGAAGTATTGGCTAAAAACTCGTCTTTCAGCTTATCGAGGCGTTGCAAGGCGGCATTATTGGCTTCCAATTCTCGAGTAAACTCTAGGCGATCGCGTTCGGCTTGTTTGCGTTGGGTAATATCTTGAAAAACTACGATCGCGTAAATCACGTTTTCCTGTTTGTTATAAATCGGGGTTCCCCAAGCTTCTAAGGGGACAATTTTGCCCGGTTGGTGAATTTCTATATCATCAATGGTCGTCTTTTCCCCCTGCAACGCTCGGACTAAGGGTAACTCTTCTTGAGGATATAATTCATTAGTTCCAGCTCTATAAACTTGATAGGTCTGAGAAAGTTGGTTGGTTGGCCCTTCTTTGGGAACCTCTAAGCCATGTAACCGTAAGGCAGTTTGATTGACGTAAACGAATTTACCCGCCAGATCCATCACACCAATTCCAACCGGAATTGCTTCGAGAATTTGGTTGAGTTTCCGCTCACTCTCTCGCAGTAGGGCATTTTCTCGCTCCTGGGTTCTGGTTTTCCACTGAACATAGCCTCCGACAACTGCGATCGCAGTCATAGCATAAAGCGTATCAGCCCACCATGTTTTCCAGGGCGGAGGGAAAATGATAATCTTAATCGAGGTGCCTGCTTCGTTCCAGACCCCATCGTTGTTAGACCCTTTCACTCTAAATTGGTAACTACCACCATTGAGGTTGGTGTAAGTGGCATAGCGTCGGGTGCCTGCATAAATCCAATCTTTATCAAATCCTTCTAGCTTGTAGGCATACTGATTTTTGGCCGGATTGGTATAGTCTAAGGCGACAAATTCAAATCCAAAAAAGTTGTCTTTGTAGGATAATTTAATTTCTGGGAGTGCGGAAATGGCTCGATCGAGCTTAACACTCTCATCAATTTTTTTAAAATCGGTTAATACAACAGGCGGGATGTGCGGATTATCTTGCACTTGGCTGGGATAAAAGCTATTAAAGCCGTGGGGGCCACCGACAAATATTTCTCCCCTTGGACTTTTGTAATAAGCCTTGACTTGATCGAATTCATTGCCCTGAAGGCCATCCTCAACATCGTAATTTTTAAAGGTTCCGGTTTGTGGATTAAATTTCGCTAATCCCTGATTGGTAGTGAGCCAAAGATGGCCGCGATCGTCAGGGATGATGCCTGTAATGGTATCGAGTCCCCCTTTCTGGGTGTAATGCTCGAATAACTGCGTATCTCGATTAAACTTATTGAGTCCTCCACCATAAGGGCCGATCCAGAGGGTATGGGATGGGTCTTCATAGATGGACATGACCCGATTGTTACTTAAGGTATTGGGGTTGTTGGGGTCGTGCTGATAGTGGGTAAATTTTCCGGTTTTGCGATCAAATTGGTTGAGTCCGCCGCCGAAGGTGCCTACCCAAAGGGTGCCTGCATGATCTTCATAGATTGACCATACAGGACTGTTACTCAAGCTATGGGGATTATTGGGGTCGTACTGGTAATGGGTCAATTTTCCGGTTTTGCGGTCAAATTGATTCAGTACTCCATTAAACGTACCAATCCAGAGCAACCCTAAATGGTCTTCATAGATGGACACGACAAAGTCATCGCTCAAACTGTTGGGGTTGTTAGGATCGTTGGTGTAGTGTTTAAATCGATGGGTTTTGCGATCAAATTGGTTGAGTCCGCCACCAAAGGTGCCCACCCAAAGGGTGCCCGAACGGTCTTCATAAACAGACCATACCTTATCATTACTTAAGCTATGGGGATTTTTAGGGTTGTGCTGGTAGTGGGTAAAGGTTGCGGTTTGGCGATCGAATCGATCTAGACCTCCATCGGAGGTGCCAATCCAGAGGATACCGAATTGGTCTTCCCAAAGGGACAAGACATGATTGTTAATTAAGCTATTGGGGTTGGTGGGAATGTTACGGTAAAGTCTAAATTTCCGTTTTTGAGGGGCAAACTGACTGAGGCCGTCAATGCCATGTCCGATCCACATAATGCCGGACTGATCTTTGAGCAGCGAAGTAACGGTATTGTCGTTGATACTATTCAGATTAGCGGGGTCATGGGTGTAGTGAGTAAATTGCTCGGTGCGCGGATTGAAGATATCGAGGGCTTGGCCGAAGGGCCCGCCAAACCAGCTACTATTGCCCAGCCAGAGGTTGCCAAACTGGTCTTCAACAATGGCATTTACTACACTATTACTTAAACTATTCGGGTTATTTGAGTTGTGGGTGTAACGGGTGAATTGCCCAGTGTCCCGATTCAATTTATTCAGTCCCTCAACTGTACCAATCCAGAGATTGCCTAAAGTATCTTCATAGATGGAGAAAATCATGTCGTTGCTTAAGCTATTGGGATTATTAGGGTCGTGCCTGTAATGGGTAAATTGCCCGGTATCCCGATCGAATTGGTTGAGTCCCTCCGCCGTGCCAACCCAGAGATAGCCTAACTTATCTTCGTAGACGGAGAAGACAGTGTCGTTGCTCAAACTATGGGGATTATTAGGGTCGTGCTTGTAATGGGTAAACTGCTCGTTATCCCGATGGAATTGATTGAGTCCGCCGCTATCCGTACCAATCCACAGAATGCCAGAGCGGTCTTCATAGATGGAGAAAACCCGATTCGCGCCTAAACTCGTGGGGATATTGAAGTCGTGCAGGTAGCGGGTAAACTGTTCCGTCTTGGGAACGAACTTGTTCAGTCCACCACTATCCGTACCAATCCACAGGATACCGGAGCGGTCTTCATAGAGTGATAAAATAAAATTATCGGATAAAGAATTAGAATTAAGGCGATTGTATTTATAGGGAGTAAAGGTATATCCGTCGTACTTATTCAGCCCATCCTGCGTACCAAACCAGATAAACCCCTGACTGTCCTGAACCATGGAAATAATGCTCCCTTGAGACAGCCCTTCATTAACCGAGATGCGATCGAATTGAAGAGGCTCCTCGGCAGCATACATTTTAATTTGTAGACTAAAAATTATGATAATTGTTAAAATTAATACTTTGATGCCTTGCAGGATTTTAGAACTTATCCAACACCATAAATGCATCCAATAAGATAAAATTTCCAAGTACATAGACTTCGCGCTGGGCTGCCTTCTTATTGTGCCGGAATTTACCCATACTTACAAACTCCAGACATAGCTGCCCGGATTCCTGGCCTAGATTCTATTATTGCCAAGTTTGTAGGGTGCGTTACACCCTAGGCTAACGCACCATCATTTCGTCCCTTGGTTTGCTCCCAATAATAAACTCTCCCACCGATGTTTCAGCGTAGTAATCAAGCCCCGTCGCCGCTGCAAATAAATCAGAATTTCCCGATCCAATTGCACAAGGAGCGAGATCCATCGCAGTAGCAACCAAATACATGGTTTGGTACAATGCACCAACATTCTTGAGTAGGCCAGAATAAGCAATGGACTCATAAGCCCAAGTGATACGTTGAAAACGTGCGCTAATGAGGATCGCCACTTGCGGCAGACACTGTTCGCGGTTGGAAAGCCTTGCCTCTTCTAACAATGCTGCCACATGGTTGTTGAGATTGGAAAGTCGGCACAGTTGATGCTCTTGCGGACAATAGTAGTAAAATCCCGCAGAAATATTCTGGCAGGAATTAACGATCAAATAGAGTTCTAGCTCATAATTCGCTCCCGCATTAACGTAAGGACGGCTGCTAATTTCCTCTCGACCTGCTGGCATAACTTGCCGAATCCGGGCACAGCGATAAAGGAATTCACCGAGTTGTTTGTCGGTGATGGGTTGCTCATGATAATGCCTGAGCGATTTTCGTGCTTCCAGGATAAGTGTAAAGGGATAATCCGCCGCTTTGAGTTTTTCTAAATCGGGCTGATAGAGAGGAATATTTTCAGTTTCAGTTGCAGGTTTAGGTTTAACGGCAGGTAACGGTTCAACTTTTTCTAAAAATCGATAAGTTCTACCCACCGGATTGGCGTGTCTCCCCGTTCTACTTCTGGAATGAAACAGCAGGTCATGGAACTCCCATTGTGAAAGCGCTGCATTTGCGTCTTCTTGGATTTCTCCATTATCTTGGAGTTCGGAAATGAGATGGGAACTCCAAAGGAGGTTAAATATCATAAGTGCCGTATCTGGTGAAATACCGAGAACTTTAGCACACAGTTCTTGACAAGATTGAGGCGCAAACAGTTGATGAAAAAGTGCTGCACCTTGCCCCTCTCGCAAAACGATTTGGGCATGGGATAAGGGAGATTCTACAACCATTTGGTCTTTGTCTTTACGGCAATAGGCAAATCGCGATAGAATGTATTTTTTATCAGCTGCCGCATTTTTCAGTTGAAAGCGATCTAAAGGCGAAATGGGTACTCTAGTGAGTAGGGTCACTCCCTCTAAAAGGACACTATGGCAAATCAAGCCAAGATTGATGAACTTTTGCAGGTAATCGTAAAACTTATATAGTCCTGGCAACCCATCGGTCTGTAACACTAAGTTACAGAGGTGTTCCTCCGTAGCTCCATCAGTACCAAGCAGTTTGAGGGCAGATAATAATCCTGGAGAAAGCTGCTTGAGATGCAGGGTAATTTGAGGGCTATTAAGGGTAATGAGAGGTGATTGCAGAACAATATTATCCGTTGCTTCTTCAATCAGGGATATATTTTTTTTGAAAGATAGTGTAAAGAGCTGTTGCATTTAGGGATTGATTGAGGAAATGAGATAGTGCGATCACCACAAATTAGGGAAATCCCACTCCTTACTCCCCACTTCCAATTTTCGAGTAATATCGTGTCCGGTTGCATAGATATTGTTTGTAGTAACTGAGATCTTGCACCAATGTNNTCATTAAGCCTATAAAAGCTGGGTTTTTAGCGATCGCATCAATGGAAAATCAAGGGTTTTGGTGGGTTATTGAGAATGGTGCAAGATCTCAGCGATTAAAAGCAAGCTCGGAAACCGGGCGGAGTAACCTCGGCACTGCCATCAGCCCATGACATGAGGAGTTCATCTGTCAGCTGCTCAATATCAGGCTTGGCATGTAGGGGGATTTCAAAAACGAGATCGCTGTCTAGTGATAACTCTGGGTTTTTTTCCCAGATCGATGCTCGATCGCTGTTGTCTTGCACTCTAACTTCTACCCCACTGGGAAACCTCAAGCCGTTTTCTGCAAGAACCGTGACCGGATCGGAAATTAAACTTTGCTTAAAGCTTTCATCTAACCAAGCCCTGGCTTGGAGTCTGGACCAGGTTCTGATAAAGTTTCTCCAATCATCTCGTATCATTTTGATTTTCCTTTAACAGATTTGGTATTACGGGTCATCTTCCCTTATTGGTAGATATACCCTACAGATATACGGTTTTATTTAACACTCTCCAGATTAAAAGGGGAAGTAGGGGGGCATTGGTGTAAGTCCTAGAAGTGCGATCAGGCTAAGGGGAGATAAAACCGAAATGTACTGCCAACTCCCAGTTGACTGTCTACCTCCATCTCACCGCCTTGCAGTTCAACCAACCGCTTGGAAATCGCCAAACCAATCCCAGTCCCCCCGGTGTTTTGGTTGCGAGACTTTTCCGCCCGCCAGAAGCGCTCGAATACGTGGGGTAAGTCTTCTGGTGCAATCCCCATACCCGTATCTGCCACCGCAATCCACAATCGCGATATAATCCCTTTACCCCCCTCAGATTCCGGCCAAACCCGAACCACAATCGACCCGGCCTTGGTATAAGTAAGAGCATTGCCTAACAAATTAACCAGTACCTGTTCTACCCGGTCAATATCGGCGAGTACTAAGGGCAACTGTTCTGGACATTCCAGGCGTAGTACTGGGCCATCGTCCAGCAACTGATCGGAAAATTTTTGTACCAGCGATTCTAATAAAGGACGCAAATTTACGGGTGCCAACTTAATCGGCAAATACCCCGCTTCAGCCTTAGACAGTTCTTGCAAATCATTAATCAAACGCTCTAGGCGCTTGGTTTCCTTGGCTAACTGCTGGTACACTCCTGGGGTAGGCTCAATCCGACCCTCCGCCAGTTCTTCCAGATAACCCCGAAGCACGGTGAGAGGCGTTCGCAGTTCGTGAGTGAGATCGCTGACTAGTTCTCGCCGTCGGTGTTCCACATCTTCTAAACTGACAGCCATCCGGTTAAAACTGTTAGCCAGTTGGTTGATTTCCGGAATCTCACTTGGCGGCAGTCGTTCCTCCAGATGTCCTGCGGCAAACTTCTTGGTAATTTGCTCAATTTGAGTTAAAGGCTGCACGATCCGCATGGAAACCCAATAACTGAGTCCTCCAGCCGCCGTAGCACCCACGATTACCGCCCAGAAAGTGCTGCGATTCCAAGCCGTTTCAAACCCCTGAATCAGGTAAGTTCGAGCAAAGCGCAAGGTGACGCCCCTGCCTTCTAATTGTTGCAAGTGCAAGACAAAGAAGCGAGGAGAAGATAACTTGCTAATTATCAGGAAAGAACTCACCCCCACAATCATGACTAGCAAGTGGGAGAAAAAAAGGCGCGATACCAAAGGCAAGGACTTCGTCCTGCGCAAACCCGTCTTACTCATGAACGTTCAAAAATACCTCAACCATGAAGGTTTCATATGATGTCTGGCAAATCAGTCATAATAAAACTTGCCGCAGGGCGGGTTTTGACTTTAAGACATATCTGAGCTGTCTCTAATATTTGTCTCTAAACCCGCCCCTACAGATATTATGGGTGTTAAATCGGACATGATATACCTGCGGCTGTTATGGTTAAAACACCCGACCAGTATTTAGCAATTCCGCCTCTGGAAAATGGCGATCGCGGACTTGCCAGACGATATATTCCTTCACACCATTACGGCGATAGGCTTGTTTTTTAGCGTGAAGGTCGATCGCCACACTGCTAGCGGCAATTTCGACGACCAACTCTAGAGCGCCTTCAAATTAAACTATCGCCTCATCTTCAAATTTATACCCAACCCCAATCACCGTCTTCACAAAAGTGGGATTAGAGGGGTCAGGCTCAATTTTTTTCCGCAACCGCGCTACATGGGTATCTACCACCCGTTCATCTCCAAAAAAGTCATTGCCCCAAAGTTTGTCAATTAACTGGGTACGGTTCCAAACGCGACCGGGTTGACTGATAAAGGTTGCCAACAGATTAAATTCTAACGTGGTCAAGTCCAAAGGTTCTGACTCTCCGGAATCCAACTGACGGCTAGCGATGTGCCGATCCGCATCTACTGTAAAATGTTGGGTGCGGTAGACTAGGGACTGCCCGCCGTAGCGCAGACTGCGCCGCAATAGCGCCCGAACTCTAGCCACCAATTCGGTAGGACTAAAGGGTTTAACCAGGTAATCATCCGCACCAGTAGATAGACCTATGACCCGGTCAATTTCCTCGCCCTTAGCCGTCAACATTAAGATATAGGGGTCTTTAGCACCGGGTCTTTGGCGAATTCTGGCACAGACTTCCAATCCATCCAAACCGGGTAACATCAAATCCAGAATAATCACATCGGGCTGTTGCTTCTGGAACACCTGCAATGCCGTGAGTCCATCTCGGCACCAGTGGCAAGTAAACCCCTCTCGTTCTAACCTAAGTTGGATCAGCTTGGCGATTTCCGGTTCGTCTTCGACAATTAGGATATCCATCAGGCCCTTCCAGATGTCCGGTGAATAATGTATCTATTGACGATGAATGCTGTAAACCTTGCTATTGCTAGATTATAGAATAGCGTTATCATACCAAATCCGGCTCGACAACCCCTCTTATCTTCTTCCTCTTCTTCTTCGTGTCCTTTGTGTCTTTGTGGTTTATTTAAAAGGGGGGTAATGGCAGCAGATTTGGTATTGAAATCTATCCCCGATGCCACAATAACACCATGTTAACCTGATATTGTAGCTCCCTAAAAATGTAGCTTTAACAATTGAATCTACTATGAACAATATTACGATTCAAAACTTTGACGATGACCTGAAAATTCGCTTGCAAAAGCGAGCCGAATATTATGGTCGTTCCCTGGAAGAAGAAGCTAAAGAAATCCTCCGTGCTGTCTTGACAGAAAATACTCTTGAACCCTTAAATCTTGCCTTAGCCATCGAGCGACGTTTTTCCCATTTTGGCGATTTTGAACTCCCAACTATCGCTAGGGAATCCTTACGCGAACACTTTACAACCAATTACCTACTAGGATAAAAGCTGCCCAGTAATAGGGATGAGAGAATTTCTTTTGCCGCAAAATTTCTAACTGAGATTGCCTTAGAACTTCTGCTTTCGTATTCTGATTAGTGGCTAACTCCTGATAAAATTTGGTCATCAACAAGCTGGTTGCTTCATCGCTGACAAACCATAGGGATGCCAAGGTACTGCGAGCACCTGCTCGCACGGCAACTCCAGCTAATCCTAAAGCAGCTCGATTGTCCCCGGCAGCAGTCTGGCAGGCACTCAATACCAGTAATTCAATGGGTTGGGTTTTGTTCCCCGGTTCGGTGCGCAACAGCTGATCGAACTCCCTCGCCTTAATCGGAACATCCCAGGCGAGGACGAAGGTTTTATCTGCTTCCGAACTGAATTCACCGTGAGTTGCTAAATGAACTACTGGTGCAGGTGATGACTTGATGGCTTTCTGAAAATTAGCATTGGTAAACGCCTCATTTAACAGCACTTGGCTGGGAACTTCAGTCTGGATGCGCTGCAACTCTAATTCGACATTAGGTAGGGGTGCAAAATCTTGACGTGCTTGGCTTAAGCCAAAGGCGAGAACCTTTAACTTTTTTCCTGCTAACGGTTGGGGATCTACTAATTGCAAACCGGGCGCGATCGCAATACTATAGTTCTCGACTAGATACTGCTTCCCATCATGAAGGGCAGAAATCGGGATGTTGCGAATCGCGCCATCGGGTACAAATACTAACGTATTGACTCCACTGGCTGTGAGATCGGCTGCAACGGGACGGATTAACCAGTCATACAATTTTTGAGCGGGACGTAAAGTATTTTTGATGGATAATTGGAGGCTGGGAACCGTAATCGCCTCCCGGAAACTCTTGAGCGTATCGTTGATTTCTGTTCTCGGCAATAAGGTGCTATAGTGGCGCAGGGGTTGCCCTGGGAGTGCGAGGATGACATCGAGGCGATCGCTTAAAATAATTGGATAAAAAACCGCCGCAGTCTGGTCAATCCGGTCAATTTGTGCTGGTTTAGCATCAATACAAGCATCCTGAAAGAAGTTATCGAGTTCGGCTAACTGTAGCGATTCAATTACCTGCCGCGCTTCGTCAAGAGGATCTTGGCTGAACTCTTTGGCCTCTGGTTTTAATAGTAACCCCACTAGCTCTCGATACACTGGTTCCACTGTCTCTCGAAACGAAAACTGTACGTTCGAGCTGATCGCCACCAAGTCACTGCGAATAGATTTGAGAGTCTTGACGGCTTCCGTATACGCCGCGATCGCACCGCCTAGATTCCCCTGAACCTTAAGTACCCTTCCTAACTGCCACTGCCACTGGTAAGCAATATCATCAG
This sequence comes from Cyanobacteria bacterium UBA8803, assembly GCA_003505715.1. Classification (GTDB taxonomy): domain Bacteria; phylum Cyanobacteriota; class Cyanobacteriia; order Cyanobacteriales; family Coleofasciculaceae; genus UBA8803. The sequence goes on along the minus strand of DNXU01000452.1, from coordinate 6,196 downwards.
CACCAATCCCTTGAGCTAAGAGTAAAGCATCCTGGGTAAATTGTCGCGCCTCATCCCATTGTTGATTCCCCTCATGCAACCGTCCCAACGTCCCCAAAGCATAAGACTGCGATCGCTTATCTTCTATACTGCGAGCTTGCTGAAGCGCAGTGACTAATACTTGCTCTACGTCACTGTTAATGGACGACCCCAATTTAATCAAACTTTCAGCTAAGTTAATCCGGCCATAGATTGTCGTTCGACTGGGAGGTAACTGATCTAATTCCGACTCAATTTGAGGAACTAAAGCCAATGCCTGTGATTTTTGCTGCTCATCTTCTACCAATACTCGCAATTGATTTAACTGAGCCTGAATCCGAGTTGTCGGTGAAGCAGATGCCGCTACAGCGCGTTGATAAAACCCCAAAGCCAAATCCGGTTGCTGCTGCATGTAAGCGACATTCCCCAAACTAATTAGGGTCGCTACCATACTGTCATGGGCCTGCAATTGTTCCGCAATAGCTAAACTATTCTGCAAAACCTGCTGGGACTGCGGCAAATCCCCAACTACCCGCAACGCCTCACCCAAACTTTGCAGGGACTGCGCCTTCAAGAGCGAATCCGGTTGTGCTTGTAAAGCGCTACCTACTTGAGTTAAAGTTCTCAGCGCTTGACGATACAATCCCAATTTTTGTAAGGCTTGAGCTTGATTAATTTGACTGCGACTCATCCCCGTCACATCATCACTTTCGCGATAAGTTGCCGTCGCTTTTTTCCAAGTCTCTAAAGCTCGTTCCGGCTGACCCGCTGCCAATTCCAACTGACCCCGAACCTCCAGAGCTTGAGCCATTAATCTGGTCACCTCTTGTCCATTCCCCAGATTATCTCCAGCATCAAGTATATCTATACTCTCTCGAACTACCTCATCCCCTAAAGCCAACTCTCCCAGTTGCTGATAAACCAACGCCAAATTTCTCAAGATTCTCGCTTGCACTAAAAGCTCACCCCGATCGGCAGCCTCAGCCGCTGCCTGCTTTAACAGTTGCGCTGCTCCTACAAACTGCCCAGTTTCATAAAGCTGCCGAGCCTGTTGTTCTAAGGTTACCAAACTATCGACCCCATTAGGCTGAATTGCGATCGCTCCAGATTGATTAAAGGTTGAATAACCTGGAACGACACCAATACCTAAAACTAAGATAAAAGCGAACAAAACCAGTAAGCAGTAATAGAAAAAACGATTGGGCCGTAGCATCTTTATATAGTTATTTGTTGTTGGTTGTT
>DNXU01000452.1:0-4693 GCA_003505715.1 Cyanobacteria bacterium UBA8803 | reverse complement strand
GGTGGTTGGTGGTTGGTGGTTGTAGATAAATCATCCGTTACCTAACCTTATCTACAACCAGGGGAAGTAAATCCCGAAGTATGAGGAGTGAGATGAGGTGGATTAGAAGTAAGGATAACTGTACCATCCGCTGCTACGATCCAGCCTTGAGCCTCCACAATTTGTCTTGTATGAGGATTTAATCCCCCCTTATCCTTAATAACTGACGACTGACTCCTCTCACCAACTCCCTCAGATTCCTCTGCGGCCCAATCTTGAAAAACCGCATCTGGTGCCAGAACCTCGTAGGGATTAGGGGGTAAACCCCCCCGTCCTGTCACCGTGAAAGCACTCTGCTGTTCCTTTGGTTTGCACAGATCTTGAGCCACTAATGATGCTGCATCAACAAAGTTAGCTGACAACTGTTGCAATCCCGAACTCGGATCGACATCGGGGGAGGAAATTTCGATATCACCGTCTAGTTGAGGGTTTTGTTGGGAAATTGCGGTGATGTCGTTATCTGGGGTGAGATTGCGCCGGACTTTTAGGCCGAAAATGCCTTCAGTTGCTTGAATTCTAATGAATCCGCCAAAACCGTCAAAAGCGTTCGCTGTGATATCGCTGTTGTTAACACCAATCACAAATTTCGGATCGATGTCGATAAAACCTCCATCACCCGGGTTTCCTTCAGTACCAGCATCAGTGCGGATGAGGCTCTGGTTGCGCAGCAGCACTAAGTCCGACACAATTAGCGTAATATTGCCGCCATTACCAGAGACACTGCTGGCTTGTATCTCTCCTCGGTTCATATCGACCCAACGAGCAGAAATGTTTATATTTCCAGCATCCCCAATTATTCCTTCACTATTGCTTTCAAGGGTACTGTTAGCGAGTGATAGTTTATCCCCAGCGTTAATAAACACGCTTCCTGCCACCCCAGCATTAAAAATACTGGCACTTACAGCAGAGTGGTTCTGAATTGCGATCGCTCCCCCAGTAATTTCAATTTCACCGCTTGCTAGTCCCTCACCCTGTATGCTGCCAAAGCTGTCGGCTGTAACCAGGCTATTGTCAACCGAAACGGAGTTGCTTCCGGCAATGCCAATAAACCCAGCATATCCTCCGGATTGACCGTCATTACTGACCGCATCACTGAAGAGCTGACTATCAGCGATCGCTACTTTATCATCAGCAAATAGCGTAATCGATCCAGCATATCCACTACCAAAGGCAGTGCTGCTCAAAAATGAGCTATTAAGGGAGATATTTCTAGATCCGATAAAAATACCACCTTCTTGCCCCGCCGATTCTTCCGAAATAGTATATGATGTCTCTGAAAATCCCGAGCTGTCTGCTGTAATTGAGCTATTAGCTATGTTGACCCTCTCATTAGCGGTGATCTCAATTAATCCGGCTTGCCCTAAAAGGTCAGATCCATTTTGGATAGCATCACTATTGATGAAACTATTAGCGATGTTGACAGTCTCACCTGCATCAATTAGGATTTTCCCGGCATCTCCCTCCCCAAAGTTACTGCTAGTCAAGGTCGCATTATCAATCAGGACGCTTCTGGGTGAGGAAAATTCCTCAGAATCTTCAGACTGGCCAATTAAGATGCGTCCCTGTAGACCCTGACTAGAAATCGTGCTTTGGTTGATAATAGACACCTGGTTCGAGGCATTTAGTATGATATCTCCTCCATATCCCGAACCATTATTAGTGCTATTCAATTCAGCTTGGTTCAAATAAACTGAGCCTTCTGGGGCGAGAATGCTAATAAAGCTAAAATCCGTATCATTATCGTTATTGCTCGTATTAGTAATCGAGCTATTTTCAATAGAAACTTTTTCACGGGCATTAATAAACACATTTCCTGCTAACCCAGAACTTTGATTCTTAGCAATCAATTCTGTGCCATCAGTCAAGGAAAGCGAGCCAGCTTGAATATCAATGTCGCCTCCATCGACTTCTTCTTCATCTGTAGCCACATCGCTGAAGAGTCTAGCGCCTTGCAAGGAGATAGCACCATTAACCCGCATCACTATATTTCCAGCACTAGCTTTACCAAAAGTGCCAGCGTCCAGGGAGCTATTAGTTACGGAAAGGGAGTCGGCATTGATAATAATGTCACCCCCATCACCTATAGCCTCGGAATAGACATTGTTGGTAATGTCACTCTCTACTATGTTGATGGCTCCTGTGGCATTTAGGACAATATCACTTGTAATACCGGGAAGCGCCCCCGCCATGAAATCTGGTATCCCACTCGCCAGCGTACTGCCGCCTAGAAGGTCGATTTGACTAGCATTGATAGCAATGCTACCACCATTAGCACCTGTTACATCTACACTTGATTGATTGGTTAAGGATATATTGGTACGCGCTACACCATCCGGGAAACTCAAACTGCCATCAGCATATGGCACGGTTCCCACACCTGCCAATCCGCCTAACTCAACACGTCCCCTCGGTGCCGATAATATTCCCCTATCCAAACTCACACTTCCACCTATAAGAGCTAGGGTTTGACCGTCAGGCACCTTTAGAAAAGACCCTTGCACCTGAATAGGGCCTGTATTCCCGCCATACTGCAAGCCAACGGGTACGTTAATTGCTAGTAGGGGTGGAGATTGAGGATTGGTGGCACTAAACTCGCTACCATCATCAAATTTTAAGCTATTGGCAGTACTAGCCACAAATGAGCCACCGATGTTTAGTTGAGCGTTGGAGCCAAATACAATTCCCTGGGGATTGATTAGGAACAGATTAGCTGCGTCTTCAGCTTGGATTGTCCCATTAATAGTTGAGATTGAGCCGCCTGTTACTCGTGAAATGATGTTCTTAATGGCCGGATCGTTGAGAAAATGAGCTGTGGTAATTGTGGCACCATCGATGGAAAACTCCTGAAAGCTGTGGAATAGATTTCCGCCAATGGTAATTCCGCCTGTGATTTCGTTTACTCCTCCTCCTACATCAGTAACTACGGAATTGGTGGTAGCGGGTGGGTTAGGATTGGGAATAATTTGAGCCTGGACTGTTAGGGGAGTTGCGAGAGTGCTAGTGAGTGATAGGCAAGAGGCCGATCCTATAACTTTAGTGGCAATATTGAGATAGTGGCTGGTTGGTTTCATTGGTGGCAGCGGATGAGTAGTGGGTTGTGACTATAGGGTAAGGTTGAAGAGGTTTTTTAGGCGTTTTCTTACCCAATCTACAGGATTTTGATCGTCTTCTGAGGCATCTACTAAACCCATTTCTCGCAGCTGTTGTTGTCGCTGGACTAGTTCTTCTTGATTTCTCGATAACTCTTGGACAATCTGTTCTGATAACTCTGGTTCCTCTTTTAGGAGTTTTTGGAATCCGATTTTGTTAATGGCAAACAGGGTAGTTGGTTCTACTCCCCTTACTGAGGCGGTGCGGGGAATTGCTAGCATTAAGGATAGTTCGCCGAAAAATTTCCCGGCTTCTAGGTTGGTGAGGTGTTTGTTGATTTTCTCTACATACACTTCTACTGTTCCTGCCAGAATGATATAGAAGGCGTCTCCGGGATCGTTTTCTCGAAATAAAATTTGGCCCGGTTGCAGGCGTTGTCTATATCCAGCTTCGATCAATTGTCGCAATTCTAAGTCGTTAAAGTTTTCAAAGTATTTGACTTTACGCAGCGAATCTGTCAGGGATAGTTGCTCTGTTGTATCCTTGAGATCCTGGGAGCTTTCTTCGTTAATAGTAGGGATGAGAGAGCGCCAGTCTGCGCGATCTTCGGGTGTTGTTTCACCTTTACTCAACAGGGGTGCTAATACTTCTGGATTCCGGAGCCATAAATCCCTGGGGTTAGCTGGTAGCTGAATTCCTTGTTGGCGGAAATTGTATTCAATGGCAAAATTTAAGGAGCTTCTAATTATTTCTCGCTCTTTAGGTCTGCCGATCCACACTAAGAGTTCAAATTTAAAACAATCCTCCCCAAACTCCACAAATAATACTTTCGGATTTGGCTCGTACAAGACTGCCGATTCCATGTAGGCTGTATTTAAAAGGGCCTCAGTCACTAACAAAGGATCGCTATCATCAGCTACTTCTACGGGGATGCGCAAGCATAAACTGGAGTTATCATAGCTCCAGTTAACAATTTTGCTGCTAATCATATCACTATTGGGCACGATCACTGAGGAGTCGTCGTTAGTCTTGATGATAGTGGAGCGAATTGACACTTCTTTAATGGTGCCGCTCAGACCCTCTAGTTCTATATAGTCTCCTACCTTGACGGGTCGATCTAATAGTAAAGTCAGACCGCTGACAAAGTTTGTGGTTAAATCCTGTACGCCAAAGCCAATGCCAACACCTAAGCCACCAGCAACCACGGCTAAGGAACTGAGATTAAAGCCGATCCCTTGCAAAACGATGAGAATTCCTAAGGCGATTGAAGCATAACGGACAATCACCGCGATCGCTTCCCGGTTTCCTTCATCTAGTCCAACTTTGACTAGTACTCTTTGTTTGAGTAAATTACTAAGGGTGCGAGAAATGAAGATAACGACTAGTAAGGATACGAATAGTTCTACAATTGAACTAATTGATATGGGAGTTTCCCCAATTTGAAATAACTGAGCGGTAAATAGCTTAGCAAGCTCGCTCACCAACATTTGTGGAAGTGGAATTACTGTTACTTGCTCGTCGTTCATCCTTCATTTTGATGGGTGATTGGTTGTTGGTTGTTGGT
>DNXU01000426.1 GCA_003505715.1 Cyanobacteria bacterium UBA8803 | reverse complement strand
CCCATCTCCCCATCTCCCCATCGTTCTCATTTCCATTCCTTCATCACTGCTCTACGCACAATCTCAGTTACTTCTGCTGCCATCCCGGCATCAAGCTCTACGACTTCTTGGTCTAAATCTCTTGGCTCTAGTACTTTGGCACCGCGTAAAGCCATGCTGATGGCAATCTGTTGCGCTGGTTGACTGGCATCCTGAAGGTTTAGTTTCACAAACTGCACTAAGGCTATATAAACCGCTTCCGTTCTATTCCTGAATTGAGTTGCCCCATTACCCAGTTTTGAGATAATGACCATTGAGTCGATCGCATTCTGTAAACCTAACTCGGCGATCGCTAAATCTACTAAGCGAGCTGGATCGCTACCCAGAGCTGTAATAATAGCTTCTAGGTTGTGCCATTGGGCATTGGGTAAGCGGGATGTATCGGGTAAGGAATTATGCCAACCCAGCATTGAAATCAGCCGATTAAGATCGTAGGCTGATATTGTATTATTGCCCCACTCAGGTGGTTGGGGGTCAGCTGTGAGAATTGTCTGTTGAGTGGTTCTATCTACCAATTCTGGCTGCTCGATAAATGGCTTTTCTCCATATCGGCCACGAAAAATTAAGCTGTGATTGCCTGTGATGCTTTTGAGCCAGTTCTCTAACTCTATTTGAGGAGCAAATCTTTTGAACATGGCTGCCAAGGAGTTTGAGGTTGCTATACTTTCTGCATAGCTCACTACCTCCCTGACTAAATCGATGACGGGGATATCCCGCTGAGTTCCTGCTTCATCTGCGCCGCGAATGTTACAGTTATTAATATTTATAGCCGCAGATTTGGCATTGATTTGACAGGCCATATAGAGCGGGGGAATTATTTTACTGCCACTCCAAAATTCCTGATTGCTCAGGGCATTCCTGCCCAGCCATTTAGTTTTGATCCCGCCCTCGGTAAAGCTGCTAATACAAACACAAGCTTCTTTAATCTCCTCATGCAGGAACTCAAGACCTTGCTCATCAATCTCTGGCACTTGTCCTAGAGCTGGATAGTCGCTAAATCGGGCATCTGCTTGAGGGGTGGAAACCACAGTTTTGCCATCAGGTTTCTGCTTTAATCGTGAGGGGTAATCTCTAATTTGCTCTTGGTAAGGTGATTTTTGGATACCATAATATAAAAGGACTGGATGGTCTTCAACACCACCTGCTGCTGCTTGGAGGAATTTATTATAAAGGTTTTCTTGGTTGTAAAGCTCTATCTCAATCAGGACTTGCGTTTGGCCAGGAGCTACCTGCCACAAAACTGAATCTTCTGTGCTTTTCAGAAGCTGGTTGTCGCGAAAGATTCTGAAAAAAAGATCGGGTTGGCGATCGGCGAATAATTCCTGAAAATAGGATTCATCAAACTCTATGTGGAAATTTCCTCTCTCATCAGTAACAGCACTGCCAACCAAATCATTGATAATCAGGTCTTTATCCCATGCCTCAACTCGGAGTCCTGACACCTGGCCGCTAGTTTTGGAGTCGATGACGCTCCCCAAAATCTGAAAGGTTGCCATAATAATTCTCGGTTTCGTCTTAGAGTTTTGACTGAGAGGATCTTATAGCATTTCCGGCTGTGTCAATATTGTTTGTAAATGGTGTTAAATTAATAGTTGAGTAGAGGCAAACATTAAATTATATGAAGTTTCGGTGGTTATTTTTAATCCTGATTACCGCTAGCATCATCCTTGGTCTTAATTATGAAGGATGGGCAGGGGTGGTGAAATCATCTCGCCGCATGTCAGGTTTTTCTATAGATAACGGTCACTATATCTATCTGCAAAGTTATCGCAACCCCGTTACAGATGTCCCGACTGCCGACATCCAAATTGTTGATGTGGTCGAAAATGCCTGTGTCAGAAATGGTTGCTTGCAAACTGAATACGATCGCTCCGCCTACAGTCTTAGCAATCAAGCAGCTGAAGATGACTTACTAAAAAAGACGTTAACGATCAGGCACGATCTAGGGCTAAATCGGTTGAAAGTAGGAATTCAACTCCCGATGATATCGCGCAAAAACAATCCCGATGGTAGCGAGACAGCGGCATTTCGTCTGAGTACCGAAACTGAACCGCTAGAAATTCGTTTAGAGCAAAGGCGTATCCCATCAGTTTTGCGAGGTGGATCTTCTGCTATGGATCGTGCGGCGATGCGGCTGATAATTAACTATAATTACGGTCGGTTGACCATTGGCGATCTGAACAATTATCGCGATGCAGTGAGTAAGTATTCTATCCGAGAGGTAAGGTTATCTCCGAACAGGCGCAATCTAGTTGTACTGATCGATATGACTCAACCGCTTGAGGAGGGAGTGTTGCAGAAAACCTTCGTGCAGAGTTTGGCGTTGGAACGGTTTGGGGCTTAGTATGAGGCAAGCTAGAGATTGGAATTCTGTTGTTTGGCGATCGCCTAAAAAAACCAAATGTCCCAACCGCAACCTCAATGGCATATTCAACTAACTCCTGAACTACCTCAAGAGTTTATTGAGGCTGTCCAAAGCTACACTTCTGCTGCGGATGGACGGTATGCTGCACAACTCTTGTGGCAGCGAGGTATGCGAGACTCCCAACAATTGGCAGGTTTTCTTAATCCCGATCTTTATCAACCTGCCAGTCCTTTTGAGTTCGGTCAAGAGATGAAATGGGCAGTAAAACGACTGCAAAAAGCGCGTGAGACTGGGGAAAAGGTTGTTATTTGGGGAGATTTTGATGCGGACGGTATTACGGCTACGAGTGTTCTTTGGGAAGGACTCGGACAGTTTTTTCCCCAACATCAGCAGCTAACCTACTACATTCCTAACCGCCTCACGGAATCTCACGGTCTTAACTGCCAAGGTATTGATAAATTAGCTGCATCGGGAACCAAACTGATCGTAACCTGCGATACGGGTAGTACTAATTTGCAGGAAATTGATTACGCCCAAAAGTTAGGTATCGATATTATTATTACCGACCATCATACTCTGCCTGAGGATCGTCCATCCGTCGTTGCCATTATCAATCCTCGGTACTTCGTCGAGACTCACCCCCTGTTTCATCTTTCCGGCGTGGCTGTGGCGTATAAGTTGCTAGAGGCGCTTTATCAAAGCCTACCCAACATTCCTAAACAACCTCTTGCAGACTTGCTAGATTTAGTAGCCATTGGTTTAATTGCTGATTTAGTTCAGCTAAGTGGAGATTGTCGCTACCTGGCTCAGAGGGGAATTCAACGACTGCAACAGCAAATGAAAAACCCCACCCGTCCTGGTGTAGCGCGTTTATTGGAACTGTGTCAGCGCAATGGCGATCGCCCCACCGATATTTCCTTCGGACTTGGCCCTCGCATCAACGCCGTTAGCCGCATTCAAGGAGATGCTTCTTTCTGTGTCGAATTGCTTACCAGCCGGGACAAAAAGCGCACCGAAGAATTAGCGATCGCCACCGAATTAGCTAACACCCGTCGCAAGTCCTTACAAAAAGATGTCACCCAACAGGTTAAACACAAACTGGCTCAACTAGACCTCTCGACTACTAGTGTTATCGTTTTAGAAGACCCCCAATGGCCAGTCGGAGTTTTAGGCTTAGTTGCTAGTCAAATTGCCCAAGAATACGGACGCCCTACTATTTTATTGAGTACCGGAGAGGAGTGGGGGACTGGGAGTGAAACATGGGAAATGGCAGATCAGGACAAAAGAACAAAAAAACTAGAAAACTATCAATCAACAGAAAATAACCTCAATACCCCAAACCCCCAATCCCACACCCCCCTTGCTAGAGGTTCCGCCCGTTCCGTTAACCATATCGACCTTTACGAATTAGTCAACTCCCAAGCACACCTGTTGCATCGCTTTGGGGGTCATCCCTTTGCCGCCGGATTAAGTCTGCCAGTGGAGAATATTCCCCTATTTGTAGAAGCAATTAATCAGCAATTGCGGCAACAGTTTGCTGTAACGAGTGCATTGATGCAGCCTGTCATGGCAGCAGATCTGGTAGTTAACGTTGCTGCTTTGGGTAAAGAACTTTTCTACCAACTCAAACTCCTCGAACCCTGCGGCATGGGAAATCCCATTCCGAAACTGTTGCTGGAAAACTGCTGGTTTGAGGAAGTTTTCAATCGCAACACTCAAGACTTCAAAGGGCGTAAGGTGCAATATATCAAAACAGAGTTAGAAATTTGGGATGACTCCAGCACTCAGGGTTTCCCTGGCATTTGGTGGGGACATTATAAAGATGAAGTACCAAAGGGCAGATGTTATTGCTTGGTGGAACTGGACTATAACAATTACAAAAAACGTCCCGAAGCGCGTCTGGTAGCTGTTCATGCCCAGGATACAGCCTTTTCCTGCAATTTTCCCACTCACATAGAGAGCATTTTAGACTGGCGGGGTGAAGAGGAAATAGGGGAACCAGATGAGTTATCATCCCCCTATTCAAATCCCTTAACAGTGCGCAAATGTCCAATTAGTTGGGATGAACTGCAATTATGGTTCCGACGGGCACTGCAAGCACAACGAACATTAGCGATCGCCTATCCACCTCCCGATCGACTGCCATCTCGCCAAGTCTGGGAAAAATTAGTCGGCATTGCCAAATTTCTCAGCCGCACCAGTCAATCAGCCACCCTAGCGCAACTACATGAAAAATTAGAGTTGAGCGATCGCACTCTCCATCTGGGACTGGTTGCCCTTACTCATCTTGGTTTTCAGGTGAAGCGTTTGGATGGGGCGTTGCAAATCAGCTGGTCTTCGCTAGAATCATCTATAAATACTGCCGATCCTGTTATCTATGAGACGATTCAAGTATTTTTAGCAGCTGTTGAAGAAGAGCAGTTTCTACAGCAGTATTTTTACCAAGTGCCTCTCTCTACTATCCAAGGCATCGTCGGGTCTGTATTAGAAGAGAGCAGTATGCGCGGGTAGGTAGGTGTTTTTTTGAGGCACTTCAGAAAAATGGCTGAACCCCTTTCTGCTACTGTCTTTAATCCCCCTTGTTCTCAAAACTCAGCCGCGCAATTCTTGAAAAGCTTGCCCTGACTCGTTTCCAGACAATCTGGCTCAGGAGGCTTGCGTAACCCAGAAGCTGCTATGCTATATTTATATCTGAGCCGCGCAACTGAACCATGAAAACTAAATACACTAAGCTTTTCAGAGAGCCGCAGTCGCGATTACTCTTAATCCCTATCAGGGATTGAAACCCAGTATGCACCCTTCCGAATCCTCCACAGTTTCCTCGTCGCGATTACTCTTAATCCCTATCAGGGATTGAAACGTAAACAGAATCTTCCTTTGGGTGGAATACCCTGAGTCGCGATTACTCTTAATCCCTATCAGGGATTGAAACGAAGTTTTTGCCCAGCCATTTCCTACGGCGGCTGGTCGCGATTACTCTTAATCCCTATCAGGGATTGAAACGCCCCCCCAGGTATCACGCCAATTGATGATTTTTGTCGCGATTACTCTTAATCCCTATCAGGGATTGAAACTTGTTGTTCGTCCGCTCATAAGTGATGAACAACTTGGGTCGCGATTACTCTTAATCCCTATCAGGGATTGAAACCAGCGACTAAACCACCAGTCACGACCCAAGAACGGTCGCGATTACTCTTAATCCCTATCAGGGATTGAAACCATTGAAGAGGAGTTGAATCAACACGGAAACAGAAAGTCGCGATTACTCTTAATCCCTATCAGGGATTGAAACCTATGGATGCGATCGCGTGCCTCTGCCACACGCAAGTCGCGATTACTCTTAATCCCTATCAGGGATTGAAACTGAACAATACCAGCCGAAAAATTTTCCAGATTGGGTCGCGATTACTCTTAATCCCTATCAGGGATTGAAA
>DNXU01000282.1:19435-19699 GCA_003505715.1 Cyanobacteria bacterium UBA8803 | reverse complement strand
GACACGAAGAAGAGGAAGAAGATTCTTTAGCCAGTTCCTGTCCTACTTTACTTCCTTGACCCTCTCATCCCTCTCCCTTGACACCCTATCGCCTAGAAAGGTTAAAAAAGTGTTATTGAAGTTTAATGTACTTTATGTCCTTCTCCATTGCCTATCTTGGACCACCTGGTACGAACACCGAAGCTGCGACCTTAGCTTACATCCGCGCTAGAACAAAAGAAACGGATGAACAATTTATGTTATGTCCTTATCCCACTATTGCCC
>DNXU01000282.1:3726-19424 GCA_003505715.1 Cyanobacteria bacterium UBA8803 | reverse complement strand
TTCAGTAGCTCAGGGACAAACTCATCTAGCTGTTGTTCCGGTGGAAAATTCTATTGAAGGCAGCGTGGCGATTACGCTGGATACTCTATGGCAACTAGATGTACTCAAAATTCAACAGGCTTTGGTTTTACCCATTCAAAATGTCTTAGTCTCACGAGCATCTAGTCTAGAAGGGATAAAAACGGTTTATTCCCATCCTCAAGCTCTTGCACAATGCCAGAAGTGGTTGGAGAAGTTTCTACCATCGGTTCAACTGATACCAGCAAATTCAACTACGGAGGCGCTCAAATACCTTGATGCCGACTATACAGTCGGAGCGATCGCCTCCTATAGAGCTGCACAGCTTTACAACTTGCCAATCCTTGCTTCTACCATTAATGACTATCCAGATAACTGTACTCGGTTCTGGGTCGTGGGAAAGCAAGCATCAGAAGGGGGTAGCCATACGTCCTTAGCGTTTAGCGTACCCGCGAATGTACCTGGTGCTTTGGTCAAGCCACTCCAAGTCTTTGCCAGTAGAGGGATTAACCTGAGCCGTATTGAGTCTCGTCCCACCAAGCGATCGCTTGGGGAATACCTTTTTTTCATCGATTTGGAAGCCGATGCTTCTGTCGCATCCGTGCAAGCGGGTTTGGCAGAATTAGCTCCTCATACCGAAATCCTCAAAATCTTTGGTAGCTATAATGTTTTACCCATCAACTCACCGCCGCCAGATCTCAATTAAAAGCTTCCTTAAGCACAGTACGGGCAGCCAAATGATTGCGGGTTGAGGTTAAAATTTCCGCTTCGCGCTCCAGACGCTTTGCCGTATCCTGCATCTCTAGGAGCGCCTGCTGTTCTGAAGCTACGCCGTAAAGATTGCTGGCAACCCAATAGGACAACTCAATCGGCAGATCTGGTAGATCTTCTGGTAACTCGATTGGCTGGTCGGTTAACTTAGAGGAAAGATGTATGACATCTCTGAGTAATTGATTAACCTGTATCGCCATGCTTCTCAAATCTTTTTCGGTTGGCTGATCCTCAATCCATTCCACTAAGCCAACCCGATAGGGCTTTTCGCGAACGTAATCCAACACTCGAAATCTCTGCTGCCCTAAGGTCAAGACTTTCATCCGGTCATCAGGCAAGCGTTGGAAGTGAATAATTTCGGCACAACAACCCACTGATGCTGGTTGACCTTGAACTGGGTCCCACATTAACACCCCAAATCGGCGATCGCTATCCAAGATCGTGTTCATCATGATTCGGTAGCGAAACTCAAAGATATGCAGAGGTAGAGGACGCCCTGGGAATAGAACCACTTCAGGTAGTGGAAACAAAGGGAGTTCTCTAACAGCAATTGATGAAGAGGATGCCATTGTGCCTTGGTAAAAAGGATAATTGCGCTTCTTTACCTACTTTAACGGATGTCTTGGGTCATTGGTGATTGGTCATTAGTTATTAGTCATTAGGGTTATTGATTATTCGCTATTGGGTTTTGCCCGCAAGTTACCCAAATTCTTTGCTATACCCTACATTTAGGGGATGCTTGTTTAACATCCCCTAGATGTAAGCTTTACTCCTAAGCGATGCTTTCTTTACTTGGAGCCTTCACCGCACTAGAGCTTTACTTCAATATCCACACCCGCAGGCAAGTCAAGCTTCATTAAGGCATCGATGGTTTTAGGAGAAGGCTGATAAATGTCAATAATTCGTCGATGGGTACGTGTTTCAAAATGTTCGCGGGAATCTTTATCAACGTGGGGCGATCGCAATACACAATAAATGCGGCGCTTGGTAGGTAAAGGAATCGGCCCAATAGCTGTGGCATTTGTCCGGTTTGCCGTATCCACAATCTTCTCGCAAGATGTGTCAAGTAGTCGGCGATCGAAGGCTTTAAGACGAATCCGAATTTTTTGCTGCTGAATAGTTGCCATTTGTTTAGTTGTCTAGGTTCTGAATAAAAATGAATGGGTTAGGAGGGAGAGAGATTAAGGAAGAGGGATGAGGAAAATTTTCCGTTATCGGCTGCCTTCCCTCTCTCCTTGACAGAGTAATAAGGAGCAGAAAAGTTTGTGCCTTTCTGCCCCTTCCACAAGCTAGAACGACGCTACTTGATTATTTTGGAAACGACACCCGCACCAATGGTACGACCACCTTCGCGGATGGCGAAGCGCATTCCTTGTTCGATCGCGATCGGGTTGATTAACTCTACCGTCATTTTAATGCGATCCCCAGGCATAACCATTTCTACTGTAGTGCCGTCGTCAGCTGTATAGGCATTGATGGTGCCCGTAACATCCGTAGTACGAACGTAGAATTGAGGGCGATAGCCAGCGAAGAAGGGAGTGTGACGCCCGCCTTCTTCTTTCTTGAGGACGTATACTTCCGACTCGAACTGAGTGTGAGGGGTAATTGAGCCTGGTTTGGCAAGTACCATTCCGCGCTCAATATCTTTTTTCTCAACACCACGGAGCAGAATCCCAGCATTATCCCCTGCCATCCCTTCTTCGAGACTCTTCTTGAACATCTCGATCCCAGTGACGGTTTTCTTGACTGTGTTTCTCAGTCCGACCAGCTCAACTTCATCGCCGATCTTGACTTTACCCCGCTCGATCCGACCTGTAGCTACAGTACCGCGACCGGTAATGGTGAACACATCTTCTACCGCCATTAGGAAGGGCTTGTCAATATCCCGCTCTGGGGTAGGAATGTAAGAGTCTACCTCATCCATCAAGGCGTAGATCTTATCAACCCACTCATTTTCACCCTTTCCGGTTTTGGGGTTAGCGGTCATAGCTTCTAGCGCTTGCAAAGCCGAACCCGCCACAATGGGGATGTTGTCACCGTCAAACTCATAACTACTGAGGAGTTCGCGGACTTCTAGTTCCACTAGTTCCAGAAGTTCTTCGTCATCCACCATATCTTGCTTGTTCAAGAAGACGACCAAGCTGGGGACGCCAACCTGCTTAGCCAGCAGAATGTGTTCCCTGGTTTGAGGCATGGGGCCATCTGCTGCTGACACCACCAGAATCGCTCCATCCATTTGAGCGGCACCGGTGATCATGTTTTTCACATAGTCAGCGTGACCCGGACAATCAACGTGAGCATAG
Organism: Cyanobacteria bacterium UBA8803; assembly: GCA_003505715.1. Taxonomy (GTDB): domain Bacteria; phylum Cyanobacteriota; class Cyanobacteriia; order Cyanobacteriales; family Coleofasciculaceae; genus UBA8803. Next base: position 16,332 of record DNXU01000282.1, on the reverse strand, counting down.
TGGCGGTTTTCAGTTTCATACTCAACGTGAGCCGTGTTGATCGTAATCCCCCGCGCCTTTTCCTCTGGTGCCGCATCAATTTCGTCGTACTTCTTGGCTTGCGCTTTACCCAGTGCTGCCAGGGTCATGGTAATGGCAGCGGTAAGCGTCGTTTTGCCGTGGTCTACGTGACCGATTGTACCGATGTTGACGTGGGGTTTAGTCCGTTCAAACTTTGCGCGTGCCATGAATTACGTGTTCCTTTTCTTATTTATGCGTTCCCTTTGCTCTTAGCGATGATGGCTTCAGCTACGTTGCGAGGTACTTCCTCATAGTGGCTAAACTCCATCGAGAAGATCCCCCGACCTTGGGTCTTAGATCGGATATCCGTAGCATAGCCAAACATCTCTGCTAATGGAACTTTAGCAGTAACTTTGGCCGTGCCTGCTTCAGAGCCCATACCCTCAATTTGACCGCGACGGGAGTTGAGGTCGCCCATGACATCCCCAAGGAAGTCTTCAGGCACTTCAACCTCAACTTTCATCATAGGCTCTAATAGTACCGGCGAAGCCTTCTTTACAGCATCCTGAATCGCCATTGACCCAGCAATTTTGAAGGCCATTTCTGAAGAGTCTACCTCGTGGAAAGACCCATCGACTAGAGTTGCTTTCAGGTCAATGACTGGATATCCAGCCAAAATACCCGATTCACAAGCTTCTCTCATCCCCTGTTCGGCGGGAGATACATACTCTTTCGGTATAGCGCCGCCCACAATCTTGGAGACAAATTCAAAACCACTACCGGGTTCTCCAGGTTCCAATTCAATTACGACGTGGCCGTACTGACCCTTACCACCGCTTTGGCGAATAAACTTGCCTTCAGTACGAACGGATTTGCGAACTGTTTCGCGGTAAGCTACCTGCGGCGCACCGACATTAGCTTCTACCTTGAACTCACGCAGCATCCGGTCTACCAGAATTTCCAGATGCAGCTCGCCCATACCAGCAATCACAGTTTGGTTGGTTTCGGGATCGACGCTGACGCGGAATGTGGGGTCTTCTTCCGATAAGGATTGGAGGGCTTTGGATAGCTTCTCCATATCTTGCTTGGTTTTGGGTTCCACCGCAACTGAGATCACAGGTTCTGGAATAAATAGGGATTCCAAAATGATGGGTGAGTCTTCCGTGGAGATGGTATCGCCTGTGAAGCTATTCTTTAACCCAATTGCTGCTCCCAAGTCACCAGCACGCAACTCGTCTACCTCAATCCGCTCGTTAGCTTTCAGAACGATTAATCGCGAGATGCGTTCCTTCTGATTCTTGGTGGAGTTTAGGATATAGCTACCCTTTTGGAGTACACCAGAGTATACCCGCAAAAAGGTTAAGCGACCAAAGGGGTCTGCCATAATTTTAAAGGCCAAGGCTGACAAGGGAGCATTGTCATCTGCCCTGCGTTCGGCTACCGTGCCGTCTCGCAAAGTGCCCTGAATCGGCGGAATATCTGATGGTGCTGGTAAGTAATCAACAACCGCATCCAACAGCAGTTGAACGCCTTTGTTCTTAAAGGCCGAACCACAAAGTACTGGCACAATTGTGCCCTCAATGGTGCCTTTGCGCAGCGCATGACGGATTTCTTCCTCGGTGAGGTCTTCCCCTTCGAGGTACTTCTCAATTAAAGCTTCATCCGTTTCAGCAACCGATTCGATTAACTTAGCACGGTACTCTTGGGCTTGGTCTTTAACCTCTTCAGGAATTTCCGTGTCTTCAATATCCGTGCCCAAATCATTGTTATAGATCTTGGCTCGCATCCTAACCAAGTCTACAATTCCCCTCAAGTCGTTTTCACTACCAATGGGAATTTGGATGGCTACAGCATTAGCTCTCAGGCGATCGCGCAGTTGTCCGTAAACCCTAAAGAAATTGGCACCTGTGCGATCCATCTTGTTTATGAAGGCGATCCTCGGCACCTTGTAGCGATCAGCTTGTCGCCACACGGTTTCTGATTGCGGCTGAACGCCTCCTACCGAGCAGAATACGGCAATTACACCATCTAATACCCGCATCGAACGCTCAACTTCAATTGTGAAGTCAACGTGACCCGGTGTATCGATGATATTGATCTTGTGATCTCTCCAGCTGGTGCTAATGGCAGCGGCAGTGATGGTAATTCCACGCTCCCGCTCTTGTTCCATCCAGTCCGTTACGGCTGTTCCTTCATGGACTTCACCAATTTTGTGAACCATCCCTGAGTAAAACAGGATGCGTTCGGTTGTTGTTGTTTTGCCCGCATCAATGTGGGCTGCAATTCCAATATTGCGTACTCTTTCGAGCGGGATGCTACGTGCCACAGCTACCTCCTTCGTCCTGCCGCAAGTCTGATCACGTTACTATCTGTTTACAATTCTATACTTTCTTTAAATCTTTTAGCATTGGCGCACTTGCGTCGGCTAACAGACATCCGCTCTACTGATTTAGAGAGCGTCTTTAGTATCGGTAATGAGCAAACGCTTTATTTGCATCTGCCATGCGATGCGTTTCTTCGCGTTTGCGAATGGCACTCCCAGTTTCGTTAGCGGCATCCATTAGCTCATTGGCTAGTTTGCCAGACATCGTTTTACCCGACCGAGTTCTCGAAAAATGGATCAGCCACCGCATTGCCAGCGTGGTTCCTCGGTCAGAACGAACTTCCATGGGTACCTGATAGGTTGCACCACCAACCCGCCGTGCTTTCACCTCTACTAAAGGCGTTACATTGCGCACGGCTTTTTCAAAGGTAGCTAAAGGATCGCTGCCTGTCCGTTCCTCAATGATTTTCATAGCATCATAAATGATCCTATAGGCAAGAGATTTCTTGCCGTGACGCATAAGCCTGCGCACCATCATACTGATCAGGCGACTATTGTAAACCGGATCGGGAGGAACAGGACGCTTTTTAATAACCGCACGACGAGACATAGTAAAACTAAAAAAATAAACAGTAGTGACAGTTAAAAACTACTCAGTGGGCAAAAACCCCTCTAAGTATACTGGAACCAGATCTAATTTTAGATTCTTTAACCAGCAAAAATTTCTTGAATTTGCACCTTAGTTAAAAGGCGATCGGAGGGATGAGGGATGAAGGATGAGCGAGAGGATAACGCATTTTTAGGCGTACTGGTGTACGCCTTTCATGAGTAATTATCTGGGAGATAGGGAGAGGGGGAAGGACGGAGAGAGATTTTCCGGCTTACTGATGTATGGCAATTGGGAGCTACGACTTAGGACGTTTGGTTCCGTACTTGGAACGACCTTGACGCCGATCTTTTACTCCGGCAGTATCTAAAGTTCCCCGAATAATGTGATACCGCACTCCGGGCAAGTCTTTGACACGACCTCCCCGAATCATTACCACCGAATGTTCCTGTAGGTTGTGACCAATACCTGGAATATACGCCGTTACTTCAAAACCCGAAGTCAGACGAACTCTCGCTACTTTCCGCAAGGCGGAGTTCGGCTTCTTAGGTGTTGTTGTGTATACTCTGGTGCAGACTCCCCGACGCTGCGGACATTGCTTCAGTGCAGGCGACTTGGTTTTCTTTTTGGCTTTTGCGCGTTCGCTCTGAATGAGCTGCTGAATAGTGGGCATGAGTTACGGCGCGTACAGCTTCCTTAAACAGTTCTAACTATTGACAAATTCTGATTGTACCGTCATTTAAGTAAAAATGTCAATTTTTTTCCTGAAACCACCTCTAGTGGAAGGAGGCTGAAGGGAAGAAAGCTTGTCTAGTCAGCTTTTTACCTTTTTTCCTCCATTCGTCAGCGCTTGTACTAGGCTCATCCCTCTACCCGGAAGGAGTTACCACAACCACAGCTTTCTACTGCCTTGGGGTTATGGAAGCGAAATCCTCCGCCCATTAAATCTTCTGAGTAATCTAAGGTCAGGTCAGCAATGAGATTAAAGCTTTTTTCATCGACAATTACAGATATGCCATCGCAATCGCAGAGGCGATCGCCTGGATTCACTGCGTTGTCAAAGTCAATTGTATAGTAAAGATCGGCACACCCTCCCGGTTGTACTCCCAGACGTAATTTTGCTTTGGGGTTCTGACGCTTCAACTGAAGGCGTTCGATTTCACCGATGGCAGCTTTACTCAGACTAATCATAATTGTCTTGTTAGGTAACAGGGAATAGAGGAAGAAAGATACCTGACTTGAAAACAGGGAGAGGGATAGGCTTTCCTGATCTGCCCTCATACTAACGGAATTATAATATTTCTCCCTCTTCCCTATTCCCTATTCCCTATTCCCTATTCCCTATTCCCTATTCCCTATTCCCTATTCCCTATTCCCTATTCCCTATTAAGATGGCTTGCTTCGAGCGTAGTCATCTTCAAAGCGAATGATATCATCTTCTCCTAAGTACTCTCCATTTTGAACTTCAATTAAAACTAAGGGAATAACACCTGGATTTTCTAAACGATGGAGAGTGCCTTGGGGAACATAGGTGGACTGATTTTGGTGAACGATCAATTCTTGTTCGCCGCAAATAACTTTTGCCGTGCCGCTGACGACAATCCAGTGTTCGCTGCGATGGTAATGCATTTGCAAGCTCAGTCGATGACCGGGGTTCACTTGAATTCTTTTAATTTTGTACCCGCGCCCTTCTTCCAACACGGTGAACGATCCCCAAGGTCGCAGTTCAGTGGCGGCAGCACCTCCAGTTGGCAACGATGTGGGTAGGGTAAGGGCTGCAACTTCAGAAATTTCTTGCACTGGAACCATATTTTTCTCCTGAGAACGACTACAGATTCAAGCAGCAAGGCGGATGTTGTCCGCTTTACTTCTCTCTAGTGTTTAGATGATCTACTTACTATCTGGGAGTACTCTGTACACAACCAAGACCCAACATAGCAAATAGAATTCGGTCTTTGTCAGTCCTTCGCAGCTAAATTGGTCACATTATATTAACTCTTTACATTCTTCGGATTTTGCTTTACAAAAACTTTAACTATACCTTCAGAATAACTGGAATAACTGAATAGATATTAATAAACAGAGTAATGTAAAAGAACGTAAAGCCAGCAGTCAGTGGTTAGGGAATAGGAGCCTTGGAGCCTTCACAGCACTAGGGAACAAGGGGTCGGAAAAAACCAAGACCATTGTGGACGCGGGCAGCTGTAGCCGGAGAGCGATCGAGTAGGTTACCTCCGAGATAAAGTCCGGTGGAACTGCCGCCATCGAGGTTGAGAGCATCAATTGCTCCGAGTTGCTGCATGAGCTGAGCTGTTTCTGTTAAACTCGGACCTGCTCCACTGACGCGATTGTGAATTGCGGCAACAATCAGAGTGCCAGTGGCAGTGGTGCCGATACTGGAGCGCACAGCCAATTGTTGAGCAAAGGCATCGCTAAATTGTTCGGCTTTGGCATCCAAGACGATTTGACGGTTTTGCAGTAAAAGGGGGCCAGCACCCAGAAGGTGAGGGTAGCTGTTGAAGTCAGCAGGCAGGGTGCTGCTTTCAATTTGCACTTGCGTCCCAACACTGAGGAGATTAGCAATAGCTGCCGTGTCGTTCGCCCGTAAGGTGAGGAGGTAACCGTTGGCAGGAATGGCAAAGGAACCTTGATCCGCTAGCCCTCCTGGCACCTGACCTGTTACTTGGTTATTCTCGATCGCTACTATTACCTCATTATCTGTCAGGGGAGTGTAGGCCGCTCCCCATTCTGGGGTGTAGCGAGAAATACCAGCTTTGACGTAACCTGTGTTAAGCAGCAGTATGGGTAGACGCGCTCCTCCTGAGGTAACCAAAGTTTCGCTCAGGCTCAGCCGTCCAATTTTAAATTGACCGCGATCGTTCCAAGCGATCGCACCCCGATTAAGAATAGGACCGGAGAACCACCGCCCATCGCGACGAATGGCTCCTAAGGGCAATTGGTTCTTGCGATTAAAAAAACCAGCATTAATGGCGGCAAACGCTTGCCACAACTGAGCCGTTTGGATCAAGGGAGCCGTTCCCATCTGGCTAGCGGGATTGCTCCAAATTGGCCTCAGGCTGAGTCCGGGGGCTGTTGGGTTAACTTCCAGCCATACCACTGGAAATCGAGACTCGCCTAAATTTATATATTGCTGACGCCAGCGGATACCCGGTGCCCAGAAAATTTCTTTTTCTATCAAAGCATCAGGACGTAGATCGAGAACTAAACGATTGGGGTTCGGTAAGCTAAACACCTGTAGGCGCAAACCGTCGGGAATACTTACCCGCATGGTCGTTTGATTCTGATCGTTTTCGATACGGATGACAGGTTTATTTTCAGGCGCTGCGCTCGGGACTGGGGTGGCATCTTCCTCCTCTTGTATTTGCTCAGTCGGAGCCGGAGGGGGGTTAAACTGCTCAATTAGTGATGGGTCAGTTAACCCGCTTAGTACAATCTCACCTTCCGTGCGGCGATCGCTTACTTGCCAGGGCGTCGGGCGGTCTAGATCGAGGACAATCCGAAACCCCCAGGGTTGTTCTTCCATCCTAATATTTGCTACCCGCGCAGGTACAGAGTTCAAATAGAGGGTGTCACCCTCAACTTGTAACTGCCAACCGAAATTCTTCGCTAGATCGGTAATATCGAGATAGCGATAAGCACCACTGAGCTGACTAGCAAGAACCATGGGCGTACTAGGTGGGGAGGAAAACCACTGGATCGGCTGTCGGGTCAACTCCCCACTACTCAACAATTCCACGCCCAAAGTTGCCTCGGCTCCCACATCACTGATAGCCGTGCGCACCGCCGATCCCAACTGCCACTGCTTCCAGGCCACGGGAAAGATGCGACCATTTAAAGATAATTTCTGACCCTGCTGGATCGCCTGAGGCAAGGCTTGGGATAAAAACTCTGCTCGCCGGGGTAAGGTTGTCGGTTGTGGCTGAGATCGTTCTACTTTCAAGGCTTGCTCTTCTGCCATAGAGCGTTCGAGAGCTGCTGAGGCACGAACGGCCAAGATTTGCAAGATTTCATGCATTTGCAAGCTCTGTAATACTTGAGGTTTGGTATTTTTAGCTTGTGGGCTGGCCGAGGACAGCGATAACTCGCCGAGAGGGAAGAGGGAGAGCGAGAGGAAGAGGGGGAGAAAAATTTTCATGCTGGGGTGGTAAGCGATCGCAGTGCATATCAAGGAATCATGACTCGATCTCGATCGTCTGGTCTAGGGGAGCGGCATAATATAAGTAAGACTCTCTTCGGCAGTGTACCCAGGCTTGCTCAACTCTAGAAGCTCTATTGTATTCCTTTAGGCAAAATGAGGAATTGGGCTAGCAGATCTCAGCTGTTGATTAGAGCTGCTTTTGAAAGCCTCTGCTAGAGCTTAGTGCAAGAGGTTGGAGTTAGTGCTACATTAATGGCCATAATTATCTGTAGCGCTAAGTTAAAGAAGCAAACCTTAGAAATGTGGGGATTGCTAGATTAAAGCACTTCCTAGTAATATGGCTATTCTGCCTATTTGGCAGCAGGCCAGTATGGGAATTTCATTTTTCATAGTCTAGAGCAAGCGCCAGAGCTGCTGACCTATAAGGTCAGGGGTGCGATAGGTCGCTCGATTGGACGATTAAAGCACCTTACCCTTCTCAGTTGTAAAGCCTCTGAGTTCAATTGAATCCAGCGTAACTTTAAGGATGTATCGTTTGAGTCCCAGAGCTTCTAAGAGAAACCGCAGTTCCTTAAGTACAAGAATAATAGGCTAGACTTGCCCTTTCCCTAAATTGTTTCTAATTTTTTCAACTTTCTTAATTCGGCTAGTGAGTTAACCGCCGGACATCTCTAAATTTGGATCAAAAAAACAGTGAATCATCCGATGGACAATAGGCGCATCAACAACAATCAACAAGATCATCTTTGGGAGCAAGGCGGCATACCCTATCCAGGTCAGCGATGGTTGGTGGAAGAGCGGGATGCCTGCGGCGTTGGCTTTATTGCTGCGGTAGCAGGTACTGCGACCCATGAGCTGATCGAACAGGCATTATCAGCTTTGGGCTGTTTAGAACACCGGGGCGGTTGTAGTGCTGACCGAGACTCTGGTGATGGTTCGGGTCTATTAACCGCAATTCCCTGGCAACTCTTCGAGCCTTGGTTTGCCGAACAAAACATCTCCATGCCACCCATTCACCAGTTGGGAGTAGGTATGGTTTTTCTACCACAAGATGCAAACCTAAGTAAGAAAGCTCGGGAAATTGTTGCCGAGGTCTTGAGAGAAGCAGACTTAACCGTACTGGGATGGCGCATAGTACCCGTGCAAGAGGAGGTTATCGGCCCTCAAGCCCGAGCAAACCAACCCCAGATCGAACAGGTATTCGTGGCCTCCCCTAGCCAGCAGGGAGATGACCTAGAACGAACGCTTTATAAAGCAAGGCGTCAGATTGGTAAAGCCTTACAGACTCAAGGGACGCTGAAGTGGTCGGATGATTTTTACATTTGCTCCTTTTCAACACGCACAATAGTATACAAAGGTATGGTGCGTGCCGCTATCCTGGGAGAGTTCTATACCGATTTAAAAAATCCCCATTACCAAAGTAGCTTTGCGTTCTATCACCGCCGTTTCAGCACCAACACAATGCCCAAGTGGCCCCTAGCTCAGCCGATGCGGTTGTTGGGACATAACGGGGAGATTAACACGCTCCTAGGTAATATCAACTGGATGATGGCAAGAGAGGCTGACCTCACCCATCCTATTTGGGAAATGGGGAATAGGGAAGGGGGAATAGGGAATGGGGAAAGGGTGACAACTCCCCATTCCTCTCTGGAAGACCTCAAGCCTATTGTTAATCCTGACAATAGTGACTCAGCCAACCTCGACAACGTACTAGAGTTATTAGTACGCTCCGGACGCAGCCCCCTAGAAGCAGTGATGATTATGGTGCCGGAAGCGTACCAAAATCAGCCAGATTTGGAGCAACATCCAGAAATTGTAGATTTTTACGAATACTACCGAGGTATTCAGGAAGCGTGGGACGGCCCAGCCTTGTTGGTATTTAGCGATGGCAAGGTCGTGGGAGCCACCCTCGATCGCAACGGACTGCGCCCAGCTCGTTATAGCATTACCCGGGATGGCTATGTCATTGTGGCGTCAGAAGCGGGGGTCGTGGATGTACCCGAAAGCGAAATTCTGGAAAAGGGTAGGTTAGGGCCGGGGCAAATGATTGCCGTAGATCTCCAAACCCACGAAATTTTGAAAAACTGGGAAATCAAACAGCGGGTAGCACAAGAGCAGCCCTACAGTCAGTGGCTGCAACATTATCGGCAAGTTCTCAACCCCCAACCCTTTATTGAGGCTCCCCAGCTCACTCCTCAGGACTTATTGCGCCAGCAGACGGCCTTTGGTTATACCGCTGAGGATATAGAACTCATTGTCGAACCGATGGCTAGCCAAGGGAAAGAACCAACCTTCTGTATGGGTGATGATATTCCCCTAGCTGTCCTCTCCGATAAACCCCGCTTGCTTTATGACTACTTTAAGCAGCGCTTTGCCCAAGTGACTAACCCACCTATCGATCCGTTGCGGGAAAGTTTAGTGATGTCGTTGAGCATGTTGTTAGGAGGGCGGGGGAACCTATTAGAAGCAAAACCAGAATATGCTCGCCTGTTGAAGCTAGAAACTCCAATCCTGAATGAGGCGGAGTTAGCAGCGATCAAAGCCTCAGGGTTTGAGACTGCCGAACTCTCTACTCTATTTGAAATGGCGGCTGGCCCGCAGGGATTAGCAGCAGCTGTAAATCATTTGTGCGATCGCGCTGCTGAGTTAGTCCGTGCAGGTAAGAAGATTCTGATTTTGAGTGATAAAATCGGCGGCAGGTTGAGCGAGAACCACAGTTATATTCCCCCCCTGCTGGCAGTTGGAGCCGTTCACCATCACCTGATTCGGCAAGGACTGCGGATGAAGACAGCCCTTGTCTTAGAAACAGCCCAGTGCTGGAGTACCCATCACTTCGCCTGCTTGATTGGCTATGGTGCAGCAGCCGTATGCCCTTACCTGGCTTGGGAATCAGTGCGCCAGTGGTGGGCAGATTCCCGCACCCAGAAACTGATGGAACGGGGCAAAATCGAGCGCATCACGATTGCAGCAGCTCAGCAAAACTACCGCCAAGCCTTAGCAGCAGGATTACTAAAAATCCTATCTAAGATGGGGATTTCCCTGCTGTCGTCTTACCAGGGAGCGCAAATCTTTGAGGCATTGGGTATCGGCACAGATTTGTTAAAACTGGGCTTTGCCGGAACTACCTCCCGGTTGGGCGGTTTGAGTGTTGCCGAATTGGCACAGGAAACCATCTCCTTCGTCAGTCGTGCCTTCCCAGAATTAACGGCCAAGAAACTGGAAAACTTCGGTTTTATCCAGTACCGTCCCGGCGGGGAGTATCACATGAACAGCCCGGAAATGGCTAAGGCACTGCATAAAGCGGTGGCTAGCTTTAACACTCAGGCAAACGCTGGCAATGGCAAAGCTACGAGCGGCAATGGTAAACTATCTGATTCTCCCTTGCCCGTTACCGAGCCCCAAAAAGGTTACGACCATTACGAAGTTTACCAGAAGTATTTGGCAGAGCGTCCAGTCACCGCCCTCCGAGACTTGTTAGACTTCCAGAGCGATCGCCCACCGCTCCCCATGGAGGAAGTAGAACCTGTGGTGGAAATTTTCAAGCGGTTCTGTACGGGGGCAATGTCTCTAGGCTCCCTATCGAGAGAGGCTCATGAAACCTTAGCGATCGCCATGAACCGCCTCGGTGGCAAGTCCAACAGCGGTGAAGGCGGCGAAGACCCTGTCCGCTTCAAAATTTTGGATGATGTGGATGAGACGGGTTACTCTCCCACCCTGCCTCACCTCAAAGGGTTGCGCAATGGAGATACTGCTAGTTCGGCCATCAAGCAGGTGGCATCCGGTCGTTTTGGGGTAACGCCGGAGTACCTAGTTAGTGCAAAGCAAACGGAGATTAAAATTGCCCAAGGTGCCAAGCCAGGAGAAGGAGGACAGCTACCCGGCACCAAGGTGAGTCCCTACATTGCCATGCTGCGGCGTTCCAAGCCGGGAGTGCCCCTGATTTCCCCGCCACCCCATCATGATATTTATTCCATTGAAGACCTAGCTCAGCTCATCTTTGACCTGCACCAGATTAATCCGACAGCCCAAGTATCAGTGAAACTGGTAGCCGAAATTGGGATCGGGACTATTGCCGCTGGGGTGGCTAAAGCTAATGCGGATATCATCCAAATTTCCGGTCACGATGGCGGTACTGGAGCATCTCCTCTCAGTTCGATCAAACATGCCGGAACCCCTTGGGAACTAGGCTTGACGGAAGTGCATCGGGTGTTGCTGGAAAATCAGCTGCGCGATCGTGTCCTGTTGCGAGCCGATGGTGGCTTCAAGACGGGATGGGATGTAGTCATGGCAGCGTTAATGGGAGCCGAAGAATACGGCTTTGGTTCTGTATCCATGATTGCTGAAGGCTGTATCATGGCAAGAATTTGCCACACCAATAATTGCCCCGTCGGGGTTGCCACCCAGCAAGAACATCTGCGCAAGCGGTTTACTGGACTACCAGAGCATGTAGTGAACTTCTTCTACTTTGTAGCCCAAGAAGTGCGATCGCTCCTAGCAAGGCTGGGTTATCATTCGCTAAATGATATCATCGGTCGCGCTGACCTGTTGAAAATGCGCGAGAATATTCAGCTCGCTAAGACCTCTGCCATAAATCTCAATTGCCTAATGCAGCTGCCGGATACCAAGAGCGATCGCAGCTGGCTGAAGCATGAATCGGTACACAGTAACGGGCCAGTCCTCGACGATAATCTGCTCGCCGATGCGGATATTCAAGAAGCCATCCACAACCAAGGAACTGTCACCAAAAATTTAGAGATTGTCAATACTGACAGAACCGTGGGGACACGCCTTGCGGGGGCGATCGCCAAACAGTATGGAGATCAAGGGTTTGAGGGGCAAATTACCCTCAACTTCAAAGGATCTGCGGGTCAAAGTTTTGGTGCTTTTAACCTTTCTGGCATGACCCTAAATCTAGAAGGTGAAGCTAACGACTACGTGGGTAAGGGAATGCATGGCGGCGAAATCGTTATCAAGCCACCCGCCCATGCCACCTACGATCCAGCCCAAAATGTCATCGTGGGCAACACCTGCCTCTACGGTGCCACTGGCGGCACTCTATTTGCCAACGGTGGTGCCGGAGAGCGGTTCGGCGTCCGCAATTCTAAAGGTCAGGCGGTCATTGAGGGAGCCGGGGATCACTGCTGCGAGTATATGACGGGCGGAGTTATCGTCGTCTTGGGCAATATCGGTCGCAATGCCTGTGCTGGAATGACAGGTGGTCTGGCTTACTTCCTGGATGAAGATGGTAGTTTTCCCGCTAAACTCAACCCAGAAATTGTCAAGATTCAGCGGGTAAAAACGGCAGCTGGCGAACAACAGTTAAAAGACCTGATTCAAGCCCATGCCGAACGTACAGGCAGTCCCAAAGCCAAGATAATACTGGCTAACTGGTCTGACTATCTACCTCAATTTTGGCAAGCTGTACCCCCTTCGGAAGCAGATACCCCAGAAGCGAATCCCGAAGCAGTAGTAGAAAGGGAGCTAACTCCAGTTCAATAGTTGTTGGTTGTTGGTTGT
>DNXU01000282.1:3434-3610 GCA_003505715.1 Cyanobacteria bacterium UBA8803 | reverse complement strand
GTTGTTTGTTGTTTGTTGTTGGGCAGACCAACGTAAATGCCCACGATCCAACCCAATCTGGGAGAAGTAGAATTTTCTCTCCCTCAAAGTTGAGCAGATGCACGGCAGGAAGTCGGGGGACAAAATTCGTAAGCCCTGATTGATTGTTTTTCCCCAACAAACAACAAACAACAAAC
>DNXU01000282.1:0-3379 GCA_003505715.1 Cyanobacteria bacterium UBA8803 | reverse complement strand
CAACCAACAACCAACAACTAACAACCAACAACTAACCCTTCATCGCCTGAAGTTCTTTATTTTGCATTTCTAATAGTTGGGGTACAGTAACAAACTGGTAGCCCTGCTTTTTTAGTTCAGCAATCAATAAAGGTAACGCTTGTACCGTCTTGGTGCGATCGCCACCGCCATCGTGCAGCAAAATAATTCCTCCGGGTTTAGTATTTTTGACAATGCTGTCACTCATCGCTTTTGGTGTAGCATTTCTGGCTTGCCAGTCTTGTGAGTCTACCGACCACATGATGACAGCATACTTTTTTTGGTGAGCGTAGGCGGTTAAACCATTCGTTAAGATGCCAGCAGGAGGTCTAAACAAAGAAGTCTTAACCCCCGTTACTTTATAAATTAGAGCTGCCGTATCATTCAGTTCGCGAGCAGCAGCACCTGGGCTATAATTATGATACTGATGGTGCCACGTATGGTTACCAATGGCGTGCCCGTCTTTTACCACTTGCTTCATGATATGAGGATAATTTTTGACATTCCTCCCCACCACAAAAAAGGTCGCTTTGATGTTCTGTTTTTTGAGAATATTAAGGACTTGTGAGGTGGTATGGGGCCAAGGGCCATCATCAAAGGTTAGGGCAATTGTTTTGCGTCCATCTTTGAGTTGAACATCACGAAGGGTTTTGCCTTGAAATTGGGCGGGTACAGCAAAGTTCAAGCGTTTGGCTTGTTCCTGTTTTAATTGGGCGATCGCTTTTTTATAGATGTCCTGTTGCTGCCCAATTCCTACCTTGAGGTTCGAGCGGTTTTGAACAGAAGAATTATGATCCTTTGGTTGGCTGATGGAGCTAGCTATTTTGGGAGTAATTGAGCGATGCACTGGCAAGCTCAAGCCAGCGAAAAAACTAAGCACGGAGGCAATTACAGTAAGAGAGATTCTGTACTGCCAAACAAACAGACGCGGGTTTTCCACATTAGGTCTCCTTCACTCCTCGAAACGCACGGGCGGGGGCTGTCAGTCATAGTCTTTCAGCCCTTAGTCATAAGGTTTGGCAGCATTTGGAGTATTCCATCAACTAATTGAAGGAATATCGTACTCTATGGGCAGGTCGATCTCTCTTCAGCCATGAAAGCCTCATTTTAAATCGACCCGCCCTCAAAGAAACCCTGATACCGAACACCACCCCTCAAAAGCTAAAGGCTGCTATGTCTAAATAGGGGTATCGGTTCACTGTTGCTTTTAGCATTACTAAAGTTCCCTTGCACCCTGTAGAAGATGCTAACCTGCGACAGCGATCTTGCCGCAGGATATTAGTCTGGATTACCCCATCTAGGTAAAACAGATCCCTACAACCCCCAAAGCTGCCTTAAAGCTAATGATGCTGTTGGTAGTTACTGCGACAACATTAGCCTATCCGGGATAAAATATCAGTTTTTTGAGAAATTTTTCTACTAGTTTGGCACTTTGGCTCTCCCGTAGATATTGTGATAAGAAAAACTAATTTATCAGGCCAAATGCTTACTGGGTAAGGAATTACCAATTCCCAATTACCCATTGCCAATCACCAAAAATACCGTTTTCCACCATCAGTACGGGAGAGCCATATAGGGGTAATGGTGCGTTAGCTCCCGCGTAACGCACCCTACAGATACTGGTATTAATTACAGAGATAACTTCTCATGGTAAAGACTGACAATTTGCTTTGTAACTTCAGCAACCGTCAAGCCATCGGTTTGGATCTCAATAGCATCTGCTGCCTTACGCAGAGGTGCTACAGCACGATTGCTATCGTACAAGTCCCTGTTTTGAAGGTCTTGTTCTAATTGTTCTAAGCTGACATCCCCTTGTTTAAGGTGTTTGAGGTCTTGCTGGCGTCGGCGGGCTCTTTCCTGGATCGAGGCGGTTAAGAAGATTTTCAGTTCAGCATCAGGAAAAACGTGAGTGCCAATGTCACGCCCTTCGGCAACTAAACCTCCCTGGCACCCCAACCTTTGCTGTTGTTTGACTAACTCTTGACGTACTGCTGGCAAAGCAGCGATCGCGGATACCCGGGCGGTAACTTCTAACGACCGAATTTCTTCGGTAACCTCCTCTCCATCAATCCAAACCCGTACCCCGAAGCCTCCAAGATCGTCAGCAGTCAGGTAAATTTGTGACTGGCTGACGAGTTCGGCAATTGCGGGTTCATCTTTGAGGTCTAGTCCTTCTTTGAGAACCCGCCAAGTCACGGCTCGGTACATGGCACCCGTATCCAAATGCATCAGTCCTAGAGCCTTGGCTACATGACGGGTAACTGTAGATTTCCCAGCACCAGCAGGCCCATCAATAGCCACAATAGGCTGGCGGTGTTGCAGCAGAATGTTGTCAATTAAACGGGTTGAACCAAAACGAGCTGCGATCGCTAATAATCCCCGCTCAGTTACCCGATCTAAAGGGGTTAGGGTAACCGGATGTACCAGTTCGACGTACTCCACGTTAATATCGCTGATACTGGTTAATTCTAATTTGACGGTGTCAATTAGAGTCTGACCGTCCCGTTCTCCTGCTTGAAAGGCTGTTTGGGCTTGCTGCAACGATCTATATAATATAGGAGCTTGGGCTTTCTGTGATTGAGTCAAATACTGGTTGCGAGAACTATAAGCGAGTCCCGACGCCTCCCGCACAATGGGACAGGGCACAATTGCCACAGGCAAATTTAAATCTGACACTAGACGCTGAATAATTGCAAGTTGCTGAGCATCCTTCTGGCCAAAATAAGCTCGCTCCGGCTGCACCAGATTCAACAACTTGGTGACCACAGTAGCGACTCCCTGGAAGTGGGTAGGACGGGAGCGACCGCACAAGACAGAGATCGCTGCGGGCGGTGGCACCACTTGAGTGAACTGCGTACCTCCCTCTGAAGCGAGCAGGCCATTGCCGTATAATTCGGCTGCTGTGGGGGCAAAAATAGCATCAACTCCTGCCTGTTCGCACAATTGGCGATCTTGCTCCAACTGACGCGGGTATTGCTGAAAATCCTCCGTTGGGGCAAATTGAAGGGGATTAACAAAAATGCTGACGATGACAATGGCATTTTCCCGTCTTGCCCGTTCGATTAAACTTAAGTGACCGACGTGCAAGGCTCCCATCGTCGGCACCAGACCTACTTCCTTACCTTGTCGGTAACGTTCCAAGTAGCAGCGCAATCCCGCTGTTGTCGTAAACAGGCGCATGAGAGTTTATAGTTTAGATTTTAGACTGACATCAGAAATTGAATGGCTGGAAGCCACTCCATTTTAAGTGTGACATATTCCCAGCATCATTCCTTAAACTAGCGCCTCTCTTGTCAATGAGTAAATAGACTTATTTTTTCACGATCAAACAAATTGTTGGTAATGGGTGATGGGTAATGGG
>DNXU01000060.1:1505-9432 GCA_003505715.1 Cyanobacteria bacterium UBA8803 | reverse complement strand
GGGGGTGTGGAGAGTTGGTGTGTTATTTGTTTGGCTAGTTCTTCTAGGGTTAGCCTTAGGTGCGTTGTTCTGCCGTGGAGGGGGTCTAGGTTGTGGTGGCTGGGATCGATGACCCAGCGTTGGGGTTGGTACTCCTCTAACCAGGTACGCAATTCTTTGCTAGTTGGGAGTTCGCCGATGTGAATGACCATTTCTGGTACTAGCTTTTGGGCGAGTTGGCGATCGCGCAGAATCAGATCGTAGGTGGAAATGAGGTAGGGGTTCAGGTGGGCGTAGTTTCTGAGTGGTGAGAGTCCTTCCGCTAATAGGGGCCATCTCAAAGTTTTGGATAATTGAGCCGCGGCATTGCAATAGTCTTGGGGGTATTGGGGTTGAGCAGGGCCAGCGATGATGATACCTCGTTGGCATTGCTGCCACTGTTGGTAGGGAAGGAGGTAATTGCCTGATATGGGGGTGGGTTTAGGGATTTGATTTGGTGCCTTACTTACTGTTGTAGAAAACTCGCCCGGACTGGGGAGATGGGCGAAGAAAGCTTCAGGTTGAAATTGAGATTTAAGGATATCTGTATCGAGTTGTGGTAGAGGGGCGAGGGGATCGCGGAAGGGGAGGTTGAGATGCACGGGGCCGGGAACGGGAAATAGCGATCGCTCCCAGGCATAAACTAATGTTTGCCGCAGGTAGTTTAACATCCCCATGTCTAGAGCAGGCACGGCTAACTCGGCTTGCCAGTTGGGGTAGTAACCGTAGAGTTTGACTTGGTCAATGGTTTGCCCGGAATGACAATCTCGCAGTTCTGGAGGGCGATCGGCAGTTAGAACCAACAACGGCACCCGACTTTCTCGCGCTTCAATAACTGCTGGATAGAAATTGGCACCTGCTGTACCAGAGGTGCAAATTAGGGCGATGGGTAACCCGGTTGCTTTCGCCATGCCTAAGGCAAAGAAGGAAGCGGAACGTTCGTCTAAAACTGGAATGGCTTCAATTTGAGGATGTTGGGCGAAGGCAAGGGTCAGAGGCGTAGAACGCGATCCCGGACAGATAACTGCTGTGGTTAATCCCAAGTGCTTTAAGGTTTCTGCCAGAATGGATGCCCAGACGGTATTGGTGTTGCGAAAGTCAATGGGCATTGGCAACTGAAGGATTGGCGATTAGGAACTTATTGATAATAACCCTATCTATAGTATATGGTTCGTTACACTAATCGCTGGTAATTGGGAATTCGTCAGCAACTTCTCACCCATCACCCATTACCCATTACTCATCACCATGTAACAGAAGATAGATTTTACCCCAGATACCCAGAATACCCGGTGGTCATTACTCAAAGAGCTGAAATTTCATCTACTACCTTCATCCGCCCCCTTTGTAAGGCGTGCAACAACCTTTCGATAGAGTCCCTTTCTTCTTGAGTTAGCTCCTCATCTAGCAAGGCTGCCATCAGTCCATAGCGGTCAGCCAGTGTAATCTTGCCAGAGCTGCTAACTTCGGCAAACAAATCTGAGAGCGCACCAGGAAGTAGTCTAACGTGATGCTGTATCACAATTTTGTAGAAACCTGACGATTTTTATTTTTAAGTATGATTTAGATGGCAGATTTGGGGGCGAGGGGTCTGACCCCACAGCTGTTATAGTAAGTTGCTAAATTAGCCTCTAAGTTGTTTGGGTTATGCCAATACTGAGGCGATCGCTTAAATTACAGGATGCAGCAATAATGCAAGTTACTAGCAAAGTTCCTCTAGAAAGGGTACTTCTTGTCCCCTTTGCTATACAAATGGTTGGCATGGTAGGGGTGCTGGGGTATTTCTGGGAGAGAAACAGACAACAGGTTCTAGAAGATCTTGTCAATCGATTTTACTAGCTTGGTGAGGGTAGAGATTTGCCTTTCAATATTGCTCTAGAGACGATCGCCTTACTCGTGGCAATAGGGGTTAGCCTTCTTAGCTCTCTTTGGATTACCAAGCGAATTTTGAGGTTAAATGCAGTTGCCCAGGCACAGACGCAACTAAGATACGCACAAGCGCAGCTCAACGCCATTATTACTCATACGTGTGATGGCATCATGATTATAGATCAAGAGGGTCAGGTACGTTTTGCCAATCCCGCAGCAGTTGAGTTATTTAATCTGCCCCTCGACCAGTTAATGGAGTATCAGTGGGGAATACCAGTCGAGGAAACCGCCGAGATAGAGCTAGTTAATTCTAGCGGCGAAATCCGCACAGTTGAGATGAGGGCAACTGCAACGCAATGGCTGGGAGAATCAGTCTATGTTATTGCCTTGCGAGATATCAGTAAGCACAAACAAGCCGAGTTAGAACTGCGCTTAGCCAACGAACGACTGCATTATCTGCTCAACTATAGCTCAGCGGTTATTTATAGCTGCAAAGTCCCAGGGATGGGGGAGTTTAAAACTACATTTATTAGTGAAAATGTCCGCTCCATTGCGGGCTATGAAGCCCAGCAATTTCTAGAAGATGGCAGTTTCTGGTTTAGCCGCATCCACCCAGATGACCAAAAGCTAATGTTTGCGGGAATACAGCGCTTGTTGGCACAGGGGTATGATGCTGTTGAATACCGGTTCCTCCACGCTGACGGAACTTATCACTGGGTCTACGATAAGGTGCAATTAGTACGGGATGAAGCTGGTAATCCAATTGAGTGCATTGGTTATTGGGTAGATATTAGCGATCGCAAACAAGCAGAACAAGAACAGGCCAAGTTGCTGGCAATTATAGAAGCAACAACGGATACAATCGGCATTGCCAACGTCGCAGGCTCTTCGATTTACCTCAACCCAGCTGGACAGCAGATGCTAAAACTGACCCAGGAAGAGGTTAAAGGATTTGATATCAGCACAGTGGTTGCGCCATCAGCCCTGGAGCAATTCCAACAGCAAATACTCCCCACGGTGGTGCAGGAGGGTATTTGGTCTGGGGAAAATCTGTTGTTGGCTCGCGATGGGCGAGAAATTCCTGTTTCTCAAGTCATCATCGCACACAAATCGGTTGATGGGCTAGTTGAGTTCATGTCAACCATTCTTCGGGATATCAGCGATTCCAAACGGATAGAGGAGGAACTCCAAAGCAGCAATATTATCTTGCGTTCCATCATTGACAGCACTACAGATGTGGTGTTTGTTAAGGATGAGTGGGGACGCTATGTGGTTGTCAATTCCACAGTAGTCCGCTGGTTTGACAAACCTTTAGAGGAGATCCTTGGCCAGGATGACACTGCCTTATTTCCGCCGGAAATAGCCCGTCAAATTATGGCAATAGACGAGAGGGTTATGGCAACGGGCGAATCTTTAACTCAAGAGGAAATAATCCCGGAAAAAAATCTAACCCGAACGCTGCTGACCACTAAATGTCCTTGGCGGAATGCAGCAGGAAAAATTATCGGCATCGTTGGTATAGCTCGCGACATCAGCGATCGCAAACGGGTAGAAGATGCATTACGGGAAAGCGCTCAACGGGAACGCGCTCTCACCCAAGTGCAGGCTGAATTACTCACTCAGACTCAAAGGCAGGCGGCTCAACTCCAGGAGGCACTCGCTTCAGCAGAAGCTGCTAATAAAGCTAAAAGTACCTTCTTAGCCAATATGAGTCACGAACTTCGCACCCCGCTGAATGGTATTATGGGGTACGCCCAAATTCTCCAAGGAGCCAAAAACTGTACTCCCAAACAAAAGGAGGGTCTGGAGATTATTTACCAATGCAGTAACCACCTCTTGACATTGATTAACGATATTTTAGACTTGTCTAAAATTGAAGCCAACAAAGTTGAACTCTATCCTCAAGATTTTAATTTTTCCTCCTTCTTGGCAGGAATATTTGATATCTTTCGGCTGAAAGCTTTTGAAAAACATATTCACTTTACTTACTTGGCTCTTAACCCACTGCCTACGATTGTTTATGCCGATGAAAAGCGCCTGCGCCAAGTTTTAATGAATCTGCTGAGCAATGCTGTTAAATTTACTGCTACGGGTGGTGTTACGTTTAAAGTAGAAGTGGTGCAAGATCTTGATATTCATGGTTCATCGTTCATGGTTCATAGCAATCAACAACCAATAACCAAAATCCGCTTTCAAGTAGAAGATACAGGTATTGGCATAACTGCTGAGGAATTGGATAAGATTTTCTTACCCTTTGAGCAAGCCAGTTCTAGTTCGTTTAGTTCTGAAGGAACTGGTTTAGGACTGGCAATTAGTCAGAAAATTGTGTCGATGATGGGGAGCAGAATTTTGGTTAAGAGTACTCTTGGTGTGGGCAGCAATTTTTGGTTTGATATAGACTTGCTAACTACCTCAACCTCCCGCGATTCAATGACTGCAAAATCTCCGGAGCGCATTATTGGCTACTACGGTGCAAGAAGGAAAATTCTGGTTGTCGATGATCGTTGGGAGAATTCCTCTGTCATAATTAACATGCTAGAACCTATGGGGTTTGAAGTCTACTCGGCAGAGAATGGACAAGAGGGTGTAGCGAAAGCCGTTGAAGTTCAACCTGATTTGGTGATCGCTGACTTAGTGATGCCAGTCATGGATGGTTGGGAAATGACTCGACGACTTCGCCAATTCCCAGAGTTCCAAAATACGATTGTGATTGCCGTCTCTGCTAATGTGTTTGAGGATGACCGATATAAAAGTCAGGAGTCGGGCTGCAATGATTTTCTTCCCAAGCCCGTTCAAGCTGAAGAATTGTTTAAAAAGCTCCAAAGTTACTTAAATTTGTCATGGATTTACGAGCGAGCCGGAATAGGAGAATTGGCAGTTAGGTCAGAAAACTATAATTCCTCCTCCCTTCCCTCTCATCCCTCATCCTTACTTTATGAGTCAAAAGCCATGGCGATACCCCCAAGGGAGGTACTAGTTGCTCTGCATGAAGCAGCTGAGTCCGGCTTTGTGGAAGCGGTTGAGCGGGCAGCTCTCCATCTCCAAACCTTAGGGTCAGAGTACACTGTCTTTACTAGCAGGATACTGCAACTCGTGGAAAATTTCGATTATGAAGAAATTGCAATATTAATTGCCCCTTATTTATTAAAAGACGCAGAATAAAATATATCATTTTGGATAATCATTACTACCTGTGATGGTTTTACTGAATCAAAATTTTCAAAAAAAATTCTTGACCTCTAATTTAAATAGAGACAATACCCCCCAGAAACAGCAAATTTTAGTAGTAGACGATACGGCTACCAATCTTAAATTGGTTTCTGATTTTTTGGGAGAGTCTGGGTTTGAAGTGCAGGTGGCGAAAAGTGGCTCGCAAGCATTGAAAATCTTGGAGAGGGCTGAGCCGGATCTCATCTTGTTGGATGTGATGATGCCGGAGATGGATGGNNGAAGTCTGCCGTTGCCTAAAAGCACAGGAGAAGACGAAGGATATCCCAGTAATCTTTATGACGGCGGTTGCTGATTCTTCTAATTCATCTTATAAGGTTCAAGGGTTGAGGCTGGGAGCTGTAGACTATATCAGCAAACCGATTCAACTCGAAGAGGTTTTAGCCCGGGTTAAGATTCATCTCCACCTGCGTTCTTTAACCAAACAACTCCAAGAGCAAAATGCCATCCTCCAACAAGAAGTTTGCGATCGCCAACTAGCAGAAGCAGAGTTAGCTGAAAGTGCGCGGCAGTCAGCATTGAGGTCGGATATTGGATTTGCGTTGAGTCAGCAAAGCGACTTATCAACCATGCTCTTTCATTGTGCTGAAGCCTTCGTTCAACATTTGAATGTCGCTTTTGCCCGGATTTGGACACTCAATCCCGAGGAAAATGTGCTAGAGCTACAAGCATCTGCCGGGATGTATACTCACATCAATGGCGCTCATAGGCGAGTGCCTGTAGGTAGCTTGAAAATTGGTCGAATTGCTTCAGAACGCCAACCACACCTGAGCAACGATCTCCTAAATGACCCCCGCCTGAGCGATCCAGAGTGGGCGCGACGAGAGGGAATGGTTGCGTTTGCAGGCTACCCGTTGATTGTAGAAGAGCGGTTGATCGGCGTAATGGCAATGTTTGCCCGTCACCCTTTGAGCGAAAAGACCTTAGATACCCTAGCTTCCGTGGCTTATGAGATAGCAGTAGGAATTGAGCGCAAACGGGCAGAAATCGCTCTTAAACAGAGTGAAACTCTCCTGGCAGAAGCTCAGCGAATTGCCCGTATCGGTAGTTGGCAATTTGATGTAGTTACCCAAAAGATTACCTGGTCAAAGGAACTTTTCCGCATTTTTGATGTTGACCCCAAACAAGGCGAACCTACCTATGCCCAACTGATTGAGATGATTCATTCTGAATCTCGAACCGTATTTCAACGTAAAATCAACCGAGCAAGTACGGAAGGGATACCCTACAAAATCGACCTGCGGATTGTTCGCCCTAACGGTCACATCCGTTACATTGAGGCGAGAGGAAAGCCTGTGTTTAACAACCAAGGACAGGTGACGCAACTGTTCGGAACGGTGCTAGATATCACCCAGCGCAAGCAAGCTGAGACCTTACTAGCCGGACAAAATCATATCCTAGAACTGATTGCCTCGGATGCACCCCTTCCTAATATCCTCGATGCTCTCGCTAGGCTAATTGAGGAACGATCGGAGCAGATGCGGTGTTCTTTTCTCTTACTAGACGAATCAGGTAAGCTGCATTTGGGTGCGGCTCCCAGCCTGCCCGATAGTTACAATCAAGCCATTGATGGGATTGCGATCGGTCCTAAGGTTGGCTCTTGGGGCACAGCTGCTTATCGTCAGGCTACTGTCATTGTGTCGGATATTGCTAGCGATCCTCTGTGGGCAAATTTCCGCGATTTGGCCTTATCTCACGGCCTAAAAGCCTGCTGGTCTACCCCAATTCTGTCCAGTAACCGGACGGTATTGGGCACCTTTGCTGGGTATTACGATCAACCTCAGACCTCAACCAGCCTTGACCGACGTTTGATTGCCCAAACCCTCTACCTGGCCAAAATTGCGATCGAGCGTCAGCGATCGCAGCAGGCACTGCACCAAAGTGAAATCGCACTGCGGCAATCGGAAGCAAGGGAACGAGAAAAAGCTCGAACCCTAGAACAGACCCTAGACCAATTGAAACACACCCAAACTCAACTTATTCAAAATGAAAAAATGTCGAGTTTGGGGCGAATGGTGGCAGGTGTTGCCCATGAAATCAACAACCCTATCAGCTTTATTCACGGCAATTTGACTTACGCCGGTCAATACTTCCAAAGCCTGAATCGCTTGATTGAACTTTACCAGCAAACTTACCCAAACTCCACACCAGAAATTCAGCAGTTCCTGGAAGATATCGAATGGGAATTTATATTAGAAGATTTGCCGAAACTCATGGCTTCAATGCAGGTAGGGTCTGAACGTATCTTTCAAATTGTGCGATCGCTCAGAAAGTTTTCCAGGCTAGATGAAGCTGAGCTGAAACTTGTAGATATTCATGAGGGCATCGACAACACCCTACTGCTTTTACACAACCGACTAAGAGCAGAAGGAAGCCGTCCAGCAATCAAAGTAATTAAAGACTACGGCTCACTGCCTCCGATTACCTGTTATGCCAGTGAGTTGAATCAAGTATTTATGAATTTGCTGGATAATGCGATTGACGCTTTGAACTCCCAACCCGAACCACGAGTGATTACTATCTGCACTTCAATTGAGACTGAGGAGTGGGAACGGAAGAGCCATAGTCCAATTCCCAATTCCCAATTCCCAATTCCCCAATTTGTGATCATTCGGATTGCCGACAATGGCGAGGGCATGAGTGAGGCCATGTCTCAGCAGATATTCGATCCATTTTTCACGACCAAGCCCATCGGGGGTGGCACGGGTTTGGGGTTAGCCATTACCCACCAAATTGTAGTAGAAAAACACAAAGGTAAAATCAATTGTGTTTCTGTGCTGGGACAAGGGACAGAGTTTATTGTGGAGATTCC
>DNXU01000060.1:0-1389 GCA_003505715.1 Cyanobacteria bacterium UBA8803 | reverse complement strand
ACCAATTACCAATTACCGATTAACAATTATATCGTGTCCGGTGGCATCCTTTATGGTTGGTAGTAACCTGTTTATATAAGTTCTGCGCCTCTAAACTAGGGATCAAGTCGTATATTCCGCATTAATCTTCACATAGTCATAACTCAAGTCACAGCCCCAAGCTGTACCGATGCCATGACCGTTGCCGATACAAACCGCAATTAAAACCGTATCGTCCTGCAAATAAGCCCCAGCTGCTGCTTGTTTGAGATACCCACTAGCAGCAGCGCGGTCGAATGCCAGGGGTTGACCGTTCTCCATTAATAAGAAATCCCCTAGCTGAATTCGCAGATTTTCTTGCTCGAAGGATACACCCGCACGTCCTGCGGCGGCAGCAATTCTACCCCAGTTGGGGTCGCGGCCAAATATGGCTGACTTAACCAGAGATGAGCCAACAATTGTTTTAGCAACTTGACGAGCAGCTTTGTCATCCGGTGCGCCCGTGACTTGTACTTCAATTAGACAAGTTGCGCCTTCCCCATCTCTGGCGATCGCTTTAGCTAAATATTGGCAAACTGCTGTCAGCATCGCTTCTAACTTTTCGGCATCGGGTCCCATTTCTGTGATGGCTGAGGTGCGAGACTGACCGTTAGCAAGGGCAATCAAGGTATCGTTGGTACTGGTATCGCCATCAACGGTAATTTGATTAAAGCTTTTGTCCGCTGCTCGACTCAACATCTGTTGCCACAGAGAAGTAGACACGACCGCATCACAGGTCACAAAGGCTAAAAGCGTGGCCATGTGAGGATGAATCATCCCAGATCCCTTCGCAATACCCCCCACTCGCACTGGGCGATCGTCAATAGTGGTTTCTAGAGCAATGGATTTAGGCACTAAATCTGTCGTGATAATCGCACCCGCTGCTGCATCTGAACCCGTTTCTGATGCCGATGCTACTAGTCGGGGAATTCCTGCTAATAAGGCATCCATGCGGATGCGCTGGCCGATGACACCTGTGGAGGCCAGTAAGATTAAATCGGGGGCAATATCAAGCGCTTCACCCAATGCTTCAGCACTGTCCAGCGCATCTTGCCAACCCTGCTCCCCCGTTGCCGCATTAGCTTGTCCGGCATTAACTAAGATGGCACGGGCACTGCCTTTAGCTTGCAGGCGCTGGCGACAATAGTCTACGCAAGCAGCACGGACGTAACTGGTTGTGAAAACACCGGCAGCGATCGCATCCACATCCGACAAGATTAAAGCTAAATCTGGAAGCCCTGAAGGTTTGAGTCCAGCGGTAATTCCTGCTGCTCGATATCCCTTAGGAGCTGTAACGCCACCAGTAATTTCCTGCCAGTCTGCCATCGATTCCTCCTCAAAACCCTGATTTCTGCCTGAGAAGGGATTATA
>DNXU01000279.1:80246-82168 GCA_003505715.1 Cyanobacteria bacterium UBA8803 | reverse complement strand
ACAACCAACAACCAACAACTATGCCAGAAATTAAACCTCGTGATGTTCAAGTCGCCTCTATTGGTGCTGCCGATACTACCGTATTGCGATCGCGTACCTGGGACAGACTCAAGTTTGAAGTCGAATACTCCCTGCAAAGAGGCACCACGGCAAATTCCTACCTCATTCAAGCTGACAAAACTGCACTCTTAGACCCGCCTGGTGAGTCGTTTACCGAGATTTTCCTTAACCAATTGCAGCAGTGCATTAACGTGCAAGAATTGGATTATATTATTTTGGGTCATGTCAACCCCAACCGGACGGTTACCCTCAAAGGTTTACTAGACTTAGCGCCTCAAGTCACCTTCATTTGCTCAAAATCCGGTGCGGTTGGCCTGCGGACGGCTTTCCCAGATCAGGAATTAAACATTTGGGTGGCGCGAGGAGACGAAACCATAGATTTAGGTAGAGGTCATCAACTGCAATTCATCCCAATTCCCACCCCGCGCTGGCCGGATGGCCTTTGCACCTACGATAGGGCAACTCGTATTCTGTTTACGGATAAACTGTTTGGTGCCCATGTTTGCGGCGATTCCATCTTTGATGAAAACTGGAAAGCTTTAGACGAAGACCGGCACTATTACTATGATTGCCTTCATGCCGCTCAGTGCCGACAGGTAGAAGCAGCACTAGACAAACTAGCATCTCTGTCAGCCAAATTTTATGCTCCCGGTCACGGCCCGATCGTCCGCTATAGCATCAGCCGACTTACTCACGACTATCGCCAATGGGGTCAACAGCAGGCGGAAAAAGAGATGACTGTCGCGCTAATTTATGCCTCAGCTTACGGGAATACAGCTACTTTGGCACAAGCGATCGCGAAAGGTATCACTAAAACAGGTGTAGCTGTTGAGTCAATTAACTGCGAATTTGCCGAACCAACAGAAATTGAAGCAGCGATTGAAAAATGTGATGGTTTTATTATTGGTTCCCCTACCTTAGGGGGACACATGCCTACCCAAGTGCAAACTGCCCTAGGTATTGTCCTCTCTACTGCTGCCAAAACCAAATTAGCTGGGGTTTTTGGTTCCTATGGCTGGAGTGGGGAAGCTGTTGATGAGATTGAAACTAAACTCAAGGATGCCGGGTATAACTTAGGTTTTGAACCAATTCGGGTTAAATTCAAACCCAATGATGCTACCCTGCAATATTGCAAAGAAGTAGGGACTGACTTTGCTCAGGCTTTGAAAAAGTCTAAGAAACTCCGCGCTCCCAAGCAACCTGTCAGTACCTCCCAAATTGACCGTACCGAACAAGCTGTGGGGCGAATAGTTGGTTCGCTGTGCGTCTTAGCTGCCCAGCGAGAAAATGTTACCAGCGGGATGTTAGCCTCTTGGGTGACTCAGGCTAGCTTTAATCCTCCAGGTTTGACGGTGGCGATCGCAAAAGACCGAGCGGTAGAATCTCTGACCCATACGGGAGATAAATTTGTTCTCAATATTTTACAGGAAGGGAAGAACATTCGACGGCATTTTCTCAAACCCTTTGCCCCAGGGGAAAACCGCTTTGCAGGTCTAAACGTTCAAGAAGCAGAAAACAGCTGCCCCATCCTGACAGATGCCTTAGCTTATTTAGAATGTACTGTTAATAGTCGGATGGACTGTGGCGATCACTGGCTGGTCTATGCCGTGGTTGATAATGGCAAAGTGCTACAGTCCACGGGGATAACAGCAGTGCATCAGCGTAAATCAGGGAGCCATTACTAATCCTGTAGTTGTTACTCTGGGAAGACCAAATAGGGTGAAGCCAGCCATAGAGAACCCGAGTACAGCAGAGTACAATTAATCAAACCGCTTTGGGTCATATTTGAACCAAAGCGGTTTAAGTGTATGCTGAAAGAGGCGTTATACCAAATCCGGCTCGACAACCCCTCTTATCTTCTT
>DNXU01000279.1:70461-80196 GCA_003505715.1 Cyanobacteria bacterium UBA8803 | reverse complement strand
AATGGCAGCGGATTTGGTATTATATGCTCTTGAACGCCAAGGCATGAGTCTAAACTCCGGTTTTGCGGAACATGACGGACATCCCTGTGTGGAAACTGAGCCAATAGCCGAAAATGGCGTAGAACAAGTATTTATAAGATGTTAATGCTTTCCAGGTTTGGATTGGTTCGTAAACGGCATTTATAGTGCCGTCAAAAAGGCGCTGGTACTGGTTCCAAGCACGAGTGTTAACAGTGAACCAGGGTGTATCGTGATAGGGTCGGTCGCAGAAATCTACAGGTTGCCATCCTTGCCGGCTCCCCAACAATTCAAGTCCTTCGCGAGTGTAGAGATGAAGGTGATAGGGAACATGTATCTCATTATAGAAATCCGATACATCGGGGCGGGTTAGGTCGATATTGGCGGCGTTTGGGGTGCCGATCAAAATATAGCCACCAGGAGCGAGCAGACTACCTAACTCACCTAATAAGGTATCGGGATCTTCAACATGTTCAATTACATCTTGAATCAAGATGTAGTCGAATGATCCTTGCTTGAGAATTTCTCGATTGCCAAAGCTTTCTTGGGAACCGTAAGGGTCATATCCATAGCAATTCGTAAAGCCACGTTGTCGCAGATACCGTAAAAATAAACCGTTGGCACAGCCATAATCGAGGAATGAGTGAGTTTTAGAAAATCCATGCTTTGTTAGCTGTCGATATAAATTTCGATAGCAGATGCGATAGGGCCAAGTTAATTCCGCCTCGTGAATAGGGTATTTTGCGTAGTAGTGAGGAAGATCGACAACATCTAGACAATGGATCGTCTGGCAACTAGGGCATCGCCACACGTTGAACTTCTCGTCCTTAAAAGCTCTGACATTACAGGTAAACATTGCAAATGCAGATTTGTTATTTGGCTCAATGTGATAGTTACACACGAGACAGTCAAGACGCTGTTTTTTCGTTGTTGGAATAGGCAGTTCCGTTGAAGTTAAATTATTATGAGGATTAGGGATTGCAGAAACTTCTAGCATGTCAGTTTTCTCTTAATAATTATGATCGATTATGAAAAATGTAGCTTGAGTTTATCTACATTATGTTTGAACTAGTCTAAAATCCAGTTTTTTTGAACATGACAGACATGCCATTTTCATAACTAAGCCAATAACCAAAAGCGGCGTAGAATAAGTATTTGTAAGAAGTTAACGCTTTCCAGGTTTTAATTGGTTCGTAAATGACATCTATTGCGCCATCTAAAAGGAGTACATACTGGTTCCAAGCACGAGAGTTCAGACTAAACCAGGGTGTATCGTGATATTGGCGCTCAAAGAAACATGCAAGCTCCCATCCTTGGCTACGCCCTAACAATTCCATTCCTTCACGAGTGTAGATATGAAGGTGATAGGGGACATGTACATAGTTATAGAAATCGGGAACTTCGGGTTTGGTTAGGTCAAGATTTGCAGCATCTGGTGTGCTAATCAAAATATAGCCGCTAGGGGCTAGAAGGCTATCTAACTCTCTCAATAGTGCATGGGGATCTTCAACATGTTCTATGACTTCTTGGAGCAAGATGTAATCGAATGGTTTTTGCTTGAGAGTTGCCGGATTACCAAAACCTTCTTGAGGGGCGTAAGGGTCATACCCATGGCAATTTACAAAGCCGCGTTGTCGCAGATAATTTACAAATAGACCGTTGGCACAGCCATAATCCAGAAATGAGGAAGTCTTAGAAAAGCCAAACTTTTTCAACTGCCCGCATAGGTTGCCATAGCAGATGCGATAGGGCCAAGTCAATGTCCCCTGAGAAACAGGATATTTTGCGTAGTAGTGGGGGAGATCTACAACATCCAGACAATGAATCGTTTGGCAGCTAGGGCATCGCCACACCTTAAATTTTTCACCCTGGAAGGCTCTGACATTACAAGAAAATGTTGCAAATGCAGATTCATTATTTTGCTCAATGTGATAGTTACACATGAGACAGTCAAGGCGCTGTTCTCTCGTTGTTGAGCTATTTAGTTGAGATGAAGCAGAATTATCCCTCGGATTAGGGTTTGAAGAAACTTCAATCATGTCTGTTGTACCTGACAAGGATAATAAAATTAGTCAGTCTAGCTAAATTTACTTCACCTCCTACTTAAATTTGTCAAACTTTTATACTCCTTAGTTATCCCCAATATTTGCTGATAGTAATTATGAAGATTATGACACCCTTGCTCAACAGAAAACTGGCTCGCATCTTGCAAGGCTCTTTTAACAATTTTTGTAGTGTTAATTGATAAAGCATTGTGGATGCTATTAGCTAATTCTTCAATATTATTAGGTTGGACGAGATAACCGTTTACACCATGGAGAATGTACTCAGAAACCGCACCGCTGTTAACAGTGACAACGGGAATACCCGAAGCCATTGCTTCTACAACTGTTAACCCAAAGGTTTCATAAGGTGAAGGACTGCAAAATACATCGCAGGAAGCTAATACATTAGCTTTAGTTTCTCCAAGTAGAAAACCTGTAAAATGGATGTCAGAAATTGGTTCAGCTAGACGTTTCAATTGAGTGACAACATCCACTGGGCCGTCTCCAGCAATAATTAGAGAATAATTTTGATGCTGGTCTTTTAATATCGCAAAGGCTTCAATTAGTAAATCGACTCGCTTCTCAAAGCCAAGGCGACCTAAAAATAGTAAAATTTTGTGTTCTTTTTCCTTGGGACTTAACCAAGGTTCTAACCATTGCCGATGCCGACGATTAGGATTATATGTAGAAATATCAGTACCGAAAAATGGTATTACACAAGTATTGGTAATTCCCATCTCTTGGCAACTCCTGCTAGCAGCGCTACTAGGGCAGATTGTTCTATCAAATTGATGATATAAATAACTTGTTAAATGAAATTTGCCAATAAAAGTTCTTAACCATTGCCAGCCTGGATAGGTTGCTGAAAAATTGTAAACATCGGTATGGTATTCAGCTATGTAGGGGATATGATGTGCTTTTGCATAGCCCCTACCTGGTAATTGCCATGCACTTAATAAGAAATAGCGCTCTACATCTGTCATGACAATTAGGTTAGGTTGATAATATGCTAACTTCTGGTTAATTTGATGGGCTGCACGAAATGTGGGTACATAAGTCAGTTTATAAGGAATCCAAGGTTTGGAAGGATAGCGTTCAATAATCAGATTATGGTCTAAATTGGATAGTGTTAATGAGTAATCCAGTTCCTTTTGCCAATCGGGTGCAAATACAACTACGCGATAGTTTCCTTGCTTAGCAAACCATTGAGCACGCGCCCAGTTGAAGAGAGCAGAGCCACTTACTTCAGGAGGGAATGCTGTTACTAAAAAAGCCAGAGTGTATATTTTATCAGAACTCATAAATTCAGTCCTTGTCGGTAAAAAATGAAATACAGAATTGCATGCAATCAAAGGGTAATGGTTAGCTTAGCTAAATTATTAGCTTCATTATTTATCCCTAATATATGCTGATAGTAATTGTTTAAATTATGGCATCCTCGCTCCAGGGAAAAATTCTCGGCATCTCGCAAGGCACGCTGAATAATTTTTGTGTTATTCGTTAATAATACTTTGTAAATACAATCAGCTAATCCTTGACTGTCAGTACTTGGAGACAGATACCCATTGACACTATTAACAATGTACTCTGACACTGCGCCGCTGTTGACACTGACAACCGGAACCCCTGAAGCCATTGCCTCTACAACAGTTCGCCCAAAGGTTTCATAAGGGGAAGGACTACAAAATACATCGCAGGAAGCTAATACATTAGCCTTGGTTTCTCCAAGTAGAAAACCTGTAAAGTGAATATCGGGAATTGGTTCGGCCAAATATTTTAATTGAGTGACAACATCGCTAGGGCCGTCTCCGGCAATAATCAGAGAACAATTGGGCTGTCGCTGTTTTAAGGTGGTAAATGCTTCAATTAGTAAATCAACTCGTTTCTCGAAACCAAGACGGCCTAAAAACAGTAAAATTTTATTATCTTTTTCGTGGGAACTTAACCAGGGTTCTAACCATTTGCGGTTTCGCCGTTTGGGGTTATAGGTGGAAACATCAATTCCTAGGAAGGGAATTGTATGAATCTTTGGAACCCCCAATAGTTTGCAGCTTTGGCTGGCAGCGTCACTAGCACATATTGTCATATCAATTTGGCGATATAAATAACTTGCTAACTGGTAACTCCAAGCGAGGTTGCGCAACCATTGCCAACCTGGATAAGCGGCTGAGAAGTTGTAAAGATCGGTATGATATTCGGCTATGTAAGGAATATGATGCTCTTCAGCAAAGCGCTTACCTGGTAATTGCCAAGTGCTTAATAAAAAATATCGTTCTACATCGGTTATAACAATTAGATGGGGTTGATAATACTCCAGCCTTTGTCTGATTAGACTTGCTGCACGAAACTTAGGAACATGAGTCAGTTTATAAGGAGTCCAAGGCTTTGAAGGATAACGTTCAATAATTAGTTTTCCGTCTAAATCCGCTCCCACAGATGGGAAATCTGAACTCTTTTCCCAATCCGGTGCAAATACAACTACACGATATATTCCTTGTCTAGCAAACCATTGGGCACGCTCCCAGTTGAACAGAGAAACGCCACTCACGTCTGGAGGAAAGCCAGTTACAAGAAAAGCTAGGGTGTAAATTCTATGGGATTCCATCAAGTTCAACCCTGATAACTGTTCAAAATAAACAGATAATTGTGCAATAGAATTAATCTTGTATCTAGAACGGCAAACTCTGTGAGTGATGTCAGGATGTCACACAATAAAGTTGCTCGCGCTTAAATTAGCAGCAGTAACATTTTCCAAGGTAACTAACGTCCTGAAGGTATCACGAGCATCACCGACTGGATTGATTTGAACTGCTGTACTAGAACCCATTTGAACCAGTTGTACGTAGTCATCGAATGGAGTTGTACTCCGATAGTTTGGGCTGGCGAAGATTAGACTCAAGTCGATGAGATCGTTAGCCGGGGCAAAATCAGTGATTGTGTCGCCCCCATCTTTGTAGCTTTTGTAGACGACAATATCGCGGCCACCGCTAGTAGTGATAATATCCCGACCTTGGCCACTAATAATGCGATCATTGCCACTAGTGCCAGTTATCGTCTTACCACTTGGTTTTCCATCAGCCGTCCCTGTAAAGTTTTGCATGGTTCCCTTTGCTGTATCAAGTTTGACTACCCAGCTATCCGCAGTACCAGCAGGGGTATCACCAAAAGAACCCTGAGTAACTCCTGTGACGTAGAGGCTACCAGTAATGTCGTCAACCGTAACACCTAGAGCCTGATCGAGTTCGGGAGTACCAAACTGTTGAACCCACTTCTGGTTGCCATTGCGATCATACTTAACTACCCAGGCATCAAAAGACCCAGCGTTGGTTCCTTTCAAGCTCTTGTCAGTATATCCGACTACATAGATATTGCCATCTAAGTCCGTCTCCACACCAAAAGCTTCATCATCACCACTCGTGCCAAACTGTCGAATCCACTTTCGGTTACCATTACTGTCATACTTGACTAGCCAAGCATCATAAAGCCCAGCATTCTTTCCCCCTAAGTCTCCCAATGTCCATCCTACAGCGTAGGCATTGCCCTGAGTGTCGGTGTCAACATCCCAAGAGAATTCATAAGTGGAAGTTCCAAACTGTCTAACCCACTCCTCGTTCCCATTGGTGTCATACTTGCCCACCCAGGCATCATAAAGCCCAGCATTCTTTCCCGCCAAGTCTCCTAGCGTCCATCCTGAAGCGTAGACGTTGCCATCACCTGTAACAGAAACACCGTAAGCTTCGTCAAAGTTAAACTTATTGGGATCAAAGGGACTCTCAAACTCCTTAAACCACTGTTGTTTGCCATTAGTGTCATACTTGGTGATCCAGTAATTGTCCTTAGCTAGGAATGTTTCTCCTAGCCCTGCAGCCTTGACAGTTAATCCTGATAGGTAGACATTCCCATTGTCGTCAACATCAATGTCAAAGGACTGACTAATAGCATCACTGCCAAACTGATCAATCCATACCCGGTTGCCATTGCTGTCATACTTGGCTATCCAGGCATCAGTAGATCCTGATTGCCTAGGTTCCGACAAATTGCCTGCGGTAATTCCCGTCAAATAAACATTGCCTTGGTTGTCAGTGGCCATGCTATAAACAGTGTCAGCCTTGGAACTGCCAAACTGTTCAATCCACTTCTGGTTGCCTTCGCTGTCATACTTGACTACTAAGGCATCGCGTTCTCCCTGATTAATTCCTCCCAAAGAACCACTTGTACCTCCAGAGGTATAAACATTGCCAAAGGCATCTGCAACTATGCTAGCCGTGAGGTCAAAACCAGTAGTCCCTAATTGTTTAGCCTGCTTTACGGCTGGCTGTTTGGCTGGGGTGTTGCCTTTGCCCTGATAGTAAAAATAGTTACCCTTTAAATCTAAATCATAGACAAAAGGTAAAAATCCCATGAATTCAGCTGTACCTTTTTTCGGCTGATAGTATATCTCTGTTCCTAGAATTGATTCTGCTAGTAAGTAGTCTTGCTTAGAGCCGTGTAATTGAATGATATCCTGAGTAGGGTTAAAGTCTAAAATTATGGCAAAATCGTTGAAACTACCGTCAATATAATAGGGCTGTTTGGAATCACCCAAAATAAATCTATCAGTCCAATCACGGGGATTGGGCGGTTGTATAATTGGCAGGTCGCCAATTAAAATATCAATTTGTAAGTGTCCTGGCTTATTATTAAAAGGATCGAGGCCAATAAGGGTATCGTTGCCATCGCGAGCATAAATAAGTTGGTTTTTTGCTGTTGCTGCCGCTAGATCGCTGCCAGGAGTGTACACTTGCAGTGTAAACTCCGGAATAATGACTTCATTAGTAACTCTTGTGATTTCACTTTCGCGGAACCCTTCAGTAAGCTTTTTCTTCGGTTTCTTTTTAGAGTCTGGGATATCTACTCCTGACTTATTGGCAAATAGGCCTTTAACCTTTTTAGAAATACTACCGCCCGGTTTGATTGCTTCAGCTAAAAGCTCTTCATAAAACTGCTCTTTATTCATTCAACTAGCTCTCCTTTTTCAAGGTACACAGTAATTGGCTAAATCAGTTCTTATATCAGAACTAAACGTTAGACCCGAACTTTTGGTGTATCTAGGAACCCACTGCAAATCAAGTGCGAAAAATAGGTAGTCAAGAGTTTTGAGTCTACGCGAGGACAGGCAATAGAACTGCCGGCTAGCCTAGCTACCGTCTCCTCGCAGTTAAGCTTGACTCTTCTTTGACCGAGTCCTGCAAAGGTTAGTTGTTCTTCAGACCATCGGCGTAGAAAGAACGGGACGAGACCGCTTAAAGCATTTTCTCCAGAACCTGCTATTTCAATTAGTTCTGCTTCCCATGCTTCATAGGAAATTTGCCGAACTGGATAGCCAAAATTATCAATCCAATCAGCTACCTCGCTCCAACTGGAATAATTAGGATTATTCAGGTGGAACGCCTTTCCTAGAGATTCATGCTGCCTGGATAAATAAACAACTGCTTGGCTCACATAATCCACCGGAACAATGGTGATGCCACAGTTCATATTGGGCATACTGCCCATTTGAATACAGCCTTTAATAAAGCGGCAGGTAAAGTCATCTGTATTCCAGAGTCCGGTTTGGCTGTTGCCAGCAATTAAAGGAGGTCTGTAGATAGAAACGGGAAGTCCACGATCGCGAGCTATCGTAACTAACTTTTCCGCTACCCATTTCGTCTGCGTATAACCTAGGTCTATGCCATCCGTATGAATAATTGGCTCGGATTCTTTCACCTGCGTTCCGTAATAAGCCGATGAATCAAAAACGGCATCTGTAGAAACGTAATGCAGGGGCTTAACTTTAAATTGACAAGCCAACCTTAGTATTTCTCGCGTACCCAGAACATTCGCAGGCTTTAAGGTCGAATAAGGGTACACGAAATTCAGAACAGCTCCATTGTGATAAATAGCATCGATATGGCGAGCTAACGCCTCAAATTGCTCCACTGCCAGACCTAATTGGGGCTGAGATAAATCACCAACGACTGGGATAATTCTAGAGCTATATTCTTTTTCCCACAATAGGTAAGATTGCAGGTTATTTTGGATTTTACGAGCGCCCAACTCGCTATCAGCAGCACGAACTAGACAATAGATATCTGCCTCAGTCTGAGACAGGAGTTCTTTCAGTAGAAATGCTCCTAAGAAACCAGTTGCACCAGTTAGAAATATTGCCAGAGGCACCTTTCGCTCAGCCGTTACCTTTCCTGGATAAATTGCGTCATCTAGGACAGCTTCATCATTGAGATTCAAGACTTGAGTTTTTACCTCTATGGCGGCTTCATTGGGGGCAAATTGCTTTAGCAATAAGGCAACAAGGGCAGCGATACTGGAAGCTTGCATAAACTCCATCACTGGTAATTCTACCTGTAATTGAGAGCGCAGCAAGCTGACTAGTTCAAACGCCATTAAGGAATCCATTCCTAAGTCAAACAGACTTTGTTGAGGGTTTGGTAAGTGAGGTAGCTTTAGTACCGTTGCCGCTTCACTTTGTAAGTAAGAAGTTAATATAGCCTGACGCTCAGATGCTTGAGCTGTTTCTAATTGTTGTAAAATCTCTGACCTTTGCTCTGATTGCTGTTCAATGGCTGTTTGGGGCTGCCCTCCCATCTGTTCTAAGATTAACCGTTGGCCTCGCGCTTCGTAGAGGTCTTTGAATAACGTCCAATCGACCTGTGCTACAGTTGCTTGAACGCACCCTGCCCCCAGCAAGTATCCCAAGGCAGTAATTGCTTTTTCCGGTTGCAGCCCTGCCACGCCCATCCGAGTCAAAAACGTCTGGAATTCTTCTAACGCCATGCCACCGCCAGCCCACGGCCCCCAGTTGACACTCAAAGCAGGCAATCCCAGTCCGTGACGATAATGAGCTAACACATCGAGAAAATAGTTTGCCGCTGCATAGTGGGCTTGTCCCTTGGAACCCCAAACGGAGGAGATCGAGGAGAAGTTGACGAAAAAGTCGAGCGCTATGTCTTGCGTCAATTTATGCAGAATCCACGTCCCTACTACCTTAGGACGCAAAACCGACTCAAGGGCATCAAGGCTCATGTCTTGGAGGGTTTCATATCTAGAAACACCAGCCGCATGAACGATACCTCGCAGGGGTGGCATCGATACCTCAACCCCCTCAAGCATTCTGAGCATATCGCCTTCATTGCAGACATCACCTTGAGCAACTACCACCTTAGCTCCTAGCTGCTTGAGTTGGCTAATGGTTTCCTGGGCTTGAGTTGAAGCCCCACGACGCCCAGTTAGCACCAATTGCCTCGCACCCTGTTCCACCATCCATTGAGCAATCCTCAGCCCCAAGGCACCTAAACCGCCAGTAATTAGGTAGGTGGCATCCGGCTGGAACGTTAATTTTTGAGATTCTGGTAGTTGCTTGCGTACCAAGCGGGCGACATAACGTTGTCCATCTCGGAAGGCGAGATGATCTTCCCCTTGAGCATCCTCAATCTCAGTTAATATTTGGGTTACTTCATCTTCAGTAGCATCAGGCGCTAAATCGATCATTCCGCCCCAGAATTCAGGATGTTCCAAAGCCAGCACTTTGCCCAATCCCCATAGCGGCGCTTGAGCCACTCCCGGAATTAGGGAACCAACTGGCACCGCACCTCGCGTTACTAACCATAATCGGGGTGGTGATTGGTGATTGGTGATT
>DNXU01000279.1:45448-70325 GCA_003505715.1 Cyanobacteria bacterium UBA8803 | reverse complement strand
ATTCCCCATTCCCCATTCCCTTACTTAGGGCTTGCAGTAAATGTAGGGCGCTGCCTACACCGAAAGCCTGAGCCTGTTCTAAAGAGGGGATGGTTAACTGTGAGGCTAATCCTGCTTCTAAACTCCACAGGTGAATAATTCCTTGTAAGCGATCGCACCTTCCTAAAACTTCTCGGCATAACCGCTCGCAGTCTGCTGGCTGGGAGGGATTAATCCGCCAAATTCCAGGAGCTGGAGTCTGATAAGTGTCTCCGGGATAGATTAGAATGCACTGATGACCGCGATCGCGCAGAATTTGAGCTAGGCTTTGCCCTACCCTGCCCCGATCGGCGAAAATCAGCCAATTCCCAGATTTATGGCACCCGTTTTTCTCTTTACTGGTGCTGGCTTGGCGC
The DNA here is from genome assembly GCA_003505715.1 of Cyanobacteria bacterium UBA8803. GTDB lineage: Bacteria > Cyanobacteriota > Cyanobacteriia > Cyanobacteriales > Coleofasciculaceae > UBA8803. The sequence goes on along the minus strand of DNXU01000279.1, from coordinate 69,930 downwards.
GGCTTTGACTGCCACTCTACTTCATATAGCCAATCTTTAATAGATGCTAGCGTTAGTTGCTCTTGGTTTTCCTTAACTAATAGTTCTAGCAGTTTAGGCAGAAACTTTACCTCATCGTTGGAGAGTTTTCCGGTTGTTTCTAACAGAGCTGCTAACTGTTGGGTATTGCCTTGAGCCAATAGGTTAACCAGTGGCGTCTGGGCATTTTCTAGAGATAATGGTGCTGCTTTTGAGTAGCCATTTTGAGGGAACTCTACCCAATAGCGTTGTCGCTGAAATGGATAGGTTGGCAGTTGCAGGCGGCGACGAGGGTAATTTTGGTCAAAGCTAGCCCAATCTACTGCTACTCCACGCACGTACAATGCGCCTAAACTTTGGAGGAGTTGTTGCCAATTGTCGCGCTCTGGATACAAACTGGGGAGCCAAATGCCTTTACTGTCTGGTAGGCAGTAGCGACCCATTCCCAGTAAGATTGGCTGGGGCCCAATCTCCACAAAAAGTTGATTGCTCTGCTGGTGAAGGGTGGCCATGCTGGCAGCAAATTTTACTGGTAGTCGTACATGGCGACACCAATATTGGGGGTTCGTCACCTCATCTGTAGCGAGTTCCCCAGTCACATTAGAAATAAACTTGATTTTGGGCAATGAGTATGAAACAGAGGCCGCAACTTGCTCAAAATCCGCTAGCATTGGCTCTATTAAAGGGGAGTGAAAGGCATGAGAAACGGTCAATTTCTTGGCCTTAATGCCTTCTGCTTTCAGGGTGGCGATCGCTTGCTGAACTGCCTCAAGCTTTCCAGAAATTACCGTACTTTGGGGGCCGTTAATGGCAGCAATCGCAACGTCTTGGGGATAAGGTTCAATGACAGCTTGCACCTTGCTCTCGCTAGCAAACACCGCCACCATCTCACCATCTTGGGGCAAAGCTTGCATTAAACGCGCCCGTTCAGCAATCAATTTCAAACCATCTTCAAGGCTAAATACTCCAGCAACGCAGGCAGCAGCATATTCCCCGACACTATGACCCATTACGATTGAGGGTTCTATACCCCAAGATTTCCATAACTGGAAGAGTGCATATTCCAGGGCAAATAAGGCAGGTTGAGTATAGGCGGTTTCATCGAGAGGGGAACTTGTTCCAGGTTCAGGATACAGAACTTCGAGCAGGGGCTGTTCTAAATAGGAACGCAGAATCTCATTGCAGCGATCCAGGGCTTGGCGGAAAATAGGTTGGGTTTCATAGAATTGGCGTCCCATGCCTATATACTGAGAACCCTGACCCGTAAATAAAAAGGCGATGTTCGGGTAGTCAGTGCCTTCTACTTGACCGCTTACCAGTCCGACAGTCTCTTTCCCAGCGGCGAAAGCCTCCAACTGTGCCCGCAACTGTGCGGTAGAGTCAGCTACAACAGCAAGACGGTAGTCAAAATGCGATCGCCCCGTATTGGCAGTAAAGCAAACATCTGCCAGAGATACCTCAGGATGAGACGCTAAGAAATCGGCATAACGTTGTGCTAATTCCCCTAGAGCCTTCTGATTTTTTGCCGAAAGAGTAAGAAGATGCTGTGAGCGATCTGTATATTTGGGATTGTCACACGGAGTTGCGTTCCCAGAGATAACTTCCTCTCCCTCAACTCTCCCAACTCCCTGCACAGGTGCTTCTTCCAGAATGACATGGCAATTCGTGCCACCGAAACCAAAGGCACTGATCCCAGCCAAGCGATGCTCAACAGACCAAGGTTGGCATTCCCTCGGAATAGAAAAAGTAGTTCCTTCCAAAGAAATTAAGGGATTGAGCTGCTTTAAGTGCAAGTGGGGTGGGATTTCCTGATGTTGTAGGGAAAGGACTACCTTGATTATGCCCGTTACCCCAGCAGCCGCTTCCAAATGACCAATATTGGTTTTAACCGAACCAAGCCAACAGGGTTGATCTGGTTGACGACCCTTCATCAGCACGGTTTTTAGAGATCTAAATTCGATGGGATCTCCTAAAGAAGTACCAGTGCCGTGAGCTTCAATATAACTAATCTCTGCGGGTGTTACTCCAGCATTTTCGATTGCTTTATGGATCACTGCCTGCTGGGATGGTCCATTGGGTGCTGTGAGTCCATTACTCAGACCATCTTGGTTAATTGCCGAGCCTCTAATCACTGCCAGGATGTTATCCCGATCTGCGATCGCATCCGAGAGGCGCTTGAGGATAACTACACCGCAGCCTTCTCCCCGAACATACCCATCTGCACTAGCATCAAAGGTCTTACAACGACCGTCCGGTGCCATCATTCGAGCATGAGAGTAGGTAATAGTCGTCTCTGGCACCACCATCAGACTAACGCCACCGACGATAAATAAATTAGACTCCCTACTCTGCAAACTCCGGCAGGCAAAATGCAACGCCACTAGAGAAGAAGAGCAAGCAGTCTCTATCACTGCGCTCGGTCCTCGTAGATTTAGGATGTACGAGAGACGGTTGGCGGTAATAGAAAGGGTGTTGCCCGTGCCATCGTAGGCGTTGGTGAGAGTGATATCCTTTGCCAGTAACCTGCAATAATCGTAGTTGCCAATGCCGATGAAAACCCCGGTCTGAGTGCCGCTCAACTGCTCCGGTGCTAGTCCGGCATTTTCTAAAGCTTCCCAGGCTACTTCTAACAGTAACCTTTGCTGGGGGTCCATACGCTCGACTTCACGAGGGGAAATCCCAAAGAAGCTGGGGTCGAACAGATCCACCCGCTCTAGGAAACCACCCCAACGGGTACTCATTTTTCCAGGTTTACCGGGTTCCGGGTCATAGAAGGCGTCAATATCCCACCGATCTTTTGGCACCTGAGTAATCGCATCTACACCATTGCGCAAAAGCTGCCAAAATGACTCAGGGTCTTTAGCTTTGGGCAAACGACAACCAATACCGATAATTGCTATAGGTTCCACTGCCAAACCTCTAATTGCAAGGAGTTCTGCTAATGTGCCAAGGAAATTTCTTTAGGCAACAGACTGAGAGAATTGCTTAAAGGACTTGATGTTGTTTTGGATAGCTCTGTCAATCGAGCCTCCTGAAGCTAGAACACGCATTTCCCTATTGACGGGCCACAGGTAATCGATGCGCTCGAAAGAGCGACGGAGTTCTAATAGGAGGCGTTGGTGGTACTTAAACGTGACATAGAAACCTTCGTGTTCTGTACACAAGCATTTCTGGAGCCATTGCAGTGCTTCTGGGGTAGACATATCAAATACAGGAGATTTGAGCAGCCTGTAAAATGAGAGGATAAACGTATCATCATTGCGGAAGATGGCAGGTATTCCTCCAGAAAAACCGCTCAGACCAACAATTTGCGCTCTGTAGATGATCAGATTAGCGATAAATTGCTCGTAAGCCGTTGGTTTCGAGAAGTCTTTGTACAAATCTTGAGCGATCAGCTGGGATGTAGTCGTGTGAAACGCTTCATCCAAGAGATGGTAATGGGAAACAGCGAGAGGAGCTGGGATAAACTCTTCTTTCTTTTCTAATTCCCGGTAATATTGGGAATAGCGGTATTCGTAGTTCTTGATCAGCATATTCGCCATGAAGCGCGTCACGTAGAAAACTGACGCTAAGAAGGGCGAACTGCCGCAGTTTAAGGTGAAGAACTGGAGGAAAGGTCGAGGTGCTAAGAGTCCCAACAAACCAGTCGTTTGAGCTGGAATCGGTTCCCCTTTCTCATCCAAATGTCTCAAATACTGGGAATAGCAGTGTGTTTGGTGCTTGAGCATCACCTTATGAGTGATGAAGCGGAAGCTAGCGTCTTGAAATGCCGACCAAGGCGCATTTTGCCAGTTAATACCGCTAGGAGTTGGTTTGACTAGGTTGGGCTGGACTGGCGTGTTAATATGCGATCGCTCTTTTGGTGCTACTTCTACTTTTTGACTCAGATCGTTTTTTTTGTACGACTTCCCCTGAATGGACGTATTAAAGGCTGAACCAAGCAGAGCTTTCTTCGTTTTGTAGCCCATCATGTGGAAAGCATGAATGTGGTGCCGTTCTTGAGCGGTTTCCAGCTCTAGCTCTTGGCAGAGGGTTTCGTAACCACCAAGGTTCTTAAAAACGCCAGCCGTCACCTGATTGTAAAGTACGGCGTTAGCTTCAGTCGCCGCTGTCTGGTTATACTGAGTCACCCAATAAAGGTGATTGAGAGCCTTCTTTTGTGAGGGGGAGGCTTGGTCATAGAGTGGAGTACCGTAAAGTAGTGAAAGCTCAGGCTCGCTCCAATAATAATCGCTGTTGCTACTGTAGTCGAAGTGCTGATCCAGCTCCTCTATTCTTTCGGTGTAGTCAGACTCAGTATTACGCCTATAATTGATGTCTGTCAGTTTGATATGCTTCTTTACTTTTCCCTCAGATAGCGTTGAAGCTTGATTTTTGGTAGTGGGTATTGTGGTGGTGTCTACCATGACTTCTCCTCAAGAGCGTAAGAGCCGAATGTTGTTTTCTTGTTGCTAAGGGTATTTATCCCTGTACTTGTAATTCCTCCGCTAAATGCTGAGCCAAATCCTTAACGGTAGGGTAATCGTAGAGTAGGGTGGGATCGATTTTTCTGCCCACCCAATCCTCCAAATCTCCAGTCATGCCAACTGCTGCTGAGGAATCAAGACCGTATTGATCGAAAGGAACCGTAACTTTAACTTGATTGGGTGCGATTCCTAGCAGTTCAGCTAGGTAGTATACTATCCATGTTTGGATTTCTGCTGCTGTTGGAGTTTCTTTTACCTCAGTTGTATTGACTGAGATCTTCCTCAAAACTGTCGGCATCTTTGTAGCGTAATAATTGTGCGTTTCCATGAAAAAAACCTGGTATATTTTTAGTTAATGATGGCTCCCTACTTTCTGAAGTGTAACTACTAATAGATGCAGTTACAATGAACAATATATTGATAGGACTAACAATTTTATCGATATTGGTAATTGGTAATTACTGAGTGGTGCTCGGTAATCGGCCACAAATTTCTAGCCGATTACCCATTACCAATTACCCATCACCAATTCCAGCAGATTTAGCTGCGATTCTCATTTCTCCAGGCTTGGGGAGTTGTGCCGTGAATTTTGCGAAACTGGCGGAAGAAATGAACTACGTGGTGATAGCCCACCTGAGTAGCAATTTCCGTGACGACTTGGTCAGTTTCTAGGAGCAAAGACCGTGCGGCTGCCATGCGGCGCTCAATAATCCAGCGTTGCACGGTTTGTCCGGTCTGGCGTCGGATCAGGTTAGTTAAGTAAGCTGGGGAATAACCAACAGCCTGAGCTACGTCGTTGAGGGCAATGGGTTGATTATAATTTGCCTCAATGAAGCGAAAGACTTCACTCAATTGAGAGTCGGACGGCAAAATCAACTCAGGGGCAGCCGTGAAAGTTGCCCTATTCATGGATGGTGATTTTGGCACAGTGCGAGACTGTTTAGCATACCACTGCTGAAGGACAGTTTGTTTTTCCAATTGAACGGTAATTGCCCTGAGTAATTCCTCTAATGTACAGGGCTTAGTGAGATAGTCATTGGCTCCTAGCTCCATGCCTTTGCGTATGTTACTTCGACTCGCTTTGGCACTAACAAAAATGAAGGGGATAATTGCTGTAGCCGGGTCTTGGCGTAGCGCCCTCAGAACACCATACCCATTAAGTTCTGATACCGTAATCTCACAGGTTATCACATCAGGTAACTGCTCCCGTGCTTTCTGAACGCCGACTCGACCGTTTTCAGCACAGGTAAGGTAAAACCCTTGCGCTGCCAGACCTTCTATGAAGAGGTTTTGGGTATCTGCTCGCTCTTCAATCATCAGAATTTTCTTCATTGTCTCTCCTCCTGCACACACCTGAGGCTTAAAGCACTAAAGTGCTTGCTACGAATTAGAGTGGTTTGGCGATTGATAGGGTCTGTAACATGGATTCGATATCAGCCTGTAGATGGATAAACTTTGCTTTACCCTCAGGATTCTCGCTCCAATCCTCTACAACATTCAAACTGCCACTGAGAAATCCAGATCGACAGGCGTGGCGTTGTATCTTACCGCTAGAAGTCTTGGGGATACTGCCAGTTTTAACCAATACCGTTGCATAAACCTGTAGAGCGTGTTCCGCTGCCACAGCTTTAGTAATACTCTCTACCACCTCATCCACATTCAGCTTCCGCAGGTAACTCCGATCTACCTCCTGAACTATGACTAGTCGCTCTTGACCCTTGACTTCTACAGCAAACGCTGCCCCACAACCCACCCGCAGTCCGGGATGGCTCTTCTCTACGGTGAGTTCGATATCTTGGGGATAATGGTTTTGTCCCCGGATGATAATCACATCTTTAATGCGTCCGGTGATAAATAACTCGCCATTCTGCAAAAATCCCAAATCCCCCGTGCGCAGAAAAGGCCCCTCTCCCGTATCTGCCAAATAGGCATGGAACGTCTGTTGTGTCTCCTCTGGTCGATCCCAATAGCCCTGAGCCACACTGGCACCGGATACCCAAATTTCTCCCACTTGGTTAGCAGGACAGGAAGTTAGGGATTCGGGATCGACAATAACAATTTTCTGGTCTAATAAGCTCTGACCGCAGCCGATAAGGGTGCGGATGATTTCCGGCTTGTCCGTCGCTGCCACTACTTGGTTGCGTTCGAGTGCTGCCCCATCAACTTGTTGAATAACGGGTGGAGCATTTCTTAACCCTCCCGAAACAATTAAGGTTGTTTCCGCCATGCCGTAGCAGGGGTGAAATGCCTCTCGTCGGAAGCCACAATCAGCAAAAATCGCAGCAAACTGCTCCAGCGTTTCTGCACGGACGGGTTCAGCTCCGGTGAAAGCCACCTCCCAGCTACTCAAGTCAAGACTCGCTCGTTGTTCGGGGGTAATCTTACGAATACAAAGGTCATAGGCAAAATTCGGCCCACCGCTAGTCGTGGCTTTGTAGTGAGAAATTGCCTGTAGCCAGCGCAAAGGCTTTTGCATAAACATTACGGCTGACATCAAAACCATCGGGGCACCAACATACAGAGGTTGCAGCACTCCCCCAATTAACCCCATATCGTGGTAGGGAGGTAGCCAGCTGACACCCCGACTGTTGGGTGTATCCGCAAAACTTTGGTGGATTAAAGCTGAATTGTGTAAAAGATTACCATGGCTAACCATGACGCCTTTCGGCGTACCCGTCGAACCTGAGGTGTACTGGAGAAAAGCCAAAGTGTCGCTGCTTACGTCCGATTGGTGCCATGCTTCCGTTTGGCTACTGGCGATATTAATATTATCTGTGGTTAGCCAACGCAACTGGCCTAATGCTGGTTCCTCAGTCAAGCGACTTTCTATGTAGGTTAATAGAGGTGTTGTGGTGAGCGCTACTGTCGCTTGGGCAGAAGTCGCGATCGCTTCTAGCCTGGACATATTCTGGTTGCGCCGGAGTGGATAAGCGGGGACAGCAACAACTCCAGCATACAAACAGCCAAAGAAGGCAGCAATGAACTCCAAACCGGTTGGATACAGAAGCAAGGCACGGGAACCTGGAGCATTCACACTCTGAAGCTGGCTGGCGATAGCTCGTGCCTGTCGATCTAATTCTTTATAGGTTATCCTATCTGTTTCTGTTTCCCCGTCCAAAAAGGTATAAGCCATTTGGTCAGGCTGATTTTGTGCTCTGTAGCTCAGCAGATCTACTAACGTCGAAACTTCATATCTAGTGTCGGTCAAATTTGTAAAACAACTAGTCATTGCCTGCTCCTTTGTCAATGTATGCCAATGCCCTTCATGGCAGCAACTGTAAAATTTAGTCCTTTGTAGCTTGTTCGTTGGCTCTTCAACCAGGTAAAGCTGTGCCTAGAGAATTGAAGGTTAATAGATGGCGAAGATTCTATAGTCGCTAATTCTCAATAAGCCGGGATAAATTTAGCTAGTGCTTGCTATTAGTAGGGTGCGTTACGCGAAAGCTAACGCACCATTGCCACTATATATGGTGTATTTCTGTAAGTACTGACTTAATACCAAGCTTACAAAGATTTAAATCACATAGAGGATCTGCACAGGTATAGGCAAGGCAAGGATTTTACTCGAACTCTATCTATCACTTCTTGAGCAAACTGGTATCAGGTGAACCGGGTATTGCTAGCTAAAAATTTAGGAACCTTTCAGTAAATACTGGTGCTTATCTTATCGCCTTCGTATCAAGATAACACCTAGCTGATGAAGATCCTGGATCATTCTTGCCTTCCTGTCCATCTGCCTAGAGACAGAGGAACTGATTTTGTAGTTAATGTATATCCCTTGTATAAATTTATATTGACCCCTTAATTTATTGTTAAAAGTAGCGACGAATACTTGATCGAAATAAATTAGTGCCCTACTCTTAAGCAAGATGCTTGACCGCTCAAGGCCGGATAATCATTAATACTCAACACTCATAGAGTGAACTCAATTGCATTAATCCTGATCGGGATAGCAATGTTTATATTCTTGAGCTATAAATAGTGGTGGCATTATCTTTTCGGAGATGATTTCTGTGCTGAGGTAGAGGAATTAGAACAATGGAGACTTAGTCAACAAACTATGAAGCCCGATCTGATCTCAGAAAATAAATCATTTTTGAAGCATTCAGGGCGATGGACTATCCTTGTTACAGTCATCACATCTGTTGTTCTTAGCGGAGCTGCTCTCTATTATGCTTTTCAATTCCAACGCAGTGGTTCAACTTTATCAAATACCGTAACAATCACTCCCCAAATTAAAGCTGTTTCTGCTTTAGGACATATAAGACCTGAAGGAGAAGTGATTTACTTATCTGCTCCTTCTGCCGTGAATCAATTGGGAGTTAGTCGAGTTGCCCAACTGCTCGTGAAAGAAGGCGAAAATGTTAAAAATGGGCAAGTGATAGCAATTCTAGATAACCGTGAAAATCTCCGAATGGTTTTAAATTTGGCTGTAGAAGAAGTTAAAGTTGCTCAAGCCAATTTGGCTAAAGTAAAAGCTGGAGCCAAAACAGGAGAACTTGAAGCGCAAAAAGCGACGATTACCAGCTTAGAAGCTGAAATGCAGGGGCAGATGGCTGCTCAAGACCAAACTATTGCCCGTTTAGAGGCGGAGTTTAATAATAGTAAAATAGAATATCAACGTTATCATGGCTTATTTGAAGATGGTGCAGTTACAGCATCCCAATTAGATAGTAAGGAGCTGATGATGGAAACTAATCAAAAGCAGCTAAATGAAGCTAAAGTTAATCGCAGTCGGATTGCAGCAACTTTTCAACAACAGATCAAGGCAGGTCGCTCGACCCTGAACAAGATAGCAGAAGTTAGCCCTACAGATGTGCAAGTGGCTCAAGCAGAAGTGAATCGAGCGCTTGCTAACGTTGCTAAAGCTAAAGCTGATTTAGAGCTAGCCTACATTCGCTCTCCTATAAACGGACAAATTCTAAAAATTCATACCAGACCTGGAGAGACAGTAGGTAATAAAGGAATTGTGGCTTTAGGGCAAACCTACCGGATGAATGTTGTTGCCGAAGTTTATGAATTAGATGTTAGTAAATTGCGGGTCGGACAAAAAGCTACCATTACTAGCAATGCCTTCCCAGGCGAACTACAAGGCACCGTCAATCAAATAGGCTTACAGGTTAATCCACAAGATGTCTTAAGTACAGATCCCACAACAGACGTGGATGGTAGGATTGTTGAAGTGAAAATTAGTCTTAGCGAAGCCGATAGTCAGAGAGTTTCTAGTTTAACTAACTTACAGGTTAATGTAGTAATTGATACTTAATTTTTATATTAATTATTCTATTGAGGGTGCTCATGTTTGATATACCCTTAGCCTGGTTGCAACTCAGCCGCGAGAAAAACCGTCTGTTGATTGTTTTGGCAGGGATTGCTTTTGCCGTTATCCTCATGTTCATGCAATTAGGCTTTCAATCGGCTCTTTATGATAGCGCTACAAGATTCCATCAAAGTTTACAAGGAGATTTAGTTTTAATCAATTCCAGCTCTAAATCTCTAGCTTTTATGAAAACTTTTTCTTGGCGTCGTCTCTATCAAGCGTTAAGCTTTGATGGGGTTGAATCCATTAGCCCTGTCTATGTGGGCTTTAAAGAATGGAAAAATCCTGATAATGGCAATTTGCGGGTTATATACATTTATGGGTTCGATCCAGCCAAGCCAGTTTTCAAATTACCTGGCATCTTTGAGAATATAGATCAACTTAAAGTAAATCAAAATATTTTGTTTGACCGAGCTTCTCGCCGAGAGTATGGGCCCATTGCGACAGAATTTCAGCAAGGAAAACCGATTATTACTGAGCTAGGGGGGAAACGAGTCAATGTTGTTGGTTTGTTTGCTCTAGGGCCTTCTTTTGGAGCGGATGGGAATGTCATCATGAGTGACTTAAATTTCATCCGTCTATTTAGCGATCGCAAATTAAGCCAAATTGAAATTGGGCTGATTCATCTCAAACCTCATGTTAACCCTACAACTGTCCTAAAAAAGTTAGAGACTAGCTTACCTAAAGATGTTAAAGTCTTCACCCATCAAGGTTTTGTAGATTTTGAAAAAAGCTACTGGGAAACAAGTACAGCAATTGGTTTTATCTTTACCTTGGGTGTAGTGATGGGGTTTATTGTGGGTACGGTTATTGTTTATCAAATTCTTTATACAGATGTTTCTGAGCACTTAGCAGAATACGCAACTCTCAAAGCTATGGGATATAAAAATACCTATTTATTACTTATTGTTTTTCAAGAAGCAATCATTCTGGCAATGTTAGGTTATATTCCCGGATTTTCTCTCTCTCTGGGGCTGTATGATTTAACCAAAGGCGCTACCTTCTTACCACTGGCGATGACAGCTGGCCGAGCTTTACTAGTACTAATTTTGACGGTAGCAATGTGTTCTATCTCTGGTGCAATTGCTATGCGTAGGTTGGGCCAGGCAGACCCAGCTGATATTTTTTAATTAAGGCAGAAGGTAGACTTCTGCCTTGACTCAACGACAAATATCTATGACCACCTACTATAACTCATGTCTCCTTCGACTATTGTTTCTATTAAGTACCTCAATCACTACTTTGGCCATGGAGTTTTACGCAAACCTGTCTTATCTAATATCAACCTTGACATTCAATCGGGAGAAATTGTGATTTTATCTGGGCCATCAGGCTCTGGAAAAACTACATTATTGACTTTAGTGGGAGGGTTACGCTCTGTTTGTGAAGGCAGCCTGAAAGTTTTTAGCCAAGAACTCCGTGGGGCTAGCGAATCACAACTCGTGAATATTCGCCGCCATATTGGTTACATTTTCCAATCTCACAATTTATTGCGATCTTTAACAGCTCGACAAAATGTTCAAATGTCAATTAAACTCCATGAAAATGTTTCTCGCTTGGCAGCATCTAGCAAATCAGAAGCTGCACTGAAGTCGGTTGGGTTAGGGAACCGGATCGATTACTACCCAGAGAACCTATCTGGCGGGCAAAAACAGCGGGTAGCTATAGCCCGTGCTTTAGTTTGTCATCCGCAATTGGTGCTAGCTGATGAACCTACTGCTGCTTTAGATAGTAAATCCGGTCGAGATGTAGTCAACCTCATGCAAAAATTGGTTAAAGAACAGGGGTGTGCTGTTCTAATGGTTACTCACGATAATCGCATTCTTGATATTGCTGACCGTATTGTTCATATGGAAGATGGTAAGCTGGTTACAGGTCGGGGAAGTTTAAGGCATCCATTTCCGCCCGAGTCGGTGCAGGAAACCAAAGGAACCAATTAACTCCGGATAAACTGGAATTAACGGCATTCGCTCTCGGCTGAATCGAACTGCCAGCGTCCGGATTAAGGTAAAAATTTCAGGGCGGTAGATGTCGCGTTCAGGAAGTTGGAGTAACTTCTCTAACGTTTCTGGCGTGCCTATCCGACTTAACGCAATAGCTGCCTGTTCCCTGACGAACCAATCTCGATCCTGAAGCACGGGAATTAGCACGTTAAGTGCTATTGGGGTGCCAATCCGACCTAACGCTGTTGCTGCTGCCCCTCTAACATCGCCGTCCTGATCCCGCAAGGCTTGAATTAACGGGTTTACTGCTCGGTTGGTGCCAATTTCTCCCAATGCCTCTGCCCCATGCTTTCTCACCAGGCTATCTGGATCTTGGAGTACTGGGATTAATACCTCGATCAGTTGGGGATTGCCGATCCGGCCTAAGGCTTGTGTTGCCTCAGCTCTGACAATACTATCCTGGTCGTGAAGGGTTGGGAGTAAGGCATCTAGGGTTTGAGGATTGCCCGTCCGAGCGATCGCTTCTGCTGCTTCCTCTCTCACGATGCTGTCGGTGTCTTGCAAGGCTGGCACTAAGGCTTCTATAGCTTTTGAGGTGCCAATTCGCCCCAAAACGACTGCTGCTTCCTCGCGAAGGGTACTGTCGTGGTGGTTGAGGGCTTTGATTAATGCCTGTACTACGGCGGGGCTGCTAATTCGACAAGCGCCTGTTGCTTCCCACCGGACAAAACTGTCGGGGTGGTTGAGAACTTTGATTAACTCCTCCAAGGCTGGGGGAGTACCGATCTGTGCCAAGGCGACGGTGGCTTCTCCTCTCACGTAACTGTCTTGATCGTGAAGCGCTAGAATTAAAGCCTTGATCGCTGGCGGTGTACCAATCCGACCGCAAGCTTGAGCCACTTCCCCTCTAACTATAGTATCCTCGTCATGGAGAGCAGAAATTAACGCTTGTAGAGCTTGAGCCGTGCCAATCTGACCTAATGCCGCAGCTGCCTCTGCCCGGACGTACCAAGGGCCTTGGTTGAGGGTTTTAATTAATGCCTCCACCGCTTCAGGACTGCCGATTTGGCCTAAAGCCGCGATCGCAGCGGCAACAAAATCTTTGCGAGTGTAATAGTGCTTCTCACCTAGTTCGGTTTGCAACAGCTGTAACATCTGGGAATTGCCTTGACCTAGTGCTACCACAGTGGAGGCAATAAATCCGACAAAGGGGTAGGTGTGCCACAACTGATAGATTCTGTGGATGATTCCTGCAATTAAAGCTTGAATCTCTCGAGGGACTTGTTGCCTTTCATCAGTATCTGCACGCTCAGCAATGGCTCGACCCGCCAATAACAACAGGGTGGAGAAGATATCATCCTTTTCTTTTGCGATCGCCTCGAGCAAGGGCAGGGGATCTGGCATCAATCCCGCCAGCAAACTTAAGGCTTGATGCCAGTCGTATTCCCAGAAATGGGCACGGGCTAGGGCTATGCCGCGATCGCCATTTTCTTGAATGGCTCGTTTCAAATAGCAGGCTGTCAAGTAATCCTGAGTAATCCGGTGGATAAATACATAGCGATCGCTTTCTGTGGCCAATTTATGCAGGATGCCATTTTCTCCCGACAGTTGAGCCAGTAATTCCTCAGGAGTGCAATTACTCAAATCGCTCTTAACTCCCTCACTGCTCAGGTATTCCCCAATATGATGTTTAAGTTCGTCTGAGGAGAAAATATCTTTACCCTGGCAGGTAAAACGATAGGCGAGGTCTTCTAACAACTGGATTTTGGCTTTAATCAAGGTATTGTCACGCCCAGACTCCTGGCTCGTACTCCCTTTGGACAGCAGATAGTCCACCGTTTTCTCATAAATTTGGCAGCGCCGTGCGGGTAGCGTCAAAGCTTTTTCTTGATACAGGCTGCACAGTAAATATAACAGGCGTGGATTCCGAGCTAATCCTCGCAGTTGGGGTTTATGGCGCAGTTCTTCTATAAGTCCTTGAGCTGAAACCGCATTATGATTAAGGGCACCTGCTGCCTGCTCGCACCAAGTTTCAATAAACTTTTCAATTTGCTGTTGGCTGAACGGTACGATTTCTACCTCTTTGGCACCGTTGATAAAAGCGCCGCCATATCCGACAATCCGGGATGTGCAGATAACTGGGCAGGGATGCTGGTCGAGAAAGCGATTTATTTTATCCGATAGGAGATTGCGATTGGTTTTAGGGACTTCATCTAGGGCGTTTAATAGCAGCAGGCATTTTCCCGCCCGCAATTTCTTTTGTAAAATGGTCTGGATGCCTGCGTGAGTTTTCGGATAGTCTCGCTGCACCAGTTTAGGAATGGCGTCGATAATTTCTGCCCCAGTTTCATCGAGATCCGCTAACCTGATAAATAGGGGAAAAACTACCTCTTCAATTGTTTTAGATGCTGCGAAAAGCTTCTGCCGCTCGTCAGCTGCCGTTAAGGCTGCCTCACGCCTTAATAGGGCACTTTTTCCCATCCCCGGATCGGCCAAAACCATGAGTTTCTGATGCTGTTTTTTAGCCTCTGTCCAGGGCACTTGATAGCGCTTGGACTCCACCTGCCGCCCTTTCAGGGTATAAGCCCGTTTGAGTTCAGCTTCGGACTCAGCATATCCCCAGAAAGTTTCTACCTCATGGCGATAATTGCGCTCTAGGGTAACCTGAAGGGGGATGTAGAGGGTTTTTCTGGCAATCGGCTGGTGGGAATGTAAAAGGATTTTATATTTAAAATGCTCTTCCACATCTGCCAAGAATTGACAAACTGCCTGTTGTTGTAGATCTAAACTCAATTTGTCTGATTCTTGTGTCTCGAAACCGGACTGAGTGATCATAATGCTCCCCTTTCTATTTAAATAGCTCTCCTAATAGGGGAAGAGTCAAATGGTTATTTTTAGCGGAACGAATCGGGTTTTAGAGGCGATCGCACGACGTTTTGACAGGCGTTGGATATTACAGAGCTAATGATTTTAAATTATATCATTGGCAAAAGAGCGCCAGACTGATATTAAGTTATGCGATCGCTTTTAGGGGTCTATAAGTAAACGCAAGTAAAGACTCCCTCAGCTCAGGACAATTAAACTTTAGTTATTAATCCGTGTCTTCTCACCAAATAGGGTTTAAAACGGAAAAACCTTCAATTATGGTGTAAATCAGGATCTACCAATGAATTCCGAACAGCTTGACGTTAGCTGGTTATTTCTCACACTTTCCTTATCCGGAGTCATAGCCATTTCACCAGCAAGCGCCCAATTCATTACCCCAGGTGCCGATGGCATCAATACCCAGGTCAGTATTGATGGCAACCGTTTTGACATCTACGGCGGTACAGTTTCCGGAGATGGGGCAAATCTGTTCCACAGTTTCGGGCAATTGGGACTTGCCGAAGGTCAGATTGCGAACTTTGTATCTCATCCCAGCCTGCAAAATATTCTGGGGCGAGTTGTCGGGGGAGAACCATCCATTATTAATGGCCTGATTCAGGTTACGGGAGGTAATCCCAACCTATTCTTAACGAATCCAGCTGGGATTGTCTTTGGTCCAAATGCCCGACTTAATGTTCCTGCTGACTTCACTGCTACAACCGCTACAGGCATTGGCTTTGGGGGGAACCATTGGTTTAATGTCTGGGGGGGAAATGACTATCAGACACTAATCGGTACGCCTAGTCAGTTTGCGTTTGATGGGACAACTCCAGATGGGTTACCGCTCCAACCTGGCAGTATTATCAATGCCGGACAGTTGACCGTACCAGCAGGGCATAATTTGACTTTACTTGGTGGCAGCGCGTTCAACACTGGACAACTGACAACTCCGGGCGGAACGATTACCATTGCTGCTGTGCCGGGACAAAATGTCGTCCGGATTGGTCAAGCGGGACATCTATTGAGTTTGGAAATAGAACCCCCAAGGGACAGTAACGGGCAGATGTTACCCATGAGACCTCTAGATTTGCCCACCTTACTGACTGTTGGGGCTGCTGGTTTAAATACTGGATTGACTGTTAACCCGGATGGTACGGTGCAGTTGACAAGTTCTGGGACGAGGATACCAAACACAAGCGGAACAACAATTGTTTCCGGCAGGATTGATGCTTCTAATCTAGCGGCTGGGCAAACTGGGGGTGAGGTAAATGTTTTAGGCGTTAGTCCTGTGGGACTTCTCGGTGCCAGGATCGATGCTGCTGGCACCAATGGTGGGGGTACGGTGCGAATTGGTGGAGATTACCAAGGTGCGGGTTTAGTGCCTAATGCTGAGAATACGTTTATCAGTCGCGACTCGGCAATTCAGGCGTCGGCATTCCTCCAGGGTAACGGTGGTCGGGTGATAGTTTGGGCAGATGGAACTACTGGATTCTATGGTACTATCAGCGCCCGTGGTGGTCTTAACGATGGTAATGGTGGTTTTATTGAGGTTTCTGGCAAGGATAGCCTAATTTTCCGAGGCTTTGTTGATTTGGGTGCAACTAGCGGTAGCCAGGGGACTCTCCTGCTTGACCCCGTCAACCTGACAATTGTTAATGGCACTGGTGGGTTAAACGATACCGAACTGGCGGATAGTCAAATTCTTTTTGGCAATAGCCCTGCTGATGCCTTTACTATTTCTGAAACTGCTCTTGAGAGTTTAGCACCCACGGCGAATATTGTTCTAGAAGCGACCAACGATATTACTATTGATGACCTCGCCGATAATATTTTGAGTCTTCAGGCAACTACGGGTGCCATAACCTTTAGAGCCGATGCGGATCGGGATGGGGTTGGTGCGTTTGCTATGAATCCTGGAGACACTCTTCGCACTCAAGGAGGAAGTGTAACGATTTCTGGAAAAAACTTAACAATTGGTGGGATTGACGTGGGTGCGGGGCGGTCAATTACTCTCATCGGTGACGAGATTGACTTGCTAGGAGGTGTCAATTCCATTCGCCGCCTCGAACCCGCTCGCCCTCCAGGACGCTCGTTTTCCTTTATCTTGGGAAGCCTGAGTCTGCAACCTGCTACCCTCAATCAGGCGATCGCAGTTGGCGGTTTAGGGGACACTGGTTTAGGAATTCTGGACATTACAGCGAGTGATTTAGCGGCAATTCAAGATGGCTTTGATGGTATTGCAATCGGACTGACGAACGGTACGGGAAACATCATAGTCCTCAGCTCGGCTACTCCCCTCAAGTTATTCGATCCTTTGAAACTTCAGACGGGTAGTGGTGCCATTAGAGTGGAACGGGGGATTGAAGTGGATGAGATCTTGCTCCAAGCTGATGAGATTGACTTGCTAGGAGAACCGCAGTCAATTCGCACTCGCTCCGTTACTCTTGAAGCCGGAACGCCTAGTCATCCAATAATTGTAGGTGGAGCAGTAGATACTGGTGTCGGAGTGCTGGATATCACTGCTGCCGATTTAAACGTCCTCGATCTAGAAGAGGCGTCCCTAACCATTGGGGGATTTAGTGGCAATGGCACCCTCACTGTAGTGGGAGCATTGCAAGCTCATGGGATTAATTTGCGAGCAGATGAAATTGACTTGTTAGGCGGACAGGGTTCAATTCGCACCAACTCTATTTCGTTGCGATCAAGAAGCTTCAATCAAAATACCCTAGTAGGCGGGGCTGTTGATACCGGAGTTGGGACTTTAGATATCACAACAACGGATCTCAGTGCCATTGTCCCTTTAGAGAATCGATTTTTTTCCCTAAGCCTCAGCAGTGGTGGTAGCGGTAACCTCACCGTACTCTCACCCCTAGAGGCTAAGCTGGTATATTTCCAAGGCGGTGAAATCGATCTCTTAGGAGGTGCTGGATCGATTCGTGCTGATTCCTTTTCGTTGGGGTCTGGCACAATTGCGCAAGATATCATCGTTGGTGGAGCAGCAGATAGCGGTGCGAATACTCTGGACTTTACTACCACCGATTTAAATGCGATCGCGCCTCTGTCCGCTGGATTTTCTGATATTGATATCTTTGGGGGTAATGGTACGCTGACAGTCCTCTCACCCCTTGTCGCTAATGCCATTAAGTTACGCTCCGATGAAATTAACTTAATCGGAGGAGCGGGTTCAATTCGAGCCAACTCGGTTTCCTTGAGAAGTGGGAGTAGCGATCGCGATATTCTGATCGGTGGCTCTGCCGATAGCGGCACCGAAACCCTGGACGTTACTACCACCGATCTGAATGCTATTGCCCTAGAGGGCAACTTGCCATCCCTTGAGATTGCTTCATACTTTAGTGGTGCTGGAGACATTACAGTGAATGGGACTAATCCCCTCACCTTCAATTCCTCATTATTACTAGAGACAGGCACGGGCACCATTACCTTGGCACAGGGATTGAATGTTCAGGGCAATCTAAGTTTCTTTGCTCCCACCATAGCCGTGGGAGGTGACATCTCTATCGACGGCACAATTGACTTTAGCGGTTCGGTGACGGTGACTAGGAGTACTACCTTTACTGCTGCCAAGACACTTTCCTTGGCCAATGCCCTCACTGCCGTAGATGGGGCTTCTATTACTCTAGTGTCAAATGATGACTTAAGTGTGGGCAATATTACTGCTAATGCTGGCATTAGTCTGATTAGCCGTGCGGGTGCAGTGACGGCAGGAAATCTCAACACCTCAGGAGATGGGGGAGGTGGAGCGATTGTCATTTCGGCTCGCGATCGCATTACGGCAGGAGTGATTGATGCAAGTTCTAGCTTTGGCAATGGCGGCAATGTCACCTTAGATCCTGACGGCGACATTCAAGTGGTTGCCATCAATGCTCAAGGAGGCACAAACGGCAGAGGCGGTAATGTGGATATTACTACCGCGCAATTTTTCCGAGCCACAGGGACTTTTAGCGATCGCAATGGGATAGCTGCCAGCATTTCCAGTGCTGGTGGAGTTGGAGGCGGGTCAATTATTATCCGCCATGGGGGAGGAGGGGAAAACATTCCCTTTGTAGTGGGAGATGCTAGCGTGAACGGGACGGCAGGAGCAATTACGACAGGATCTGGCAATTCCATCTTATCCTTGCAATCATTTCCCAACTCCTACACTCAGGGAATTGCACCCAGCGATATTCAGATCCTGACTCAGCAGTCCTCGGAGTCATTCCCTGCACCACCCCAGGAACAAGTACTAAAGCAACAACCGGAAGAGGAAGAGCTTTCAGAAGTTCCCATTGACACGATTGTGTTTGAACTGGAAAGAACCTTCACTCGACAAGTGGAGAAGTCTCTCGATCAACCTCAAGAAACTGCGATTAAAACTCTGGGAGAAATTCAAAATGAGCTAAAAAAAGTTGAGCAAGCTACTGGTATTAAACCCGCGCTCATTTATACGTTTTTTGTACCCAGAGGACTAACCGAGGCAGCCTTAGAACAGAAAATCAAGGAGTTAGTACGACCTCTCAAGCCAACTGAAGAGGACTGGCAGTTTAATTCTCAGGGGTTAACAACTAATTATTTGAGCGATCACCACCTTTTATTTCAGATCGAACCACAAGCTACTGACCAATTAGAAGTGGTGTTAGTGATGAGTCAAGGTAGACCGATTCGCAAGCAGATTCCTGATGCTATGCGTGAAGATGTGGAGCTGGCAGCCAAGAATTTTAGATCACGGGTAGCAACTATTAAAAGTAATAATTACTTAGAGAGAAGTCAGAAGTTATATGAGTGGCTGATTGCACCACTGGAAGAAGACTTACAAGCAAAAGGTATCCAAAACTTAGTGTTCGTTATGGATGGGAAGTTGCGTTCCCTGCCACTAGCTGCTCTCCACGATGGTCAGAACTTTGTGGTGGAGAGGTATAGTGTGGGTCTGATCCCTAGCATGAGCTTGACCGATACTCGCTATCAAGATATTAAAAATCTCCAAGTTTTAGCAATGGGAGCTTCTCAATTTAAAGAATTAGAGCCTCTACCTGCTGTTCCTCTAGAGATAGAGTCTATTAGAAAACTCTGGCCGGGAAGATTTTTTCTGAACGAAAACTTTCCCTTAAACCAACTAAAGTCCTTAGGCGGTCGAGAACGCTTTGGTATCCTGCATTTAGCAACCCATGCTAACTCTAACTCTGTAGAGCCGAGAAACTCTTATATTCAGTTAGGAAGCGATCAGAGTTTATTCATGGAAGAAATCTCAAATCTGGACTTAAATAAACCTCCGGTAGAGTTGTTGGTGCTGAGTGCTTGCGAGACAGCTTTAGGAGATGACAATACTAATGAATTCGGTTTTGAGTTAGGTTTTGCTGGACTTGCCCATTTAGCTGGAGTAAAGTCAGTTTTGGCCAGCTTGTGGAAAGTTGAGGAAATTGGAACTTTGGGATTGATTACCCAGTTTTATCGCCAGTTAAAGACAGTTCCCATTAAAGCCGAAGCCTTGCGACAAGCTCAGCTAGAGATGCTGAGAGGAAAAGTATATATAAAAGATGGTCAGTTATTTTTTGATTCAAACCCAGAATATAGCATCTCCCTACCACCAGAGTTAGAAAAACCCCTGGAGCTATCACATCCCTACTATTGGTCAGGTTTTACAATTGTCGGTAATCCTTGGTAGGAGAATGTTAAGAAATATGAAGACAGTGAGATAGAAACAACTGATGAGGTAGAGTTGGCGTTAGGGGGATAGTACAAATTTTCATATTTTCAAGTTAGCAATAGAGGTGACAGATGAGCGATCGTATGCGTATCCGTCGGCACATTGGGGCCAAAGTCTCTAATCTGTCACCTACTCCAGCCAGGAATCTGTTACAAACTCGTGGATTTGGTAACGGGATGCAAGCGCGATCGCCGGAGTTACCTGCTACTAATTTATTGCAAAAGCGAACCGTCAGCCCTCCCACTCAAAAACCCCCTCAACCCCAGGAAACACCGGATCTGCAAACGCAACTGAAACGAGCAGAACAGTTTGGGTATAACGCGGCTAATATTCCGCTATTTGCACCGGGAGCAATGCCATCTGCATCGATTCAGGCGACATTGATGATAGGTGAACCAGGGGATAGCTATGAGCAGGAGGCAGATCGGGTTGCTACTCAGGTTGTGAATCAGAAGTTGATGGTGCAACGGCAGTCTGATGGGGACGTGATGCAACTACAGACAAAGCTAGTACAGCCCCTAAATATCAATCATTCTCTTCTCCAACGGCAAATAACTACTACTAAAGAGGGATATACAATTACCGTCGAGAATGGGTTAAAATTCTTATCCGGTTTTGATTCAGCTAGAGAAAAATTACTCTTAAAACATTTTCTGCATATTTTAGAAAGGGAACATACCCAATATCACGACCTGAAAAATCTGAAATGGGATTTAAGAACTAAAGTAGACCAAGCTCTTCAGGAATATTCACCAGAGATGTTGAATTTTCTGACCGAATTTTCCGATAATATCGATGCTCACCAATTGATATATAATCACAGCAGTAAATTAAAAACTAGTAAATCAGCCACAACAATTAAGTTTATCTTTCTGAAAAATATTGCTCCCGATCAAATCCCTAGTTTTATCACCTTTGCTAACGCTCTGCCAGCGGATTTTAATATTAAAAAGTTTTTGTTATCAAAGCATATATATGATTTAACTAGAATCGTTAACCTTGATATTAACTCTGTAATTGCCTTAGTACAAGAATGTGAAGCTGACAAAGTTAAAACCGCTTTCTTGTATGACCTTGCCAAAAGGTTACCAAAAATATTATTGACCCCACAAATTACAACAATTCTAGCCGCAGCCAATATACACAAAGATCATTTAAATATAATTCAAAGCCTTACAGATGAGCCTAAACTGACATTTTTTACTGCAAATCACTCCAGCATCCCCCAAGGATTTGACCTGGCTGACTTTGATATTCTATATCAACTAAATCTTTTCCCGATTTGTCAGTCTATTGAAGTGTCAAATAAAATTGAATTAGTAAAGTTTTGCAGCAAAAACGATGTTAGAAAATTTCACTTGATTAGCCTCTGTAAATTCGGGCAAAAAGTACCAAGTCTTCCCACTCTAACCTTCTTAGGAGACCTCACAAGTTCACAAAATGAAGAAATAGTAGTTCACATTATTAGATTAATAGAAGATGATAGTGTAGATAATAAATATTTGTCAAGCATCAAGCCCTTGTTGCAAGATAAAGAATTCTATGAATATACAGATAAAAAAGTAACAGAAGAATTAGATAAAGAAAAAACTAACTTAGGCGTAACTTTGGCAGAGGAAGAAAAACAAACTAAATTTGATAAACTAAAAGATGTTAATAATAGACAAAAGAATAAAGTTCCACCAGGAGATCTGGCAACTCTTTACCGTGGAGGGACAGTTGATATTAAAAAGACTAGAGAGGCTTATCAAAAACTAATAAAAAATCAAGAAGTTACTCAAGAATATCAACAAGTAGAGCAAGATATCAAAGATAAAAAAGCTCTAGGTGAAACCAAAATAGATGACAAAAAACCATCTGAAATGCAAAAATACTCTCAATATATCGAGGGTGTTGAAAGTCAAACCCAAGACCGGGCTATAATAACCTACGCGATAAATTTGGTGAAAATCTTAAACCTAGATTTTAAACCTGCCAACATATTAGTTAAGTATGCTATCAAAAATTTCAACTTAACCAATACTATTACTCAGTGGGCAATTGAGCAGAAAAAATATAAAGATCTAGATAAATTATGTACTGACGTATTTGCTTTAGGAATAAACTCCCTACCCATGATTATCTTGTTAATGGATGAATTTAAAACAGCGAATGATAATTTATCTACTAACTCAACTATCCATCAATACATTGTTGGCAAAGCACAAGCAGCAACTGATGTAAATGTATTCCGGGAAGAAATGAAATGGTACGTATTATGGTTTATTGACAACAAGCAAACTGATATTAATATAGATAATATACTAACGACATTTACAGACTTGAGAGAAAGGAAAGATTTAACTAAGTCTTTGACTAATTCTAACCTCCGCAATCAATTAGTGACATATAAAACTACTAAGCAGCCGAATTTATTTGCCAAGATAAGACAGATATGCATGAACCAATATTCTACGTTAGATGACTTAGATAGATTTTTTGATTGCCTTGAAAATAATTACCAAACAGATTTTGAAAATTTATGTGACCTTTATATTAGTAAGAAAGGGCTGCATGTAGTGCAGAGCGTATTTGATGCTCATCATGCTAATTTTGATGCTAATCATCATAACAACGCACCCATAGGATTTATTAGTTGGCTAGTGGCAAATGCTGCTAACGTTAAATCAAGTGATTATTTTTTAGGCCATGAAAATGCTTATCATGAATATTTGTGCAGTAACAATGCAGCCACTTTAGTAAATAATACAAATGTGCAGCTAACAACTCAGAGACCAACTACTACTTCGGGAACCAATAACGATATTTTGCAAGTATTTGATGTGCAAATAACCTTGCATAATGGTAATGTTATAAATTCAGAAGTACATAACCATGTTAACCTAATAACTAAACGTCAAACATCATTACATGTTAAAAACAATGGTGAAAAAGGGAGAGAGTTATCTTTAACTAGTAATTTGTCAACTTTATGCCGACAAGCGACCTTAGCTGATACAGGTAATATCAATACCCGCTTTCCAGCACCTGATGGATATAAGTTGAGCTAAATCGTTCTTCCTATTTAGGGCGATCGCCTATCATACCAAATCCGCTGCCATTACCCCCCTTTTAAATAAACCACGAAGACACAAAGGACACGAAGAAGAATCTGTAGGGGCGGGTTTAGCGACAAATTATCGAGATAGCACAGGTAAGTCTTAAGTCAAAACCCGCCCAAAGATCTCATTTAGTTACAAAACTCAGCGAGCAGTAAGGAAATTTGTTCGGTGACAGTTGGCGAGGGCGTTGGTACAGAAAAAATCTCCCGAACTACGTCTAAGAACAGATCGTTTTCTGCAAAATAACGGGCACGTTCTAAAGCGAGCTTTTCAGCACTCGAAGTTGTGCTTTGACTGTCCAGGCTGAGCAATTGTTCTGCAATCTGCTGCCGACGTGGCCCCTCCATCACTTTAAATAAGATGGAGTCTGTGCGATCGCGGATAATTTTTCCATCTTTTATCGTTTCGTAGATTCCCTCAATGAAGTACTCCTGACCCGGTTGCAGTGCTGGGCCTGCGTAAACGATACTCTTTTGAGCCTGCTCTTTCTCAGTTACGTCATGAGCCCATTCATCATCAGGAAGAGATACTGTAATTGTCTTGAGAGTTCCTTGCCAGACAAATAAAGGGCGATCGCTCCAGATTTCAAATACTTCTTGAGCAGGCACCACCAAACAAAATTCCTCCCCTCTCGTACCACCCCGCCTCTTTTTTCGCCTAAAAATATCCAGCACAATTTGCCATGGCGAGCGCTGAGTATTTTGGCTAACTATAGTGCTTCTAGCATTTTCTGGGTTTGCCCTACCTTCAGCTACAGCTGATGAAGCAGGCAAACTTGCATTTGCGATCGCCCCACTTACACTAGTTAAGCTGAGTACAGCAATTAGGAGGAGTAACGATACCCTTATACGTCTACCCATAAGGTCTTTCCTCAAAACCAATAGTACATCTGACGTTTCCTGCTCTTTGACTTTCCGAGCAGTTGATATCTATTACCTACTATCTCTGGTTACGGGGGGACTTATGCAGATCGGAAGGATGAGGGATGAGGGATGAAGGATGAAGGGTGATAATATGTCCGGTTAAACACCCATAATATCTGTAGGGGCGGGTTTAGCGACCAATATT
>DNXU01000279.1:33929-45438 GCA_003505715.1 Cyanobacteria bacterium UBA8803 | reverse complement strand
CCGCAGATATGACTTAAGTCAAAACCCGCCCTTGCGACTGTAGAACCAAAATCCAGAACATTACTGAGGGTAAAAACCAAGGAAGGCAAACCGAAGCTGAGACGTAAACCTGCAAACCAACAATGCCATAAGCGACTGTTGTACCCATCAAAACCAAAACCCATTTTTGCTCGTGTTGGCGCTTTTGTTTGAGCAGTATCAAAGTCGTCCATTTTCCCAAGATTGCTGCTAAGCCAATCATCAATATATCAGGCAGTAAAACCAGCTGATGCTGCCCAAGCAGATGGTGAACCCTATAGGCATGAGCTTCGCCTCCAGTAAAGACTTCAGGACAATCTTTTTTTCTTCTTTCTTGCCAATTTTGCCAATGACACCAATAGCTCACAGCTATGGGAACTGAGAAATTATCCTCGGCATCAGTATATCCTCCCGAGGCAATGATAACAGTCTGCCGTTTTAGCCCCTGTTGAAGCTCTGAGGTGGGAAAATTACGCTTGAGAAACACCAAAGCTGGCATCCATTTGTAAGCTTGGTCAGGGGGAATAGAAAAGTCAATAATAGAGCGCAGGCCAAAGGGAGAATGGACTTGTTGCTTCAGGGCAGCAAGAGCTTGATTTTGATTGTTTTCGTGCTTTAGGTAATTACTGATTTTTAAACCAAAATCAGTTGGATTTTGCAAATGGGGTTGAGGTAGATCGGCTGGCGCATTCTCCTGGTTCAGGATATGGGAAAGTGCTAGGATATAAGCAAAGGGACAGGATTGGGTGCAGGTGGCATCCTTAGGCAATTCAATATCCCATGCATCTGAATGAGTGATATCTCCCTGCAAGCTCCAATTAGAACTAGCAATTTTGGGAAACACTTTTAACTGACTTTGTTCATCAATACCAAATACAAACCAAATTTTCTGTTGACTAACAGCGGCTTTGATAGAGTTAGCCAGTTTATCTTGTTTTGGTTCTTCTGTATCCAGAAGATAATCAATGCCGATACTTCTAAAATTTAAGTTGGCCAGACGGGTAACTAACTTAGCCAAGTATTCGCGATCCATGGGCTTGATTTCAAACCCTTTAATATCAACCATGGCTCGATTGATCGACTCTTGATCGAGCGCAATTAACAGCACAGGTGGTTGCCTATCTGGCGGGAATTGTCCCGTTGTGTTCCGATAGACAGCCTGAGCGAAGGTGCGGAAATCCAGTAACAAATCTTGCACGGGAACCATTAAGCTAACCATCAGAGTTGCCGATAAAGCGATCGCTTCTCGCCAGGTTGGCAACCAAGGTTCGATCGCCCCCTTCCCATCAGACTTAGGTTGCCACGGACTTGCACCAGGCGGACTAAAAAATGAGGGAATCAGGTAGGCAGAGGGATGAACAAATTTTTGCTCGGACTGGAGATAGTTACAGGCACCTAAGAGCGAGTCGAGAACATCTTCGCGCTTAGCCAAATGCTGGCAGAAGCGTTTGAGAAAACTCACGGCAACATCATTGTGAATTGGCTCCCGCATGACTACTACCTGCAATCCCAACTGAGTCAGAGAGTTGGCAATGCTTAGACCGTTACAAGAGTTAAAAATCGCCAGTTGCAAGCCATTGGCTCTAGCTTGAGTGAGTTGCTCCTCCAGTTGGTTAATTGATAGGAATATATCGGGAGCGATCGCGACTTGTCCGCCCGTTGCGGTAGTTTCATTACTGTGTCCGGCAAAAAACAGCACATCCCAACCTGGTTTGCTTGCGATCGCCTCGGCAATTTTGTTTTTAATACCTACTGGGTTTTCGTCTGGTTCCCAAGTCACGCGCTGAATGTCGGCAATAGATCGGAGCGATCGCAATATTTTCCAATCCTCTGTTAATGGCAGTTTCGGATCATCTGCTAAGATAGCTAGAATCCGGGTTTTCCCACGACGCAGGGGTGTGTGGATCGAACCCTGTTGCTCCTCCATTGTGGTGCGGACGATCCGAACCGTACCTGGTGGTATACCATTAGGAGCAAGTTGCCAAGCTTCCCAGGGGAGTCTAGCCAGTTCAGAACTGCAACTTAGGAAAATATCAAGGTGGTGCTGACGGTGAAACTTTTGCTTTCGTGCTGATGCAGTTTGGGCGAGGGTTAACTCATCTCGAATTTGGTCTCGAATCTTGTGCGCTTCCCCTTCTGCCAACCATCTTTGAAATGCTGTCAGTAACTCTTCTTCTGCTTCCCTTAAATCGTGAGCTAGATCTCCTGATGAGAGAGCGATGCTGCGAGTTTTTTGTGCAGGTTGGGGTAAGGGAAATTGGTAGTACTTACAGTAGCGTTGTTGCCAGCGTTGGTATCGGAGTTGCAGTTCCTTAGGGTACTTTAGACTGATGTAGATGTCCTTCTTTCCTCCATCCCAAAGCAGTAAGAAGGAACAAGATTCATCATCTTTATGATGCAAGACCTTGAGTTTAAAAACAGATCGAGATGTCATATCAAATCCCTTTGATTACTCTCACTGTAGAGGTTGGAAGGTGTAGGGAGGTAACGTCAGCGTTATTCCCTCTGGGGAAACTATCGTTACCACCAAGGTTTCACCCCAGTCTCCCTCTACAGGAGGCACGTAAAGAAATGGGTCTGCCATCTCTAATAGAGACTCTTCCAAAATACCCCTGAGATTACTCACTTGCAGCTTAATGCCACAGGGCAAAACCATACCGCTCTGGGTTCCCAGTATTAGCATAAATGACCATTTCTGGCTATTATCTGACGTGACTGGAGATACAGGGCGTTGAGATTCAACCACCCAACTGAGCGCACACAATCTTATAGGAATCTCATTTAGTTGAATATCCTGATAAGTAGGATGAACTGCCAGGGGAATGTCCAGCTCTGCTCTCAATTGTGCGATCGCTGCCTCAAATTGATCGATAGAATCGATAGAGCGATAAAGCGCTAAACTTGGTATTTCAGGCACGAACAATTCCCAGCTTTGCGCTACCTCATCCAATTCGCCTTGCAACCATCGTGCCGCATTGATGGCTGGCTGGGTTAGGATCGCCAAAACTTCTCTCAAGCGAATTGAGAGAGAAATCGGTCGTTCAGTTTGGGTTTGCCATTGATACAGGATATCTAGTAGCTCAGGATTTTGCAGGATAATAGCTCCCTCTTCCCAAGTCAAACTCTGCCATAACGGTTGGTCGGGAGATTGCAAGCTGGATAATAAAGTTTCCACTTGCGCTCGTGTCAGGGATGGTTTGGCTCGATGATTTGCGGAGGCAACGGGTAAGGGAATAGCCGTTGGTACTAAGAAACGGGAGTAATGCAGTAACCGATTGGGTTCAATTTCAAATAAAGATAAAGGTAGCACATAACTCCAATTGGGTTCGGGTTGTAAATTAACTGATTGGCGATACTTCACCAGTTGGTCGTGACGCAATACTCCTCGAATAATGACTTGTTCCTGTTCTTCATTTACCTCCAACAGCACATAGAAATGAGCGGCAAATGAGGGTAAATCAATAGCGGCTCTGGGTATATGAACCACTTCATCCAACAGACTTTCTGTGGCAATCAGACACAGGTTAAATTCGCCTAACTTAAAATTGCACGCTGCTGCGAGCAAGTGAGGATATTTGGGTTGTAGTATTGAACATTTTTCTCGATTAATAGGAATATCTGTAACTCGTATCCTCAACCATTGCTCAAAACCTAGTAACCCCAAAACATGCAAATAAGTTTGCCACTGGTGAGTCTCGCCATTGACGGGGTTGCTAATCTCAACAGCTCGCTCAAAATCTTCATCTGCCAACCAAATCGTTTCTGGCAGCAATAGCCTGATATCGGCGGTATCCATGGGTGAATTAATCATTGGTTTATTCCTTATATCCTTGTAGATAACGACAAAGTCGCTGGGCATAGACACTGTTCATGGCCTTGGTTTTTGCCGTGTGGAGTTCTGCTGCTGCCTCTTGGAATACTTCTCGATCTACAAACGCCTCCAACAACTGCATAATATTGCTCAAATTGTCTGGCTGAGTTGAGATATCTGCCAACCCCAAGCCTTGGATTTTTTTGGAAATGGCCAGAAATAGTTGATCCACGGTCAGAGAGCGAACGTTATTGAAAAGGGCTTTCACTTGTAACAAGCGACTGACTTGAGTCTGATTGGTCATTCCCAACAGGGAAGCAATTTCTGATTGAGACTTTCCCTGACAATAGAGCAGTCGAAAACCAGGTACGATCTTTGCAGCTAGTGGAGCGTACTTCCGACGTTGCTGCATCGCAGCAACCTGCTCGCTAAGCGCTTGGTCGATAGACCGATCTAAAATCTCGATCAGGGACTCCTGTAGGAACTCTAAAATTTCTGTTCGTTCCAACTCCCCTAAATCGTTGGTAGAGTTCTCGTCAACTACCTCGGTAGGACTACGATCTCCAGTATCAGGATCGAAGGACTCCAAAGGTTCTGATGGCGGCGCACCGCGACGGCTCCAAATCTCATACTGATGTAGGTTTGCTGCCACCTGTCTTAAAGCTTCTCTCAGCTGAGCTGGAACTGCGATCTCGACTCCTTTTTCCTGTAAGAGGTGGCTCATTTCCTTAAGTTGAGCCTCTGTCGGATCTGGGCATCTAGTTGGGCTATTTTGGCGTTGCTGGCGTCTGTCTCGACGATAAACAGCATGGAATGCTTTTACGATATAGCGATCGCGCTGAGATAGGCGTTCGAGTTGTTGGAGTCCAACTTTGTTTAAAAGTGCCCAGTCGCTGAGAGACCGAAACCCCCATTCTGATAGGAAGTCGATCAGGTCTTGATTTTGTCGAGTTTGATAGTGAGTCCAATTTTCTAAGCTCAGCCGATGCTCTGAGTTTAGACGGTACGTTCGCAACACCTCAACCGCAAATATCTTGTAACTTGCTACTTGAGTTTTGCCCTTACTGTTCAAAATAAGTTGAGTCTTCCCATCACTATCTAAAAGGATTTGGGTTCTGCCATCGTCATTCAAAACAAATGGCAGCAACTCGCAGTAGGTAAATTGCTTGCCAGCACTGAACAAACTGGCAAGTTTCCTACAAGCTTTCAAAATGGGGTAAGAAACATAACATCTCAGACAAAGTCCAGCTAAAACCCGACTGGTCAAGTCAACCGAGGATGCTGTAGTCCGGAACACAGATAGTAATAGCTCTTGGATATCTTTGTCTGAGTTAGGAAAATGTGCCGAACCCTCTAGAACTTGTTTTTGGAAAAACTCCTGCACGGTAGGGGGAGACCAGCATTTGTAGCCATGCCCTTTACTTGCTGCATCAATTGTCCAAATCGTCCAATACCTTGATGAAACACCCATAGTTATCAGGGATGAGGGATAAGGGATGAGGGATGAGGGATTATTAGCTAAATTACTTAGCTTTGGTTTCTGGTTCCCACTCCCTACTAATGACTAGTTGTACTTAGTTCTAAATTTGGATACGCAATATCTCAACCTTATCTTCAGGTTCCGAGCTATCGTTGATGCTTTGCTTTTCTTCCTCGGTAAGCTGAGGGGGATCGGGATACTCACCACCAGTACCTCCGAACCCATTAAATTTTCTGGGTTCTACTGCTTCGAGCTGTTCAGCTGATGAGTTGGGATTAACTATAGTATCGACAGTGGGTTCGGGATTGGTAGGCTGGGCAATAGCAGCCGTTTGAACCAATGCTACTGTAGCTACAGAAACGAGAGCGGTCAGGAATCCTTTCATCTGAATAACCTCTAGTTCATTCTACTGAGGTATACCTGCAACGGATTTGAGGTTATTCAGTTGAGGAGGAGTTTTAATCGAAAATGCCCATAAGGGAAAGAAGCCTACACCATAGCGAATACTTGGTGTAGGTACGTCACTATGGAAGCTGATTTACTCTGGCAACTCTCCAAAGCGTTCCCGATATTGGCTCAACAACCACTCCCTCTGGGTTAACTGTTGCTCTGTTTGGGTTAACTGTTGCTCTGTTTGGGTTAACTGTTGCTCTGTTTGCACTCGCTGTTGTTGCTCTTGTTCGGCGACTTCTTGCGGTGTCGGAATCAGCTGTTCTTCAGCGCTAAAAAAGCGTAACTTTGACTCATAAATCCCCAAATATAACCCCAACTGCTTGCTCCACAACCACCCTTGCTCATTCGGTTGCAACTCCTCATACTCACCATCAAGTAAGTGAAATCCTTTAAACTCCAAGCTATTCGGGTCAAACCAGAAATAGTCCGGAGTCCGGAAAACATCTTGGTACAGTTGCTTCTTTAAGCCTCGATCAGTCGCCGCCGTCTTGGGCGAAAGAATTTCTACAATTACATTGGGATACTTGCCATTCTCCTCCCAAACCACCCAACTTTGGCGAGGATGGCGTTCCACTCCCAACACCACAAAAAAATCCGGCCCCCGGTACTTCTCCGACTTGCGTTGACGAGGAGAGTAATAGATCGTCAGATTACCAGAGGTATAGAAGTCGCTACGCTCTCGCCACAACCATTCTAGGCAGGCAATGAGCAGTGACATTTGCAGGCGATGTAAGTCAGTTTCCAACGGAGGCTCGTCACTGAGTAAATCACTAGGAGGAAAGACTATATCATCCCATAGGTCTTCGGATGTTTCTAGCTCTTGGGCGAAAGACATGGCAGTTCCACAACTAGAGCGCGATACATCTAGTTTAGTGCCAAAATGCGATCGCCTTCATCTATCCCTTGGAGAATTGCCTCATCCATATCCTCAATAGTCCATCAGGGCGAGTCAAGTTATCCTGTCGGCTACCGCTAATACATCCAAACAGCGACTCGCCCCTACACTTGGATACCTTTTTATTTTGAAGGAAAAATACGGAACTTGGAACCATCAGGACGAACAACAAAAACGCGATCTTGGATACCATTTTGACCACCACTGCTCGATGTCGGTTGGGTGGATTCTAATTCGTCGAGGTAAGCTTTTGCTGCGGCTATAGCGTCCGCTTCGCTGCTGTAATCACTGGGGAGAGGGTATTCTTCTGAGCTGAAAGTGTCAAATCCTTCTATGTGCCAGCAATTTTCTGTTTGTTTTTGTGGCATCAACTGTTTTCCTCTCAAGGTGTGCCTTATCCATTCCATCCAATCCATATTCATCTTTACTCAATACTCTAGCCTATTTCAGGCTAGCCTATCTTGTAGGGTGCGTTAGCCTAGCGTAACCCACCAACTCAACTGATAATGGAATAAAAGTAACTTAACAAAGTCTTAGAACAAACTTTAATAAAGCTTGATATAAAAACAAAAAATCGATGTTATTGTAAAACTATGTTCAGAGAACAATAATAAAAAAGCACACAGCTTACATAATAATCTGACATCATTCTGGAAGTTAAATAGAATCAGTGATCGCTATTAGGGTATGTTTCTACCAAAAATATTACTCTCATTAGTGCCTTAAGACTTGGTAAATTTTTAGAGAAAATTTACCTGAAAACTATTAAATAATTGCACAGAAAATACCAATGGTTGCTAACGATAACTTTGTCGATAGTATTCGCTTAATCGGTTCTGTGGTCAGTACCACAGAAAATAATTTTGGTTCCACAGGAGAAGCAGGCGAACCCTACCACGGAAGTACTCCTGATACCTCAGTTTGGTGGAATTGGACAGCGCCAGCCGATGGTGTGGTGACAATTAACACATTCGGTAGTGACTTTGACACTGCATTAGGTATCCATGTAGGTTCAGCAGTCAACAGCTTGACTACGATTACTTATAACGATGACTTCTGGGATTGGCAAAGCCAGGTTACCTTTACAGCTGTAGCTGGACAAACCTACAACATTGCTGTCGATGGCTGGGGTGCAAGCGAAGGCAATATTGTTCTCAATATCAACTTGCCCTTAAACTATACTCAGACCGGAACATCAGGCCACAATAACCTTAACGGTACTAGCGCTAACGATGTGATTCGCGGTCTTGATGGTCACGACGTTATTAATGGCAACGGCGGCAATGATTATTTAGAAGGTAATGCTGGCAATGACAACCTCAATGGTGGTTCTGGCATTGATTATATCGATGGTGGCTTGGGTAATGACCAAATTAATGGCAATGGCAACAATGATACGCTACTAGGTAGTGGTGGCAATGACACCATTACTGGAGCTTCCGGTAATGATTATATCGATGGTGGTGCTGATAACGATACAATTTACGGCAATGGTGGTAAAGACACTCTAATTGGTGGCAGTGGTAACGACCTAATTTATAGCGGATCGCAAGCTGATTATATTCTTGGTGGCGATGGTAACGATACCATTTATACCAACGGTGGTGGTGATTATATTAATACTGGTGCTGGTTTAGATACGGTGTGGCTCGGTGGCGCAGCTAAAGTAGTTCTCGAAACCGAAAACGGATACGATAGCATTAAGAATTTCCAACTCGGTCAAACTACTTTTGCGGTTAGCAATATTAATAGCCTGAGTTTCGCTGATAGTGCTAATGGCGTTCAAATATACCAAGGCGGCGACTTATTAGCTGTTGTCAGTTGGCAGTCCGCTAGCATGTTTGCCAACAACGTCAACCAAATTTTTGTAGCCGCCTAGGTGCCTTACGCGGGATATTTTCATCTTTGTCTTATTATCTAAGATAAGCACAAGTGGCCTTGATACAGTTGAGACACATTCAGGGCTTACGCACTTATCCCCCCTCACCCCCTAACGTTGGAGGTCGGGGGGTAAAATGCGTAAGTCCTGGGAGTATCAGCAGTCCTTACCTAGTTTGTTGTATGTTGAGTTTGTACTTGTTTTTAGCGCTAGGTTTTGTGGGTAGCGGTCATTGCGTGGGTATGTGCGGCCCGTTTGTCATGGGCTATACTCGCCCTCAAAGCAATAGCTGGCATTCTCATGTATTGTATGGTCTGGGACGCTCTACTACCTACGCATTCATGGGATTTATGGCGAGTAGCTTCGGTCACATCTTAGAGGATGTATTGGGATTGCGAGCCAGTATCCTGATTGTGGCTGGGTTGCTCATGCTCTATTTAGCCTTAGGACAGCTGCATTTACTCCCCCTACAGCTACCCCCCGTGCAAAATTGGCGGTGGTATCAAAAGAGTGTCGGACTTTTATATGCCAGTAATAGCTGGTATCGCACTTATCCATTAGGCACCTTGTTGGGATTTATTCCTTGTGGCTTGACGGCGATCGCTTTGAGTCTAGCTATTACCCAACCCGTACCTTTAGCTACCCTCGGCATGTTTATTTTTGGGTTGGGCACGATGCCTGCTATGGTAGGGTTCGGACTGCTGATTCAACGGCTGAAAGTGCCTAAACTGGGACGTTACCTAGCAGCTGTCATGGCTGTGTTGGGTGTTCTGACCTTCTGGATGGGAATTTATCGTTTAGGCTGGGCACCAGCACCACCTCAGAGCGCTCTTTTGATGCAGTTGCATCCTACTACTATTTCTATTGGTGGCTCTGATAAGCATCCCATACCGCATCACCATCATTAAACCTGCCGCAGGGCGGGTTTTGACTTAAGACCTATCTGCGGAGTCCACAATATTGGTCGCTAAACCCGCCCCTACAGATATTAGGGATGTTTGACCGGATATGATATCACCCCCCCCTCACCCTAACCCAATCCCCCCATCTGATTGTGTAGAATCGAGAAACAATGTCTATCGGGCGCGATCGTGATCGTGAATCAGTACCCTACTGAACAGATTCATTGCATTAATCCCGATTGCCCCCGTCCCTATCCTCAAGCTTGGGGCAATAAGTTTTGCAGTTCCTGCGGCGCAACCTTGCAGCTGCACAACCGTTACGTTCCCCTTCAGCGTTTGGGTTCAGGGGGATTCGCCGCTATCTATACTGTATGGGATTTGTGGGAGAAGAAAGAAAAAGTGCTAAAGGTGTTGGTCGAAACCTCACCGAAAGCCTTGCAGCTATTTGAACAAGAGGCAGCCGTGTTGGCACGCCTGAACCACCCCGGCGTGCCTAAAGTAGAAAACGATAGCTATTTTATGGTAGATCCAGGCAGTTCCCATCAGCGGTTACTCCCCTGCCTGGTCATGGAAAAAATCCACGGTAAGACCTTAGAAGATGTTCTCAACGAATACCCTCAAGGATGTCCGGAGGAATTCGTGCAAGATTGGCTGTACCAAGCCGCAGACATTTTACAGGAATTGCACCGTTCGGGCATTATTCACCGCGACCTCAAACCATCTAACTTGATGCTGCGCCAGGGAACGGATCGGCTAGTAACAATTGATTTTGGCGGTGCCAAACAAATAGGCTCAATGCCCTTGAATCGCCAAGGCAATTCTACAAGATTGATTTCCCCCGGTTACAGTCCCCCAGAACAAATTGCTGGTGAAGTAGTAGGGCCAGCGGCGGATTTTTACGCCCTGGGACGCACGATGATTCAATTACTGACGGGTGAAGATGTCGCCGATCTGCAAGATCCAGAGACAGGTGAGTTTCGCTGGCGCGATCGCATATCGGTGAGTCCTGCTTTAGCAGATCTGCTAGATGATACTATCCGCTTCGACCCCCAACAACGCCCCGCTAGTGCCGCAGAAATCCAGCACCGTCTGGAGATCGATTTTCCTACCCAGCCACAGTCCCCTCCAGCAGGGGCATCTTTTTCTGAAGCGATCGCCAAAGCTACAGAGACGGCAAAAGATTTATCTACCAGTGCGATCGCAACTTGCGGTCAAGGCGTTACCAAAAGTGCGCGTTTCCTATTTAAGCTGGTAATGGGCATCGTGCTTGCTTGTGCCGATACTGTCTGCGAGATCTTACTCGGTGGCCTAGGGGCAGCATTGGGAGCAGCTGGTGGGTTTGCTTTAATTAACTGGACAAATTTAGGCGATCGCTTTTCCGATTGGATGTATTGGCGATGGCCCCTGATTCTACCAGAAGTCCCGATTGTCACTTGGCGCGAACTACTGTTGTTTGCCTGTGCTGGGTTAGGTACGGCGTGGGGTTTGACTGAAGCGGGAGGTTTCGGTCAGAAGCAGCGGCGGTTGGTTGCCGGGGTGATGGGTATTCTCAGTTATAGTGCAGGCTGGTTTATTTGGCAGGCGTCAATCTCTGCCAGACTACCAGAACACTTTGAAGGATTGTGGTTTATTTGGAAGGCGTCGGTATCTTATGCAGACACTGAACGATTACTGGGGTTGATTACTATCATTGCTATTTTTCCTTTAGTGCTGGGGTTAGGGTTACCCAGTCATTACCTCGTTCACGCTTTAGTTGCAGCTGTTGGTACGAGTACCATTGTTAGGGGTTTAGCTTGGTTGGGGTTATTGCGTGCGGAAGTTCTGATGAATATCTTTTCATTCTCCGATGCTAGCTGGTTAGATTTCACTAACACCGTGGCCTTTTTTACCATGTTAGGGGTGACCGTGGGGTTCTGGCTGGGGGTCAGTTATTATGTGCTGGTGCCTGTCCTGCGTTGGCTAGGTTGGCGTTGAAATAGGCAGAGAGCAGACTTCGGCGTGATATCGTTTCTGGTTGCGTCGATATTGTTTGTAGTAACCACTTCATTGTTTGTAGTAACCAATAAGAGTG
>DNXU01000279.1:32560-33906 GCA_003505715.1 Cyanobacteria bacterium UBA8803 | reverse complement strand
CACTCTTATTGGTTACTACGAACTTAGCGGGGAAATGGGCCGGGATTGAGGAGTTCAACTTCGGTGATTGTGATGATGTAGGGGTGATAGTTGTCTTTTGCGTAAGAACCTACCCAGACTCGATAAGCACCAGCTCGCCACTGACCTGCAATGCCAGGATTTTTGCCCTGAGAGTCATCGCTGCACCAAGTACCCCCCGGACCGCTAATCACTAGGGTGGTGTCTTCCGGACTTGCGACTTGTAGGCTTAGGTAGTTGAAGAAGGCCGTCAAATCTATCGTATGGTCGGGCTGTTCATCGACAAAACCTACACAAGGTCCTGTTGGTGTTTCGGCACGGCCAGCTACCTGTTTTGCTGGTACAGAACCACCGCTGATACCCCGAATTGTCAAGGGGTCAGGGGAGAATCTTCGTCCAATTCTAACGTTCTCGAAGATTGGCTGCGGTTGGGCTGACTGGGCTTGAGCGGATGAGGCAATGCATAACCCGCTGACAAAGGTTGCAGTTGCAATTGCGATTACCCAGTTAAACGCTTCGATGAATTTTATCCCTTGCTTTAACACTGATTTGTGGATTCTAACGGCTATGAGCGGCACGTTCCTATCGGAATATTAGCAGCTTGAGTGCGTTAGCTTCTGACGAGGCGATTGGCGATCGGGTTCCGATGAGGGATGAGGGATGAGGGAGAGAAAAATTTCCTGTTCTCTGTCCCCTTTTGCCTCTTCCTTACAGCAAAAGCCTTATGGAGCAGGCAATACAGCAAATTCAAAAAAATTTTGCCCAAACCCTTGACACTTTTGTAGTATGTTTGTAGTATGTATATAGAGCGCAGGGGAAAGAGCCAGAAAGCTCTAACCCAAGCCAAAATACTGAACCTTGAAAACTTAATATGTAATACACCTTTTCATCAACATGGGGGCGTAGCTCAACAGTAAGTTCCGGATTATCCCAAATCCAAGGAACGCTGAGTAGCGGGCTGAAACCTTATCCTGTCCTACAGGAAACTACACAGGTCAAGCAGACTGTTACCGATGAAAATGCTAAAAACTACGTCCAACGTAGGTATAAGCGTCAGAGGCTAACAGAATTGGCATCTGCTTGTTCATGAGGCTGTAGCTCAGTTGGTCAGAGTGTCGCTCTGTCACAGCGAAGGTCGCGGGTTCAAGCCCCGTCAGCCTCGTTCAGCAGCTATTGCACCAAAGTTGAGTCTTTATCGCCCCCTTATATGGCCCTATAGGCGAATGGTTGAAGCCGCCACTCTTTCAAAGTGGAGATTACGGGTTCGAGTCCCGTTAGGGCTATGGCATCGATGAACGAGGTCGAGTAGCCAAGTGGTTGAAGGCGTC
>DNXU01000279.1:31945-32429 GCA_003505715.1 Cyanobacteria bacterium UBA8803 | reverse complement strand
TAACGCACCCTACTAATAGAGGATGTTGGTAAGTTAGTCTTCCTCTCCCTTGCCTCTCCTCCTTGTCTTGGGAGTATAGCTCAGTGGGCAGAGCAGCACCCTCATAAGGTGCCAGTCGCAGGTTCAAGTCCTGCTACTCCTACTGATCGCAAACAAGACTTATGCAATTATCCCCCCTAGCCCGCCAAATCTGGAGGTAACTAAAATTACCTCCCCCAAGGTTGGGAGCCGGGGGGCACAAGGCTTAAGTCTCAACAAAGCCTCATCGTCTAGCTCGGCTTAGGACGCCGCCCCCTCAAGGCGGAGACGGGAGTTCAAATCTCCTTGGGGCTATGGGGAGAGGTGGCTGAATTGGTTATAGCACTTCCCTGCTAAGGAAGCGTGGGTCTCCCGCGTGCAGGTTCGAGTCCTGTCCTCTCCGCTTTGTTTAAGGATGAAGGAGGAATTATGAGGGATGAAATTTTTTCCCTCATCCCTCATCCCT
>DNXU01000279.1:13636-31807 GCA_003505715.1 Cyanobacteria bacterium UBA8803 | reverse complement strand
TTTTAGATTTTAGATTTTAGATTCAAAGTTCAAATTTAAATGTGGGGATGGTGTAACGGAAACATTTTGGTCTCCAAAACCAACGTTCTGAGTTCAAATCTCAGTCCCCGCGCCAATGAGAGCGTAGTTTAACTGGATAAAATCTCGGTCTACGAAATCGAAGACGTGGGGGTTCGAGTCCCTCCGCTCTCGTCAACTTGGAGAGGTGGCCGAGTGGCTTAAGGCGCAGTCCTGGAACGACTGATCAAGTTTAACTTGACGAGGGTTCAAATCCCTCCCTTTCCGTTGAAATTTCCCCCAGTATGTCACCCATTTATGAGTATCAATCTAAGCTACCTTAAAACCAGGCCGAATAGCTGAGTTGGTTTTAGCGCTGCCCTGAAAAGGCAGAGACCCCTGTTCAAATCAGGGTTTGGCCATCAGTCCTTACCTCTGGAAAAGTAGAAAACCGATAGTTTGATACCGAGTCTGGAGGACTGTCGTTGCCCTGTAGCTCAGTGGTAGTAGCGGTCGCCTGTTAAGCGAACGGTCGTAGGTTCAATCCCTACCAGGGCAGCCATTTATTGCCAGGTGGACGAATAGCAAGTCGCTATGGCTCTGAACCATAGAGACGTAGGTGCAACCCCTACCCTGGCAGCCATTTATTGCCCTGTAGTGTAACTGGCAGCATATCTGACTTTGACTCAGACGGTCTAGGTTCAAACCCTGGCGGGGCAGCCAATTCTTATGCTCCTGTAGCCCAATTGGAAGAGGCCGCTATCTCAAAAATAGTGTGTTGTGTGAGTTCGAGTCTCACCAGGAGTACCAAAACTTGCTCCTGTAGCCCAATTGGCAGTAGGCGGCAGATTTAAAATCTGTTCATTGTGTGGGTTCGATTCCCTCCAGGAGCATCAACGGGATGTAATTCAGCGGCTAGAAGCCATGCTTTGGGAGCATGGAGTCGCAGGTTCAAATCCTGCCATCCCGATATGCCCCTGTGACGTAATTGGAAACCGTCGCTCGTTCAGGTCGAGTGTTTTGCAGGTTCGACTCCTGTCAGGGGTACTGGGTTATCAACAGTCAATTCAAGCTCCCGTGGCGGAATAGGTAGACGCACTCAGTTGAGCGCTGAGTTTCTTATGTTGCAGGTTCGACCCCTGTCGGGAGTATTAAAGCATCTGGGTGTAGCGCAGTTGGGAGCGCGGCGGTTTCGGGTATCGCAGATCGCAGGTTCAAACCCTGCCACTCAGATTAATCTTGCCCCTGTAGCCCAATCGGAAAGAGGTGCCGCAATTAGAATGCGGAGGTTACTGGTTCAAGTCCAGTCAGGGGTATTGGTGCGATGCGGGTGAAGTAGCCACGGTAGGCTTGGAGGTCTCATAAGCCTCTTATCAGCAGGTTCGACTCCTGCCCCCGCGACCAAATTGCAGGTGTGGTGCAATGGCAAGCATAGGAGTTTCGTAATCTTCTGATGCGAGTTCGACTCTCGCCGCCTGCTTCGGTGCAGATGTGGTGTAAGTGGCAACACAAGGGCGTGGTAAGTCCTTGATGTGGGTTCAATCCCCGCCGTCTGCTCTTTGATTATGCAGGTGTGGTGTTAATGGCAACACAGCAGTCTTGTAAACTGCCTATGCGAGTTCGAGTCTCGCCATCTGCTCTCAAAAAATGCGGATATGGTGTAACGGTAGCATGTGAGTCTTCCAAACTCTTGGCACGAGTTCGAGCCTCGTTATTCGCTTTGAAACTTGCGGGTGTGATGTAGTGGTTAGCATCTGAGTCTGCCAGTCTCAGTGCATGGGTTCGAGTCCCATCATCCGCTCTCGTAGTCCTGTAGCTCAACGGTAGCAGCATTTGCCTTACAAGCAAGAGGTTACAGGTTCAAATCCTGTCAGGACTACCAATCATGGGAGTGTAGCTCAACTGGATAGAGTACCAATCTTCTAAATTGGCTGTTGTAGGTTCAAGTCCTACCACTCCTGTTAACCATCAAGATATAAGGAGGTTGCTTTCTTCTGATATTAGTTAACCTGGATGTGCGATCGCACAGGGCAGCGTGCCCTAACTTCCAAGAGCTTACATACTTTAGTACGAGAGGAAAAGTAACGCTGTTCTAATACAGTGGGCGTTTGAGAACGAGGAGTGCGAAGAACCCGACAGGTTGGCCTAGAAGTAGCCATCCTTTAAAGAGTGTGTAATAACTCATCGGCGGAGTCCCTCTAGTAACTGAGAAAACGCATAGCGCTCTGGTAACTTGCACGCTATTTTTCGGATATGCGATCGCGATTGTATGGGTCTGTAGCTTAATTGGGAAAGCATCGATCTGGCAGATCGAGAGATGTCGGTTCAAGTCCGACCAGTATCCATAAAACCTGGGTCTGTAGCTCAATTGGCAGAGCGCCCAGTTCGCACCTGGGAAGATGTCGGTTCGACTCCGATCAGTATCCACCAACTTATCAACTTGGGGTCATAGCTCAATTGGTAGAGCGCTTGCTTTGCACGCAAGAGGTCAGGAGTTCGATTCTCCTTGGCTCCATCATGGTGTCTGAAGTCGAAGCGGTGGAGACACTAGCCTGTGAAGCTAGCCATTAGCGGGTTCAACTCCCGTCAGACACCCTCAAGGAAGGTGCCGCCGAGTGGATGGCAAGCGGTCTTGAACACCGTGGTACGTCTAATAACCGTAGGAGTTCGATTCTTCCACCTTCCGCCAATCTTGCACTCCTAGGATGCATTAATTCCCTAGCGTGCTTTAAGGAAGTAAGGAAGATGCTGCTAAATGGATGGCAACCAGTCTCGAAAGCTGGGGTACAGGTAATACCTGTAAAGGTTCGATTCCTTCATCTTCCGTTTGACCACCGGAAGCCGAGAAGCGAGGCACTGTGCTGATAACGCAGAGGTAGGAGGGGCAGTACCTCCCTGGTGGATTTTCCCTTGCCTGCCGGATGCAGACTTGTCCCTCCGAAGGACGAGTAGCTAGGTTCAACTCCTGGGTAAGGGGTGATTCCTCGATCGCTCAACGTCACAGTTCTCTTCTTTTAAGCGCAGGGTTCCTGGTTCTAATTCAGGTCGAAAAGTTTCCACCAAGTAAAACTAAAAGGAGTATCAAATGCATGGTACGCACAAAGTTTGAGCGGACTAAACCTCATATCAATATCGGCACCATCGGTCACGTTGACCACGGAAAAACGACCTTAACGGCAGCAATTACGATGACCTTAGCAGCGCTAGGTCAGGCAACAGCTAAAGGGTACGATGAAATCGATGCAGCCCCAGAGGAAAAGGAACGGGGAATCACGATTAATACGGCTCACGTTGAGTATGAAACTAAAGCTCGACACTATGCTCACGTAGACTGCCCCGGTCATGCTGATTACGTGAAAAATATGATTACGGGTGCTGCTCAAATGGATGGTGCCATTTTGGTAGTATCGGCAGCAGATGGCCCGATGCCGCAGACGCGGGAGCATATTTTGCTGGCACGGCAGGTAGGAGTGCCTTACCTGATTGTTTTCTTGAATAAGCAAGATATGGTAGACGATCCGGAATTGGTGGAACTGGTGGAACTGGAACTTCGTGAACTTCTGAATTCCTATAACTTTCCCGGTGATGAAATTCCCATCGTGGCAGGTTCGGCACTCCAAGCGTTGGAGAAGATGATGGCTGCACCTAACACCCAACCAGGTCAGGATAAGTGGGTTGATCGCATCTATGAACTCATGGATGCTGTAGACTCCTATATTCCTACACCAGAGCGGGAACTTGACAAGCCCTTCCTGATGGCAGTAGAAGATGTCTTTTCCATCAAAGGTCGGGGTACGGTTGCTACGGGTAAGATCGAGCGGGGTAAAGTCAAGGTTGGCGACACGGTTGAACTGGTTGGACTTAAGGGCACTCGTAGTACAACAGTTATCGGCGTGGAGATGTTTAAGCAACTCCTCGATGAAGGGATAGCTGGAGATAACGTCGGTTTATTACTGCGGGGTATTCAGAAGGATGACGTAGAACGAGGTATGGCAATTGCTGCTCCTGGCTCAATTACACCCCATACTGAGTTTGAGTCTGAAGTGTACGTTCTGACCGCAAAAGAAGGAGGCCGCAAAACGCCCTTCTTCTCAGGTTACCATCCTCAGTTCTTCGTGCGGACAACGGATGTAACAGGGAAGATTACATCTTTCCAGGCAGATGATGGCAGCATCACCGAGATGGTAATACCGGGCGATCGCGTCAAAATGAACGTTGAGTTATTTAAGGCGATCGCCATCGAGCAAGGTATGCGTTTTGCCATTCGGGAAGGGGGTCGCACTATCGGTGCTGGTGTTGTCTCCCAGATCCTGAAATAGGGAAAGAGGAAAGGAAAAAGACTTGTTCTATTTCCTTTCCCCTACCTGTGGGAATGTAGCCCAATTGGCAGAGCAGGTGACTCTTAATCACTTGGTTGCAGGTTCAATTCCTGTCATTCCCTTTGATCCGGGTGTGGCGCAGTTTGGCAGCGCGTCTGTCTGGGGGACTTTTATGTTACAGGTTCAAGTCCTGTCACTCGGATTTTTGAGGGTGGTTGGCAGAGCGGTTATGCAATCGGCTTTTAACCGATACTAGATAGGTTCAACTCCTATACCACCCACTTGATTTACTGGAAGACGATTTTATGGCGCAGGAAAAGATGAGGAGAATTGCGATCGCACAAGATACCCTAAAAATTATTGAAGCGGGCTATTACTCTTCTCCTGAGGGTCAACGGATTGATATTGAAACAACATTGGCATCCTGTGTGGAGCAAACAAGATGTTACGAGCCAGAAGCTTTATCGACTATCACACCTAACGTTCTGGCTCGCTCTCCTCAATTTTCCCATACTGAATTTGAGGTTAGGAATGAAACCACCCTCATGGGAGCAGAACGAATGGCGCGAAGCCAACAGTTTCATAAAATTGGCGTCCTCAATTTTGCTTCCGCTAAAAACCCAGGAGGTGGATTTCTCAATGGCGCTCAAGCCCAAGAAGAGAGCCTAGCTCGGAGTTCTGCACTGTATAAAAGCCTCTTGCAATGCCCTGAATACTACGACTTCCATCGCTCCCACAAATCGCTCTTATACTCTGATCGCATCATCTACTCACCTAATTGTCCAGTTTTCCGAAGAGATGATGGCACGCTACTAGATATACCTTATCTGGTTGATTTTCTTACTAGTCCAGCTCCCAATGCTGGAGCAATCTGGAGGAACCAACCTCAAGATATGGAAAAAATACCCGAAGTTTTGTCTAGTCGGGGGACAAAATTATTAAGCTTGGCTGTTCACCATGATTGCGATGCCCTGGTTTTAGGTGCTTGGGGGTGTGGGGTATTTAAAAATGAGCCATCAATGGTGGCTCAAATGTTTGCAGATCTATTATTACCCAATGCAATATTTGGGGGAAGATTCAAAAGCGTGCTATTTTCTGTACTTGATTCTTCTAAAGAGAGTAGGATATTTACAGAATTTCAAAACCGATTTAGCTCGGATAGCTAAATTTTTTCCAAAACTAATTCAGAAATAAGCGCTTCGTGAAGATTGCTGCAACAAGCCTACCGCATAGCTTCGCTATATCTGTCGTAGCTTTATTCCCTTCTGCCTTCTACCTTCTTACACTAGGTTGGGTTGACACTTCATGCACCTAGACAGTACTGGCGAAATCAGGGGGATGCATTGACAACTTGGAGGCTTGAAGCAGAATAAATGGAGACAAATACCGCGTCTTCCGATCCCTCATTGATTGCTCCGTGAACCTGCGACGGTTCGGCAACATCAATATGACCAGCGGAAATAACTTTCTTCTGTCCGTCGCCAAGATAGTAGGTCAATTCTCCCCTGATCGCGATCCACGTATCTTGGCCATCGGGGTGAGTGTGT
This sequence comes from Cyanobacteria bacterium UBA8803, assembly GCA_003505715.1. Lineage (GTDB taxonomy): Bacteria > Cyanobacteriota > Cyanobacteriia > Cyanobacteriales > Coleofasciculaceae > UBA8803. Next base: position 25,944 of record DNXU01000279.1, on the reverse strand, counting down.
GCAGGTACTTGTTGTCCGGGACGGACACCCCAGACAGCAATGCTTGAATGTTTCGTGATGACTATTTCCGTAACCATGGCTTTTTCCTCGGAAAAGCGAACGAATTTTTCAACATCAAATGTGCGTTGGGTCGAGGATGGTAAAGTATCGGTCATCATGATTTATATATAGAATCAGTTTAGGTTATCCAGGAGTTTATTACTCTACAACACCTGAGCTGTTTTTTTAGTGATGAATTTAACAGCTAGGGTTCCCAGGGTAGCGATCGCTTCCGATCCCGAAGAACTGAAAACAGATATTGCCAGCGCAGGTTAATAAGGATGAGTTGCGTACTCGAAACAACCAGATTACAGCTTCGACCTTGCCAGATCGAGGATATTCAACTCCTCTACACCCTCTGGACGAACGATCGCGTTCGCTATTTCCTATTCGATAATCGGGTAATTTCGGTAGATGAGGCGCGATCGCACGTTGAGGACAGTCTCGCCAACTTTGAACGGCATGGGTACGGCGTCTGGCTGATCTTTGAGCGTAGTATTGACCTTGTTATTGGCTTTGCTGGCTTTTTGCCTTCAGAGGAAGGAACTCCCAGTTTAATCTATGGAGTGCATCCGGATCGCTGGGGATGTGGCTATGCCACAGAAGCTGCCAGCGCTGTATTGATTTATGCCTTGGAGAAGCTTGCCCTTCCCAAGGTGAGGGCGGATGTGGACGAACCTAACATTGCATCTGTGCGAGTGCTTGAGAAGTCAGGCATGAGGCGAAGGGGTCGTGCAGTAGTCAATGGGCATCCGCTCCTTTATTTTGAAAAATCGCGATCGCCAGATCCTGAGAGCTGAAATTTTTAATCCTAAGTTTTGGACATCACTATTATCGAAATGAGTAATATCGCATCTGCTTTGGAATATGGCCTAAGAAACAAGTAGTGACGATTGATGTGGGAGATTACCCGTTTCCTCCGGTTGAGCCAATTCTAAGGATGCTGGTTTGGATGGTACGCGAGGGTTAGCAGGGCGATCGCACCTCCTCACAGGTGAAGCATTCCTAATTGTTCCAAAGCGAAAACTATAGCGCCAGTACGAGTTTGTACTCCAAACTTGGCATAGATATGCTCTAGGTGTTTCTTGATTGTCTTATCACTGCAACCCAAAATGGCAGCAATCTCTGCATTACTATTGTCTTTGGCAACCCAAAACAGCACCTCTGCCTCTCGCTTGGTTAAACCCAACAATTCCAGGGATTTTACGGCAAAGGTGCGTGGCTGTTGTTCTTCAAGCAACAGCAGATATTGCGCTTCGGTGGGATCGACTAAGAACCGGAGCGTCAGTCGTTTTCCTTCAGACTCTAGCTGTAATGGCAGGTTTAGCGAACAAATCTCGTCGTTTTGAGTAAATTGCGATATCTGATGGTTAATCCATCGCTGCAAAGTTTCCGGTAGCTCAGAGCCGGGGGTTGATGAAATCTGAAAATACTGACTCAGCAACATCCAGGCTGGCTGCGTCATCAGTTGAACCTTGCCGTCATGGGTCAGGATAATCAGACTTAACTGTTTGACTGTCTGGTTCTGGAGATCCGAATTCGTGAGAAGCGTCATTTTTCTTGGCTAAGAATTAGGGACTAGAAAGGGAGTGAAGATAAATCAACCCATTGTATAACTTGATAGCTAAATAAAGATTTAATCAAACGAATAAACAGGGGTAAGCTACGTAGGTTTTTAGCTTATCGCACAGAAGAATCCTCCATTAGCTTGGTTAATCATGTATATCTCTCAACCGTAGGGAGGATATGCAAAAATTTATCTTGAAGCTAAAATTTACCAACGCAGCACTTTCAGCCTCTATTTCTGTGTCTTAATAGTTGAGTACGGATATCGGCGTATTGAATGCAGGTTTTGGATCGGGTTATCAATAGGCATTACAGGGTAAAGTATGTTGCAAAAATGCTGATACCCTTATTGTCAGACCCAGTGTAAAACAACGTTACATTGGTGATTTCTCAAACCAGGAGACGAATCATGGCTCTTCAACTTGGTGATACAGTACCAAATTTCACTCAGCAATCCTCTGAAGGTGAAATCAACTTTTACGATTGGGCAGGCGACGATTGGGTTGTCCTGTTCTCCCATCCGGCAGACTACACGCCAGTTTGCACCACAGAACTAGGCGAGGTGGCCAAACTCAAGTCTGAGTTTGAAAAGCGTGGTGCTAAGGTGATTGCATTGAGCGTCGATGATGCGGATTCTCATAAAGGATGGATTGGGGACATCAACGAGACACAAAACACCACGGTGAACTATCCCATTCTTGCCGACGTGGATAAGAGTGTTTCAGAACTTTACGGGATGATTCATCCCAATGCCAACGCTAAAGTCACCGTGCGCACCGTTTTCGTGATTGACCCCAATAAGAAGCTGCGCTTGACTATTACCTATCCACCCAGCACAGGCCGCAACTTTGATGAAATTTTGCGGGTGATTGATTCTCTGCAATTAACCGACAACTATGGCGTTGCTACCCCAGTTAACTGGAAAGAAGGAGAAGATGTAGTGGTGGTTCCCTCCATCCCCACGGAGGAAGCAAAGCAGAAGTTTCCTAAGGGAGTTCAGGAAATCAAGCCATATTTGCGGATGACGCCTCAGCCTAACAAGTAGACAAACCTTCACCTAGAGGTGCCGTTTTAAGATACAGGGTGTGGGGTGTCGAGCGATTTCCCTACACCCTCTCTACAGGATGCTTTACCTATTTCGTCTTTCTTGACAAACAAATAAACATCATCACGCTGGTAAGTTAATTGAAATTCCGGTTCATTTTGGAGCCGTGCTAACAGACTATTGACGACTTGAGGACTGCTCTCCCAGCCGGGATGGCGCACGTTCAATAGTACATAATCAAACTTACTTAAATCAGCTGACTCGGAACCCGCAGCAACTAACTGGACTGTAGGACGGTGGGTTAAATGAGGAGCAACTTGAGCTGGTACTAAAACACTGCCTTTGGTTTGAATCTGAGCAATGGCTTCTCTGGTGGCTTGCCAGGTATCCAGAGATTTTAGATAGTTTGAACCAAAATAACCAAACTTGGCTAAAGCAACGAAAGCTACTAACGACCACAAGATAATTCCCCGCCTGTTTTGCAGCCATCCTTTACCTGCTGCTAGGGTTGAAATAACGGCTAATAACAGAAAGGGCAATATGGGTAAAGAGTACTGATGGATTAAATCTTTTTGTGATTGATAGTCGGTGAGGAGATTCATCCCTAAATTAGGAATAGCACCCACTAGAGGTGCCAGATACTGAGGTGAAAGCCCCCAAATTATTGGCGCTAATAATAAAAGCAGGTATTCTAAGTTAGACAAAGTGAACAGTCTGCCTAAAACCAACCATGGTTGAAGCAGCAGATTTATAACAATCTCCCCCAAGGAGTTCCCCAGCTCGGCATAACGCCCCACTGCTTCTACGCCACCAGGTCGGAAATAGGGTATGACTACCTGAGTAGCAACGATAAACCAAGCAATGCCAGCAAAAAGAGCAATTGATCCCAATAGGCGCTTCTTTTCAAAGACTAACAACCAAAACCCCATGGCTGCTACCGTCAGAGATAAAGCATCCCGACAACCCAAGATGAAGGCGATCGCTAAACAAAACCAACCTATGCGATTGTCTCGCGCTGCTAAAACTGCTCCTAAGATAGCTGGTAGAGCCATTACTTCTGGGTGAAAATCAAATAAATTGATATTAAAAACCAATGGGTACAGCAAGTACACCACTGCCATCGCTGTTGCTTGTGGTTCTTTCAACCCTGCCTGATGAGCTAGATAGAAGGTAGGTAAGGCACCTAAAGCCAAAGCCATTGCCTGCACAGCAAATAGCCAGTGAACATTTGGGGATATTTTGTAAAGTAAAGCCAGTCCGTAGAGAATCCAATCAGCATGACCCCCCATAAAGTGATAACCCCAGAAGGAAACAATTGGTGTTTGTCCTTGGCTAATCAGATAAAGGGCTTGGTCAAAATATCCCAGATCGAAGGCTGTAGATTGGAATAGAGCATGTCTTAGACTACTACAGCCAAATAAAATCAACGCACTTACACCGATTACCCAGACTACACTCCTGACCCCCAATATTTCTTTACTCATTAGCTAATGGTTCATACTTCAGAGTATATAGTGAATCGTTCATCATTCATGGGAATAGTCAACAACCAACCAACAACAAACAAACAACCAACAACCAACAACCAACAACCAACAACCAACAACCAACAACCAACAGGATATCAAACCCCTAAAATTAATTCCCAACTTTTGAGCGTCCCTGTATCCGTTGGCGAGCAATCTACCACCTGCAACTGCCAGACTCCAGCGGCTGATTGATTCAAGAGTTGCTTAAGGGCAGGTGTTGTTTCTAAAGAATAGGTTTTGGACAGCTGAGTCTTGACACCGAGGGTGCGATTTTGCAGTAGCACACTCTGACCGTTGGGTGACTTTAAAGTGACCTCAAGATCGCCTAAAAAGTTGTGTTCGATATTGACACTGACTTGAATCTCTTGCACTGATGCTGATTCAGTGATTCTAATGACGCTGGTAATACCATTGGGATTATCGTCAGGAATGGCAAGGCTCATGTCATTTCGTTTTTTGAGAACTTGGGCAGCTGGTGTTGCCTTAACCTTCAGTTGTTGAGCAGCTTGTACAGCTTTAAAGGCATTGACCTTACCGTAACCAAACCATTGAGAATAGCCGTTGGTATCGTAGGTGCCCAAGCGCATCCCTAACTGCGGATCGGAGTCGCGATCGACAATTTTGTCAGCGCTATCTTGGAGAATGCGCTTGACCTCCTGAGCTGTCAAGTCAGGGTTGGCGGACAGAACTAGTGCGGCAACCCCTGCTACCACTGGACAGGCACTAGATGTGCCGCCAAAATTGCTGACAAAGTCACCTGTATCGTATCCCAAAGTTCCTAACAGGTCGGCGCTGAACATTCCCAAACCGGGGGTGTCTACGTTGACTTCTGGTGCTGTAGCAATATAGCCGGTTTTTTCAAACCACATTCCCGGCGGGGCATTGTTGCTAGGAGCGCAAACAGAAACATTAGTTCCCCAGTTGCTATAGGCTGATTTTTTACCGAGGCTAGTACAGGCAGAAACTGTAATGACATCGGGATGCACGGTGAAACCTCCCAGCCAGTTGGTTGGACCGCGCAACAAATTATCCGGCCAATTCCGCTCGAAGACGGTACCGCTGACAGGGCGGTTGGCATTTCCGGCAGCGAAGACGACTACGCAGCCTTTGCCCTGGCGTCCTGTAGTAGCAGCACGGGTGAGGGCAGCACGTTGTCGCAAAGAAAGGGGAAAGTAAACTGCTGCTGGCCCCCAACTGCAAGAGATCACGCTGGCGTTATTCTGAATTGCCCAATCAAATAGCTGTTCGATAGAGTCATCATCCAAAAACCCACTGGTGCGGATCGGCATCAGGGCACAGCCTGGAGCAACGCCGACAATACCCTTGCCATTTTCCTCCGCCACCGCTATTCCCGCGCAAGCCGTGCCGTGACTCTCATCAGAGCTAGCGGGTAGGGGCAGCAAGTCTTGATCTTTAAAGTCTTTGGGAGCGACAATTTTGCCTGGTCCTTGGAAATCAGGGTGATTCAGGTCTATGGCGTCATCTGCTATCGCTACTACTATAGAGCGATTGCCCTTAGTAATATCCCAGGCTTTCTCTACATCAATATGAGAACCCGGTGCTAGTAAGGAACCGCCACTGTGGTTGAGATACCACTGCTGGTAATATAAGGAATCCTTAGGACGGTAGCTCGGCTGCTGGGGAATGGCAATCTCTGGTTCGGCGATGACCACCTCATTTCGCCCCATGAGTCGATTGGCAATTTTGACAGGATTTTCCTCGGCATCACGGGTGAGTTGCAAAACGAAGGTATTGGGAATACCTGCGACTGGCTTGACTAGTTGCAAGCCACATTCTGCCGCGATCGCTCTTATGCTTTCTTCATCCGCTTCTGGGATAAATTGAACTGTGAGCTGGTCGCTTACATAAACTAAGGTTTGAGGATTATCCCGGAGCTGGTAGACGTGACTGGCAAAAGCTACTCCTTCATGCTCTCGTGCTGCCTGCATTGCCTCGTCTCGCTGCTCGGGGGCAACGGTAAATTCGATGAGCTGGGTACGGGGAATGCGACGATGGCATTGAGCGGGTAGGGCTTGTTCCACTTCTGCTGCCACCTCTGGAGAAGTCGGGTGTACCGTGAAGCGATCGCCAACCTTCACCAGCGCTAGCTCCTCGCCGCCTCGCTGGAGCAGCAGGCCAACACTAGTTTCTGGAATACCGCTGCTTTGCGGAGAATCTTCGGGAACGGGATTGGGGGAGCGAGTCATGAGATATACTTAGTTCTTTAACTTAATCGTTGGGAAGTCTTCCGCTATAATGCGAAGCATTTAGCGGCGAGTACCTCATACAATCAAGATGTTGGTGGCTTGGAAATAGGGAATGGGGAATAGGGATAGCCCAGAGGAGGAGAGGTTTTCATGTTTTATTGATGTACGCCTTTCCTGACAGACTGCTTAGCGCCGTACAGATCCTACTAATATATACCAAGTTAGTCAGGAAACTTTCTCTTCGCCTTTGGAGTCTAACCTTGCCAGACTTGAAGCCGTTCGCCATCTTAACAATGCCATCTGTAGCGAGCCGACAATGATAAGATAACCCAAGTTTATAGTTTATGCTTCTCTTTAACATACCCCGCAATTTTTTTATGTTTTCTTCTGGAACTTTTCATCACCTTAGCCTTACCTGTCTCGTTGCGTTACCCTTCACGGCTGCTTTGACACTAATGCCTGCGGCACAGGCTCAAAATCCAGATGCTGGGCTTCCAGAAGATGCCAGCCAGATGCAGTTAGACCTGACAGACCCTAACACTCTACGACCCCTAACCCAGGAAGAGAGCCTACTGAGCCTCCAAGGCGGGCAAAGGCTGATGGTAGAAGCCAATAGTGCTATTGAAACGCAGAACTATGGCGTAGCTGCCCAAAAACTTCAAGATGTACGTCAGGTTTTCAACCAATTGTCTAATTTCTATCAACAGCTTGCTGCCAGTTTTTCGGGAATCGATAACCGGATTTACGATACCCAACGTAAAAAAGCCCTGGAAACAGCGGAAATGCGAGACCAAGCCACCTACCAACTAGCCTTGGTACATCAAGCGCAAAATCAGCCTGAATTGGCCGTACCGTTATTCATTCAAGTTATTCGCTCTCAGAATCCCACTCGTGACCTTGGCCAGAAATCTTACCAACAACTATTTGAGCTAGGCTTTGTCGATTCTCCCTATCCCTCAGATGCAACGCCGCCAGAAGGTGCTAATCAGACGCCCCCAGATGCAACAAATTCTAATAATGGGAAACCCTTGACTCAGGAGAACAGCCTTCTGAGTTTGCCAGGTGGAAAGCGCTTGATGACAGAGGCAAGTAGGGCAGTTGAGACCCAAGACTATGCTATGGCTGCCCAAAAACTTCAAGAAGCACGTCAGGTTTTCAATCAATTGTCTAATTTCTATCAACAGCTGGCTTCTAGTTTTTCGGGTATTGATGCCCCGATTTACAACGATCAACGCCAAAAAGCCCTGGAAACGGCGGAAATGCGGGACGAAGCCACCTATCAGCTAGCGTTGGTGCATCGGGCACAAAATCAGCCTGAATTGGCTGTACCTTTATTAATTCAAATTATTCGCTCTCAAAATCCAACCGGGAATTTCGGCAAGAAAGCCTACCAACAGCTATTTGAGTTAGGATTTGTCGATTCTCCCTTCCCCTCATCGGGTCGGAACCAGCCCACTTCATCGGCCAGACCTGAACGTTAAATCATCAGGTCTCCTAGTTATCTAGGATAAAATGTATTTTCTGTTACATCGTGATGGGTAATTGGTGATGGGTAATTGGTAATGGGTAATTGGTCAGCAATTTCTCGCCAATTACCAATTCCCAATTACCGATTACCAAATTCTTGAGGAATTTTGAGATGATTAGTCTAGAGCAAGTTGAGGTAATGATCAAGGCCGAGCTACCAGATGCTCAGGTACAGGTACAAGATTTAACAGGCGGCGGCGATCACCTGCAAGCCATTGTAATTTCTTCCCAATTTGAAGGCAAATCCCTCATCAAACAGCATCAACTCGTTTACGGAGCACTGCAAGAGGCAATGGCAACAGAAGCCATTCATGCTCTGGCTCTGAAAACCTACACGCCCGAAGACTGGAAGGCGGTCAATCAAGGATAAGGGATGAATGCAGGAATGCAGCAATGAGTTTTTTAGATCATCGCTAAACTAGAGCTAATACTACCTAGGAGAGGAATTTAAGTAAAACTATGACACCGGAACTGAAAGAGCAAATTGACAACCTGATTAAGCAGAACAAAATTTTGGTGTTCATGAAGGGCAACAAGCTGATGCCCCAGTGTGGTTTTTCCAATAACGTCGTTCAGATTCTGAATACCCTAGGCGTACCCTACGAAACTATAGACGTTTTGGAAAATTACGAAATTCGTCAGGGAATTAAGGAATATTCCAACTGGCCAACCATTCCCCAAGTCTATGTTAACGGAGAGTTCATTGGTGGCTCCGATGTGATGATTGAACTCTATCAAAAGGGAGAACTACAGCAGATGGTTGAAGTCGCTCTGGCTTCGTGATGTGAAGAAACTTTTTTAGGCTTTAAGTCCGCTCCGGCGGACTTTTTGCTTCATAATTTTTTTAAATATGGCCTCTCTAGGCAATCATACACAACAAAGGATGAAAATAATTCGCTCCCTCACTCCCTCACACCTTCACCACCTCTCCCTCTCCCTGATTTTCAAGTCAGAGGTAGGGGGTGCGAAAACTATACAGATTCAGGGTAACAAAAAAGCTGAGGGCTGATAGCTGAAAAGACCAAATTGCCATGGCTGACTACCCGTTTGCTCGGGCTAGACTTTTGGTCAGTTGTATAGTAAGCTACTAAGCCTAGAACAGGAGGAGAATAACCACCAACTAATTAAGTAAATTAATAGGTCAGTAGTAGTCAGCTTCAGGCTCTGGTAGCGGTATCGCTTCAAAGTTAGATGGGTCTCGCAGGTAACGGGTTGCTTCTTCCTCTAAACGGTGGATGAGGTAAACTTCGAGGGCGTTACTATGCCGGAGGGCATCGAGATAGCCATCGATATACAGCCGCAGCTCATCAAATCGATAACCCCTATTCCACATAAAAACCAGGGAGTCCGTAAGCTGCTGGTAGTAGCGTATAGTCCGAGTATCTTGAAGCATGGTGTAAGTACTTTTGAACTTAGAATTGTAGGTTTTGAGTTGCTCTTTGTCAATCTCTACGTTTGATAGCTAACAACTCTAGCTAGGTGCTTACTACCATTGTGCCTCAGACAAGCAGATGTCGGAGGTAGATGCACATCCTCTGTTACTTACCCTCTAGGTGATGTCGCTCCCTCATACCATAAAATACTTCATTAAGTCAATCCACTAAATGATTTTTCATGGCAAATCGGACAATTTCTGCTCGGTTGCTGGTTTGGGTTTTTCTTAAGAGACTGCTAACATATTTTTCAACGGTTCGAGGACTCAAGTGTAGCTCGTGCCCAATATCAGCATTGGATAAACCCTTGGTCAGTAAGTTCAAAACTTGCTGTTCTCGCTTCGTTAAACCGAGGGCGTTGTCAGGGAAAGCGATTGCCTGCGGTGCCGTGTTGTCTGTTTGGGGGATAGGCGGTGCAGTTGAGCCTAGCACTTGTGCCTGCGTTCCCTCAGTGGAAGAGAAGCGCAACTCGGCTTGGATCATCTGGGAGCGCTCCAGCAGATTGCGAATTACCGCTCCCAACTCCTGCATTTCAAAAGGCTTGGGCAGATATGAGTCACACCCTAACTGGTAGCCTTTGATCCGTTCTTCGGTAGTGCGGCGTTCAGTTAAAAAAACTACAGGTAACAGCCGGAACGCAGGTCTGGCACGAACACTGCGCACCAGTTCATAGCCATTTATTTTGGGCATATTGATATCGGCTACCAGCAAGTGAGGATGATAGGTATCAATCAGGGACAGTGCCTGTTGACCATCTTCAGCTGTAATAACTGAGTAGCCTGACATTTCCAGGTAATCACTAACAGAGAGACGGGTTCCCAAGTTGTCATCGGCAACCAGGATTAGCAATGGCATGGGGTAATTGGATAAAAGCAAATCTATTCTTAAGCTAGGTCAAGTTTGCTCATCAGGACGTTGAAGATGAAAAAAGTTTTTAACTAACTTGAGAATAGGCTGAGGGAGAGTTAAACAATATCATTTTTCGATACAATGTATATCCCTGCTAAGCAAAAAAGTATCAAGATTTGATGGCTTAGCCACCTTGTCCCGAGCTAAGCTCATCAGCTAGAGGGGGTGTTGATTTTCTATTGTCCAAACTCAGCTCTAGCCTGCTCGACAATTTCCACCGTAACAACTTCCAACTCAGCCTCACGAGCGAGCTGCTCGATCCTTTGCCGCGCTTGGGCACGAACGAAATAGGGAATATTTTTCAGCTTGGCTTTGGCTTGAGCTGTCCATTCTAGGGTTTCGTTAAAATTAGAGTTGCTCATAATGGCAAGGATTAGATATCGGAGAGTGATAGCTTCTCAGCCATCCACTCTAAAAGAATCTGATTCACCTGTTCGGGGCATTCATCATGAGGACAGTGACCCGCATTGTCTACCTCAACTAGCTGTAATTTCGGGTTGAGTTGGGCAAACTGCTGGGCTAAATAAGGGGGAATCATCCGGTCTTGACGCCCCCAGAGTAAAAGCAAGGGCATGTCCAATGTAGGCAATATGGCTTTGACAGAGGGACCAAACTCAGCCTTGATCATCGCTCGCAACAAGGAACTAAACGTAGCAGCAGCCCTTCGATCTCGGGTGGGTTCTGTAAGAATCTCTACCAACTCGGTACTGACAGCTTCTGGATTAGCATAAGCCAATCCTGCCCATTTTCGGACAACTGCTGGATGTCGCAGGAAGTAAAAAAGGCTTTTGAGAACCACCGCCGATGCCACAAGAGCCTCAACGGTTGATACAATAGGTCGCAACCAACCTGGTATTGCTTCCTCTCGCACCGCAAAATCTGGCAAATTAATTAAGGCTATTCCCTTTACCATCTCTGGATGAGTTGCAGCTGCGGTCAGACAAACAAGGGAGCCAATTGAGTTTCCCACCAACACCATAGGCTGTTGGATAAAGGTTTGCCAAAACTCATACACTTGCTCTACCCAAAGAGCAATTTTATAATCAGCCCAAGCCTTGCGCGATGCCCCAAAACCTAGCAGATCCAGGGCGTAAACCGTGTGATGCTGCCCTAGCACTGCCAGATTCTGACGCCAATGCCCAATCGAGCATCCAAATCCATGCACCAGCATTACTGGTGTTGTCTGCTCTCCCTCCGTTGGCAATGGTCGAAAATAGGTGTAGCGGATTTGCCAACCTCGCCAAACCCAGTCTCGTTGACTGCCAACTCTTTGTTTCCAAGGCAAGGAGTCCGTCACAAAAAGCCTCAACTCCAAATATGTTTACACAACCTTTTCTATTTTATAACAGTATTGTTGGGAATCCCGAACCGAGTGGGCGAGCAGTTCGGGGAGGATGTCAAATTAAAAAAAAAATGCGCAGAAAGTCGATTGGAATCAGTAGAATGGCAAGTACATTCAGCCTGCTCTTGTAAGTCAACCCACTGCTACTACAAATCAAACAAACGCCTGTGAATGATAAAAAACGCCAACGCGATATACCTCAAATTAACGAAAGAATAAGGTTTCCCAAAATTCGAGTCATCGATACCGATGGGGGACAGCTAGGAATCCTCTCATCTCAAGAGGCTTTGCGCATCGCGGAGGAAAAACAGTTGGATCTGGTCTTGCTCAGTGAAAAGGCCGATCCACCAGTGTGCCGGATCATGGACTACGGTAAGTACAAATTTGAACAAGAGAAGAAAGCCAAAGAAGCTAAGAAAAAGCAGCACGCAGCTGATGTCAAAGAAGTGAAGATGCGCTATAAAATTGAGGAGCATGACTACCAAGTGCGCGTCAATCAAGCCGAGCGCTTTCTCAAATCAGGTGACAAAGTCAAAGCGACAATTACCTTCCGAGGCAGAGAAATTCAACACAGTGACCTAGCTGAAGATTTGCTCAAGCGCATGGCAACAGACTTGCAAGAATTAGCAGAAGTGCAGCAAGCCCCAAAACGAGAAGGCCGCAACATGATGATGCTGCTCTCTCCTAAGAAATGAGGGATGAGGGATGAGG
>DNXU01000279.1:3499-13496 GCA_003505715.1 Cyanobacteria bacterium UBA8803 | reverse complement strand
AACAATGAACAATCAACAATGAAACTATCAACTCGTACTCGCTTTCAAGGTAACTGGGTACGGAAAATCCTCCAATGGGTGAATCTCCGTCCGGAAGAAGGTGAGCGGACATTACTAATGTTCGCGTTCTACACCGCAACCTCAGTGGGACTACTTTGGTTTGAATACAGTGCTACAGCACTCTTCTTAGATAAATACGGTGCCAAGTGGTTGCCGGTGATTTACATCGCCAGTGCCCTGATATGTTCCAGCTTGGGATTTGTTTATTCCTGGCTGCAAAGCATTTTACCCATGAGAACCGTCTTAGTGGCGATCGCACTACTAGCTGCCATACCCCTGTTTATCTTCCGCTTGGGCTTGGGGATTGACTATGCCGACGGTTTGATTGCTTTAGGCACTATTTTTTTGTTGCGGTTGTGGATGGATGCGGTAGAAGTCCTCAACGACCTCAACTCTCAAGTGGCTGCCAATCAACTGTTCAATATCCGGGAAATTAAGCGCACCTACCCCCTCATTTCTTCGGGACTACTGGTTGCAGATGTAATATCGGGCTTTTCTTTACCGCTTTTGTTACTGGCTGTTGGCGATATTAACAATGCTCTCATTGTCGCTTCTTTAATGATGATGGTAGGGGCGGGAGTGCTATTTTATTTAACCAGACGCTACCAACAAGCCTTTCCCAACTCACCAACACGAGATTGGGAAGATGAGGAGCAAGAATTTGTTGTCCGCCGCACCTCAGGCCCGCTACAGCGTTACATTATTCCTTTATTTAGCTTTTTTATCCTGGGTGAAGCACTGTATCTTTTGGTGGAATTCCAATACCTGGGTCAGTTAGAAGAAAACCTAGAGGCTGCCGACATTGCGGGTTTTCTGGGCTTGTTCAGCGGTATTGTCGGGCTATTTGAACTTATGTCTCAATGGTTCATCTCTAGCCGCATTATTGACCGGGTCGGCGTCTTTGCTGCTGCCATGATGTTACCCGCCTCATTAGCTATCTTCGGCTTAATCACCCTGAGTGGTTTGCTGGATGTTGTCATTAACCTTGTGGATCGCTCCATTGCCGTTCCGGAGTTGGTGACTGGCCTATTTGTAGGTCTGATATTCCTCAGATTTATCGACGAGTTACTGCGCTATACCTTAATCGCTGGGATTGAACCTTTCCTGTTCCAACCTATCCCAGAAACGATCCGCAGTGCTATTCAAACTAAGGTACAAGGCATTGCCGAACCCATCACTACCGGGATCACTGGTCTAAGCATGTTGGCAAGCATTTGGCTGTTGCATCAGGTATTCCCAGGACAGTCCGAAGCCACGATCCAACAATGGCAGAGTGCGGTGTTTATCTTAGGGATAGTGCTTTTGTCCCTCGTCTGGTTGCTGAGTGGTTGGTTGATGCGCTCTAGCTATGTTAGCTTGCTGGTTCAGAGTGCCGAAAAAGGCCGTTTGGGCTTTTCTGATGTGGACTTGCGGGCATTCAAACGAGCTGTACTGGAGACCCTAGATCAACCCGGGACAGAAGGGACAGAAGCTGATAAACGCTCCTGTATTCAACTGTTGTACCAGATTGATCCCGTGAATGTGGGTGAAGTACTTGGCCCATTATTACCACGGTTGTCTACGGCTTTACAGTGCCAGAGTCTGGAAGCCATGTTGGAACATCCCAACCCAGCTTACCTGGAGGATGTCCAAGTTCTGATCGCACAACAACCGCCACCAGAAGTCCTCGCTTTAGCCTTGCGTTATGTCTGGTTAACTCAGCCAGAACTGGATGTTAGCACCATTAAGTCTTATCTGAACTCAACGGTTGACCCCATGGTGCGATCTACGGCAGCGGCTTTAATGTTGCGCCGGGGTACGCCTACCGAAAAGGCAGAGGCAACTAATACGCTGCGGCGGATGCTAACCTCAAAACGGGAACGAGAACGGGTAATGGGTACGCGAGCTTTAGGAGAAGCGGAGTATTTGCAAGCACTCAGGCTTTACGTGCCAAATCTCTTGCAAGATGAATCCTTACGGGTACGCTGCGCTCTCTTGGATGCGATCGCTGCCACTCATTTAGAAGAGTACTATCCCTCTCTGATCAAGGGCTTGTACTATAAATCCACCCGCGATGCTGCCCGTATGGCTTTGGTGCGCCTGGGCAATGAAGCAATCCCGTTACTGGTTGAATTGGCGGAAGATATCCACAAACCTGACTTGGTGAGGCTGCAAGCTTGGACAGCTTTGGGCGAGATTGGTACCCCAGAAGCCTTGCATCAACTCGTGCAACAGCTTACAGTCTCTTGGGGTACTTCTCGCCGCAACATTCTGCGGATTTTGCTGAAGATTCCCAATGAAGTGGGCATTGAAACCGTGCTAGATCAGTTGGGCAGATCGGGAATTGAGACATTAATTGAGCAAGAATTACTGATGTTGGGTCAGGTTTATGCAGCAATTCTGGATCTGACACCCGAAAAGATTGGAGGACAGGAAGCAGATTTGCTGCGACGGGCGCTAGAGGATCTGGAAAAGGATCTCCTGGATCGCTGCTTTTGGCTGATGAAGTTTCTTTATCCTTTAGGTGCGATTCAAGCTGCTGCGTACAATCTAGAGTCGGAATCGCGGTCTAATATTGCCCTAGGGTTAGAAATCCTGGATAATACAATTGATATTCCCCAGAAGCAAGTATTTTTGGGGATTTTAGATCGGCGCTCTACTGCCGAGAAGCTGGCTGGCTTGGTGGACTTAGTACCATACCAACCAATCAGTCCTAGCGATCGCCTGCGCCGAATGATTGAGTTGCGGCATTTTCTGTCAGACTGGACGTTAGCCTGTTGTTTTCATTTGGCAAGGGCAGCTCACTACGGTTTGACGCCGGAGGCAACATTAGTCTGTCTGCGTCATCCTACGGGTTTTGTTCGGGAAGCCGTATTGGCTTATCTGAAAGCCGCCTCGCCTCGTTCTTGTTTAGAGTTGTTGCCAAGAATGAAGAATGATTCAGACCGTTTGGTGGCTGCGGCTGCACAACAGATGATCAAAGAGTTCGGTTTGGTTAATTAGTGTATCTCCTTAGAATCAGCAGGATTTAGAATCAGCAGGATTAGGGAATAAGATAAACTTGATATTTCTGTAACTAAGCGCCCATAGCAATCGGCAAACCGCTACCCCATGTTAACCAGCGTTGAGCGTCTACTATTTGTCAGGGCTGTCCCAATTTTTCAGGAGTTGCGGGACGATTTCCTGGTGCGTGTCGCCTCGGTAATGGATGAGTTATCCTTCCCAGCTGACTACACCATCGTCACTCAAGGAGAAGAGGGGCGATCGCTTTATATCGTTGTATCCGGTTTAGTACGGGTTCACATTGGTGATCGCGATTTGGCCTATCTCAAACATGGAGCGTGTTTCGGTGAAATGTCCCTGTTTGATGCGGAACCGCGTTCGGCCTCAGTCACAACCATGGAACCCTGTGAATGTCTGCTACTGACCCAACTACAGCTTTATGACGCCATTGACGAGACGCCGGGAATTGCAATTAATATTATCCGTCTGCTTTCCCGGCGAATTCGAGAACTCAACAATAAGTTGAACGTTTACGAGGTCAAAAATGCCCCCCCAGATTTTAGTCGGGCAGGTAGCAATTTAGCTGGGTAAAACTCCCACAGCACTTGACTAGTCAACCTTCTCTAGGGATCGACCCAACGGTCATCCGCTTTGATTAAATTAATCAACTCTTCAACGCCATTCTCTTCTGGCACTTTTTTAATTTCCTCCCTGCCCCGATATAGAGAAATATAACCCGCCTGCTTCCCAACATAGCCATAGTCAGCATCTGCCATTTCTCCAGGGCCGTTGACGATGCAGCCCATAACGGCTATGTCTAAACCTGTGAGGTGTTTGGTTGCTTCCCGAACTTTATGCAGCACCTCTTCTAAGTTAAACAAAGTACGACCGCAACTCGGACAGGCTACATATTCCACCATCGTTTTCCGCAGTCCTAGGGCTTGCAGAATGCTATAACAGACGGGAATTTCTTTTTCCGGTGCTTCAGTCAGGGAAACCCGAATCGTATCGCCAATGCCATCGGCTAGCAGGGTGCCAATTCCAGCGGTAGACTTGATCCGCCCATACTCGCCATCTCCCGCTTCAGTTACCCCTAAATGTAACGGGTAATCCATCCCCAACTCATCCATCCGCTTTGCCATCAAGCGATAAGCAGCTAACATCACTGGCACCCGCGAGGCTTTTAGAGAAATGACTAGGTTGCGGAAGTCTAAAGATTCACATATGCGAATAAATTCAAGTGCCGACTCCACCATCCCTTCCGGGGTGTCGCCATAGGTAAACAGCATCCTTTCGGCTAAAGAACCGTGATTAACGCCGATGCGCATAGCCTTACCTTGATCCCGTAGAGAAACAACTAGAGGTTCTAAGGTTTCGCGAATCTTTTCTCCAATTTCGTCAAATTCGGCTTGGCTAAATTCCCCACGGTTGGGTTTGGGCTTCTCAAACACATATAATCCCGGATTAATCCGCACCTTATCAACGTGCTTGGCAACTTCTAGGGCAATCTTCATGCCATTGTGATGGACATCGGCCACTAAGGGTACATCTTGGTAGATCTGGATGAGTTTCTCCTTGATTTCCGCTAAGGCTTTGGCATGGGCCATGCTAGGAACGGTGACGCGAACAATTTCACAGCCAATTTCATGGAGACGGCGAATAGCGGCAATGGAACCGTTGATATCTAAGGTGTCTTCATTAATCATCGACTGAACTACTACAGGGTAACCTCCGCCAATGGTGACACTGCCAACTTTGACAGGGCGAGTCTTGCGGCGATGGATAGTGGTATCAAATTCGGGAGGTTTAGGTGCAGTTTTAAGGGTGGGAAGAGTTTGCATTTCCTGATTAGGTAATTTGGAGTTACCAGAATGTGAACTATTTTTTGTATTTTCTCAGATTGCCATAGCTGAGGCGATTTTTAACTAAGGCGAGAAAAAAGAGGGTTAACCGAGGAGGAGACTGCTTCTTTACCGAGAATTAACATTCTTAACTTTTGCTTAAGCTATGGCCTTTAATTTCCTGGTTGTGCTGTTAGAGTATCGAAAATTCCAATATCTACCATAGCTATGAGCCAGGAAGAACAATTTCGACCAAAATTTGGCAACTAATTAGTAATCGGTAATTCTCAGTTACCAATTACCAAAGGTTTTGGCCTACACCCTCAAGCGATCGCACCCGAACCATAGCCTTAGTTAGGAAAATCAGGAATTACCCATTGGGGCGGTTGTAGTAGTTTCTTTCTTCTGGCTTCCTCGGCGATCTCATGCAATTCATCTAACGAAGTTTCGTTGATAAACTTTGACGCCTCTACTACATATTCCTTATTAGGGCATTGATCACCTAAAATGCAGCCATTAATGCAGTCTTGAGCGCAGTTGACAGTTGCTTGCACAGTTTACTCCTTACTCTAATTCACAAGACACCAGCGGACTGGCTGTTTGCTCGTAAGCTTACATAAGCCAATCACCTACTTTCATATTATTTACGAATTTTAATACTTTTGGGACGTGAGGCTCAGATATATAGAAAATCAAAGGAAGGCTATTGAATTAATATAGACTTAACATTCCTTTGATTAAAAACGATATGCTCAGTAGCAATAGTTCGGCATGATATCATAGGCGTTTTGGTGTAGGCAGTTCATGGCGGACTACTTGAACCGTTTCTGCTCGCTTCGGTAACGTACCAATTCCGCAACAAAGGCGATCGCACCAGATCCTAAAATCAGCATCACACTCAGAGCATTGATATCTGGTTTAACGCCTGTGCGGATGCGGCTGAAAATTTCCATGGGTAGGGTAGTAGCACCAGTACCAGCAGTAAAGCTGGCAATCAGAAAGTCATCCATGCTGAGGACGAAAGATATGAGGCAACCAGCAATTATGGCTGGCATCAACTCTGGCAACAAGACTCTGATAAAGGCTTGGAAAGGCGTTGCACCTAAATCTAAAGCAGCTTCTTCTAGGTGCGGGTCGAGCCCGGAAATCCGGGAAGAAACAACAAAGGCAATATAGGAGAGGCAGAATACCACATGCGCCGCTACAATTGTCCACAAGCTTAAGGGCGTGCCAATCACAGCTAAGAAAACTAGAGTCGCAACAGCCATTGCAATATCTGGAATAATCAGCGGCAAGTAGGCAATGCCTCGATACAAAGCTTTACCGGGAAAGTGGTAACGAGCTAATCCCACTGCCATCAACGTTCCCACTACAGCAGCAACAGCGACGGCAACTAGCGCCACAGTTAGGCTATTTTGCAGTGACTTGAGAACCCGTGAGTCAGCAAACAGCTTCACGTACCAGTTGAGAGTAAATCCCTGCCAACCCGCGCTATAGGCAGACTTGTTGAAGCTATAAAACGTCAGTACCAGAATGGGTAGGTACATGTAAAAGAACATGAGCAGGGAGAAAATCCCTTGCCAGGATAAGCGGGGCTTAACTTTAGACTTCAGCATCTCGACAGGAACGTCCTCCTCCTGCTGATGGGTCACTGTGTCTGTCATTAGTTGCTACAAAAGAATAAGTATTAAATTTTTGGGTGCAATGTGCAATCTATCACCTAACACCTAACCTCTAAAACTTCAGATCAATCTCGTTAACTGAACGCGGTAACGGTCTTTTTTGGTCACGGCCACTTCGCCAACAATTAATCGCCCCTTGCCGCGAATGGCAATTAAGTCTCCGGATTTGACGATGTAACTGGGTTGGCTGACTTCTTTCCAGTTTACCCGAACATCACCACTACTAATTAGTTCGGCCATTTTGCTACGGGAAGTGCCAAACCCAGCTGAGGCGATCGCATCCAAACGCATCGACGCTTCTGTCGTATTCAGTTCTTTTTTCTTAGGTTCTCGAACCTTGAGTTCGCTCAACTCAATCCGCTGGGTCTTGACGGGTACGGAGCGAACCTGAGTCAATTGAGTTTCCAAAAACTCCACTATATCCGGCACCACAATAGCTTGGGCACCTCGTTCTCCCAAGACGATAATATCGCCCATCTTTTCCCGAACTAACCCCGTTGCCAACATTGCCCCCAAAAAATCGCGGTGAGTAGCTGGGTCAAACAAAAAGTTGCCCGCCATATCTAACGCTGCTAAGGCTACCTGGGATTGTTCTAGAGGCAGTTCTTCACGAGCGATCGCCAAACGCTGCCGTTCTGCCTGGGGATAACCTCCCCAAGCCAATAGGTGAATTTGGGTCAAACGGGCAAACTGCTGCTGAATTTCTGCCAGGACTGGCGGTGAGAGAAAATCCGTTAAAACCACTTCCCATGTCTTGATCGCCTGTTCGGCTTGATCAATGACACGGGCAACAATTTCGCGATTTTCAACACCTTTGAGTAGGTCTTCTCTGGGCAACATGCAGATTTTGGCAGTGTTTTAGGACTTTCCTGGGGAACAAGACTCCAGTTCCCCTTCTCCCAAAGTTGGGAGAAGGGGTTAGGGGATGAGGGCTTACAAAGTTCACATGCTCCCCTTTCCTCAATCTTATCGAGATTGGCAACCTTGGTTAAAATCCAGAAGAGTCAACGTAACCTTGAAGCGTTTCAGGCTCGAATTGTTTGAGAATCCTCTTTGCTTGCTTAAGCAAACTGTCAGAGCCTTTGACCGCAATCAAATACTTACCTTCATTCAGCCGATTGCGATACGGTAAAGCATCACCGCTGCCGAAGGCTAAGCCAGCACCGCCACCAACGAAAAAGCTACCCATGGCAGCTGCGATCGCACCGAACACCCCACCGATAATATGATTGCCCAGACTACCCGCCCAATGGAACAGGTCAATGGCCGTTAGCACGTTAAAGGCATACCCAGAAGCAAATCCAAAGGGAATTAACCAGTAGGCTAGCTGCTTCATTTGTTTGATGGCTTGTAGGTTAGGGTCAATTAACCCGAATTCATCAGCACTTTGGTAACCTTTACCAAGAATACTGATTTGAGCCATAGGTAAGTCTTCTTTTTCAAGAGCCGTATAGGCTGCTTCGGCCTCAATGCGGTTCTTTAGTACGGCAATCAAGTAGTTCATGCGATCGTTAACTAGTCAAAAACTACAGTCAATAAAAAACTATAGTCACATTATCCAACAGCTCAACCAACTTCTGTTCCAACCTCATCCCTCATCCCTCATCCCTAATTTCAATACTTCCGAAACAAAGCACTGTGGGGCAACACGCGCAACACTTCTGCTACTGTGGTCACACCCTGAGTTACCTTCTCAATTGCCGCCATCCGAAACGAGTCAAATTTGATTTCAGCCAGGTAGCGGTGCAACTGAGTCATCGTCCCTTCGTAAATGAGCTGCCGCACCGTATCATCAACATTGAGTAGCTCAACAATTGCCTCTCGACCGAAGTAACCAGAATTAAAACACTTAGGGCAGCCTCGACCGTGACGCCATGCTCGAGAGTTCGCTTTTTCTAGCGACAAACCTAGCTTCCGAAGTTCTGCTTCTGTAGGCGTGTAAGGTTCAACACAGTGAGGGCAAATCTTGCGGACTAAGCGCTGGGCAACAATTCCCAGTAGCGCATCGCTGACTAAACCAGCATCCGGAGCAATATCTTTAAGACGGGGGATGGCGCTGACGGCATCATTAGTATGCAGGGTTGTCAGCACTAAATGTCCCGTCAGTGCCGCCCGAATTCCGGTCTCTGCGGTTTCGCTGTCCCGGATTTCGCCGACCATGATAATATCTGGGTCTTGGCGTAAGATTGCTCTTAAGCCTGCGGCAAAGGTCATGCCTGCTGGCTCATGCACCTGGGTTTGAGTGATGCGAGGCAGGATGTACTCCACCGGGTCTTCTACCGTTACGACATTGACGTGTTCGGTGGCTACAAATTGTAGAGAGTTGTATAGGGTACTGGTTTTACCCGATCCTGTGGGGCCAGTGAGAATAATCATGCCTTGTGGCTGCTGTAACCAGCTTTTGTAGATATTGAGCTTATGAGGAGAAAATCCCAACTCGTCCAAGCTAGTAAATGGGTTGCGCCGAGGTAGTAAGCGAATTACAGCTTTCTCTCCTCCTACGCAGGGTAGGGTACTCACCCGCATATCCAACCCTAATTCAGTTTCATTAGCCGAGGTATAGTTTTCTCCAATTCGCCCATCTTGAGGACGGCGGCTTTCAGCAATATCCATGTTAGACATCACTTTCAGCGCGACAACGCAAGACCGACTCACATCAAGGGGTAGAGTAGTAATATCTCGCAAAATGCCGTCAATACGATAGCGAACACGCAATCCCTCCGGCGTTGGTTCTAGATGAATATCGCTGGCACGGTTGCGCAAGGCACCGGAAATAATGGTTTTAATCCGACTAATCTGATCGTTAGCTTTCTTGAGATAAAGTTCTGTGGTTTCTGTGATGTCTTCAGGTTCAGCATCACCTGTCAGAGGATTGATGAGGGAAGTAGAGCTAATGCTGTTAGCATTGAAAGTCCAGGTGAGATGCCAAGAGCGATAACTCTTATCAGTAATGGGAATAATTTTGATATCGGTGAGAGTGCGATCGCTCAGGCGTTGAATGTCTTCTTCTCTTACAGCAACGGCGCTACCTAAATAGTAACAACCACGCCAAAGTAACAGAGGAATTACAGGAGGCAAAGAATTGCGATTGGGCACTTGCCGGAAAAAACGGGAGCTAACTTCCGGATCGAGCAGATCCAGGTTAACTATGCCTCGGTCATCCACTAACAGCTGCAAAGCTTCTTCACATGATATTTCGCCCTTTTTCAACCTAACCCAAGCGGAGGCAACTGGAAAATAAATCTGCATGAATTCTTATTTTTAACTATCAATTAGGTTGTTTTATCTAAAAATTAGAACATCAAAATATAGCAATAATTGATTTGTAATGATATAATATCTCCAATAGCTATATCCTTAACAAAATCATTGTAAAGCTTCCCTAAACTTATTATTAAATTACTGTTAACCATCCCTCATCCCTCACCCCTC
>DNXU01000279.1:0-3427 GCA_003505715.1 Cyanobacteria bacterium UBA8803 | reverse complement strand
TCCCTCATCCCTCATCCCTAAGAACAGGTGTTTTTGGTGCGACTTTTCCAGATCCAACCGGAAACCGGAGAGCTAATTTCTAGCCAACCTTCTTTTTGTTTGCCAGTAGCAGATACCCGCGTGCCGGCTTTAACAACTTGTCCTGTTTTCTTTCCCGACTCAGAACGGACATTAGAATGGCTCACGACTACAAAACAAGTGTTTTGTGGTTCGCTTTTAGGTTGAGCCGATTTTATTTCAGCTGTATTTTGAGTAGTTGCAGGCGGTGGCGATGGTTGACGAATTGCAGAAATTGCTAAGGCAATAACAACAGTAGCAGCGCCTCCCCCCATGAGCAGCAGCAATTTGTGGGGGTAATTCGCCCCAGAACTCTGCTGGGACTGTAAAGGGATAGGTGTTCCGTAACTATTGACAGGAGCAAGGGTGACTGTTCGATCTGGAGACGTGACTGGAGGTGGATTTACGCTAGCTGTCTGTGATGTAGATCCTAGATCAGTTGCCTCATCTGATGGGGTGTAGGACTGCACTAATTGGGGGTTTGTCCCCATGGTTTTTAACGCAGACCGAGTCTGGAACATCTGTAGCGCCCCAGCCAACGCTTGATAGCCCCCTCTCCAATAGCCCTGCATCCGCTGGCTGAGGTTAGCAGCTAAAGCTATTGGTGTGTGGGGATTAGTCAGTAACGTCAGTGCCTGTAAGACCTCGGTTGCAGTCTGGTAGCGGTGTTTAAAGTAATGGCGTACCATTTTGGTCAGAATAGCTGCCAACTCTTCACTAATTTGGGCATACTGCCGCCAGATAATCTCCCCGGTCGCAGAGTCTTCTAATAATTGTCTAGGATTCAGTCCGGTGACAGCTTGAATGCCAATTATACCAAGAGCATAAATATCACTACAGGGACGCGGTCTACCCTGCCCTTGTTCGCTAGGCATATATCCTGGGGTGCCAATGGCAACCGTTTCGGCTAACCCTTCGTGAGCCATAATTGATTGCATCTGCACTTGCTTGACAGCACCAAAGTCAACCAAGACTAACTTGTTATCCTGCTGGCGACGGATTAAATTATCGGGCTTAAGATCGCGATGGATCACCCCGTTACCATGGACAAATTCTAGAATAGATAAGACTTCTTGCAACAGTTGAATCACTTGGCTGTAACTCCACCGCTGACCCGCAGGCAGTTCTTTTGTCAGTGGATGTCCGGCAATGAACTCCTGTACCAGGTAGAACTCTTCATTTTCCTCAAAATAAGCTAAGAGTCTGGGAATCTGGTCATGGTGACCTAGCTTTTCTAATGTTTCAGCTTCGCTATTAAACAGGCGTCTAGCAGTTTGCAAACATTCAGGATCGCTAGTAGCGGGTTTGAGGTGTTTGACAACACAGGTAGGATTGCCAGGTCGGTGGGTGTCTTGGGCTATATAGGTATGACCAAATCCCCCTTGACCTAGTACTTCAACTACCTGGTAACGCTGGTCTAGCAATCTGCCGATCATGGTGTCGCTGTCCTGGTACGAATCTTTACTATAAGACCTTTTCCAGCCAGACCTATTGTTGTCCGGATTATGAGTCAGGTTGCAGGAATCCCCTGGAGATGTTATACCCATGGGTTAAGGGGGTCAGGGGGGCACAAAATTTAATTCCCGCAATAAGAGAAACGGCTCCTTGTTTCCTTCCAGGAAGTATCTAAGTAATGGCTGAACTCAAACTGTGCCTGCGACAGGACAATACAGAAACAACAATTACAGTAAATCAGGATGAATTTACTATCGGTCGGTTGCCGGAATGCGACTTATACTTGCCTTCGGGGGGAGTTTCTCGCTACCATGCCCGCTTTTTAAGAACAGGTGCGGGAATCTGGACGATTGAGGATATGGGCAGCAAAAATGGCACTCGATTAAATGAAAGTCCAGTAACCACGCCTCAACCAGTACATCAGGGCGATGTAATTTGGCTGGGAGATATTAGCTTAGTAGTCCTTTTAGTCGATTCTCCTCAACCTCAGATAACAGAACTCGAACCCCTGGCTAAAGGCACCACCATTTTTCGCAATGTCAAAGAACTGCAACAGCAATGGATACAAGCGGATGACTGGGGTAATGATGTCAGCAATAAGGAAAAAGCCATTGCTCGCCTCAAAGATTTGGTAGAAATAGCCAAGGGATTAAGTGCTGCTGAATCGATAGAAGAAATTTTTTCCCAGGTGCAGGAAGTAGTTTTCCGCTACCTCAAAAGTATTGAGCGCTTGGCTTTATTAGTTGATGTGAGTGGTTCGGGTAAACTGGAATTGCTTAATGCTGCTACCATAAACCTCTCCCAACAGCCGGAGCTGGCAGAGTCAGAAAGTTGGATTAGCCGCAGCATCTGTCAAAAGGTATTTGCTGACAAAGTAGCAATCCAAACTGCTGATGCCCAAATGGATAGCCGTTTTGAGGGGGAGCAGAGTATTTTGATCAAAGGGATTAGAACCGCGATCGCGGTTCCTCTGTGGGATGAAAATAAGGTAGTTGGAGTGCTTTATGCCGATGCCCAGCTTTCATCAAGTCATTGGAGTTCCGCAGGGGAGGAAGATCTCAGTTTTTTCTCGACTTTAGCCAACCTTGTCGCTTCTACCGTACAGCGCTGGCTATTAACTCAGAAACTCAAAAATGAAGAAGCAATTAGGCACAGACTAGAGCGCTATCACTCTCCCGCCGTTGTGCAACAAATGATAAGTGTAGGCGTATTGCAAGATGGTAGGTTACCTCCAACAGAGCGCGAAATCAGCATCCTCTTTGCCGATATTGTCGGCTTTACTGCTCTTTCAGAACGCTTAACTCCAGCGCAGATTGCCAAACTGCTAAATGGTTTGTTCGAGGAGATGCTGCAAGAAGTTTTTGCCTTCGGTGGAACTTTAGATAAATATATTGGTGATTGTATCATGGCCTTTTTTGGCGCTCCCGAACCACAAGCAGATCATGCCGACCGAGCTGTTGCTGCTGCGAAGGGAATGTTAGCTCGTTTAGAACACCTTAATGCTAATAAAACCCTGCTAGAGCCGCTGCAATTGCGGATTGCCATTAACAGCGGCAAAGCAGTAATTGGAGATGTGGGCAGTTCTCAAAGAGTAGACTATACCGCTTTAGGTGCCACGATCAATCTAGCCTCCCGTATGGAAGCCATCTGTCCTCCTGGGGGATGTGTCCTCAGTGAAGCCACTTATGCCATACTGGCTCAAAAACAAGGCTTGGAGGAGATGGGAGAATACCGTTTTAAAGGGATTGACCGACCTATACTGGTGTATCAAACGAAGTGATACAAATGTCACACTTTTGGGGAATGGGGAATGGGGAATGGGGTATGGGGAGTCGGGAGTCGGGAGTCAGGCGGCGGGAATGGGGAATAGGGAATAGGGTTACCCTGAGCGTAGCCGAAGGGAAATGGGGAATGG
>DNXU01000511.1:12898-13081 GCA_003505715.1 Cyanobacteria bacterium UBA8803 | reverse complement strand
GCCCCTCGCGATTCAGGTGGTATTTGTCATTCGGTAGTCGCAGATGGCAGTCTCGGGCGCGACCAATAAGGCAGATAGTGCGATCGCTAAATTCAAATTGCTGATCCTTGAGACTTCCAGAGGTGACTGTGAGGATGACTTTGGCAGACATCTGGGACTCCTTGATGAGGGATGAGGGATGAG
>DNXU01000511.1:8216-12810 GCA_003505715.1 Cyanobacteria bacterium UBA8803 | reverse complement strand
ATTACCAATTACCAATTACCTTTCTGAGAGAGCTAAACGTTGGCGGAGGATGAATTCGGCGATCGCTAAATCCATGGGTGTCGTTACTTTGAGATTTGTCTCCTCTCCGGCTACAATCCGAACTGGTAACTGGCACCTTTCAAATAATGCCGCATCATCGGTGACTTCCCAGCCCGCTTTACGGCCTTGCTCGTGACATTGCTTTAAAAGCTGCACCTCAAAGCCTTGAGGTGTCTGTGCTGCCCACAAATGCCTGCGGTCTGGGGTATCTTGCACAATATCATTTTCATTGACCAGTTTAATCGTATCCTTGACAGGTATAGCAGCAATCAGGCCGGGACAAGTCCGCAGAACAGCAGCACAGCGATCAAAGAGTTGAGGTGTGGCCAAACACCTGGCACCATCGTGAATTAACACCCGTTCTGCCGTTGCGGGTAATGCTTGTAAGCCGTTATAAACCGATTCCTGCCTAGTTGCCCCACCAATAATAAACTGCACTGGCTTGGCGAGGGGGAGTTCGCTCAAAATGGCCTTGATCTCCGATTGGTCAGCAATTTGTCCGATAATCCCAATCGAGGTAATCTCGGAGGATGCTTCTGCTGCTAGTAACGTCCAAGCCAGTAAAGGTTTGTCGAGTAAGGTCAGCAACAGCTTATTGCGATCGCTGCCCATCCGCCGTCCCGTGCCTGCCGCTGGAATTAATAAATGCACAATGGTGTCCTCAGTCCCAGATCGTTATTAGTAGATCTGTAATGTGCTAATACCTAATATCGTCCCTTAAAATTGAGCTGAATATATAGGCTCAAGCATTTTAGATGAGAATACTAGCCTTAGTCCCTGGTGGAATTGGCGATCAACTTCTGTTCTTTCCCACTCTTGATGACCTACAAGCAAACTACCCCAAAGCTCAGATTGATGTCATTGTGGAACCACAAGCCAAGGGGGCCTATCGGGTTTGTAAGTCCGTTCATGAAGTGTTGACCTTTGATTACAAAGACCGCAACGGTTTGGCAGATTTTGGCAACCTGCTAGGGATCGTGCGCGATCGCGAATACGATGCTGCCCTAGCAGTCGGAGGCCGAGGGTCGGTAGGACTGTTACTATGGATGACTGGCATTCCCATCCGCGTTGGTTTTGCTGCCAGTACTGGGAAATTATTTTTTACTAACCCGGTGCCCCTCAAAACCGATCAATATGCTGCTTACATGTACCATGACCTACTGAAAGGGTTCAGCATTAACACCCCCTGTCCCCCCCTCACCATCAACGTTCCCAAATCAGACTTGGACTGGGCTAAAAGCGAACAGCAACGGTTGGGCACTACGGAAACTGGCTATATTATGATCCATAGCGGTTCCAGCCAACTACCTCAGGCCAAAGGAATTGATAAAGTCTACCCACCTCACAAATGGCAGCAGATTATTGAAGACATTCACCAAAAACAGCCGACTATGCCGCTCGTACTCTTTGGGGGAGCGCAAGATGCCGAATTGGCTACGGCGATAAGACAAGTCTGCCCCGATCTCAAGGTCACTTTGCCTCCAGATATTGGCAAGTTAGCAGCGATGCTGGCTGGTGCTAATTTGATGCTTTGTACCGACAGTCCGGCTATGCATCTTGCTGTCGCCGTCGGTACTTATACAGTTGCCCTGTTTGGACCTACTGAAGCCAAAAAACTACTACCGCCAGACGAGCGCTATATTGGCATTCAATCCTCCACCCGTTGGATTGCTGACATCAAACCCGAAGAGGTACTAAAGCAAATTTGGCGTGGCTGATGAGATAAAGGATGAGGGATGAAGGATGAGGGATGAAGTCGTAGGGTGCGTTACGCGAAAGCTAACGCACCATTCTTCTACCTTCTACCTTCTGCCTTCTTACCTAGCGAAGATCGTTTAGACGATTCAGTAGCCAGTCAAGTCGATATTGAGCGATTTCTAGGCTGCTCAAGAAATCTGGATTTAGGTCTTCGTCAGATGTAGTTGCTTCCATGTCTTGGTTCGGGTGCTGAGCTTTACTGTAACCTAGCCTACCGACTGTAACCCGCAATCTATCGGCCAGAAACATTGCAAGAGCATGATAAAAATGGGCAGCAAAATTGGCATCTTGTAGAAGTTTGGCTGACAACTGCCCCCTAGAAATAGCCCAAACGAGTGAATTTTCCAAAGCTGTAACAGTGGCAGTAGGGGGTCGGGAGTCAACAAAGGATATTTCACCTACCACTTCACCACTCGTTAGCTGAGCAATCTCCCCGCCTCCCAAGGCTTCAGTGGAAACGGCAAAGCTACCATCCAGAATAATGTACAGTGCGTTGATAGATTTCCCTTCCTCGATTAAGGTAGTGCCCGCTGGAATTCGCAAGCGTTTGCCAGCAGTGATGAGCCAGCTAAAGTCGCGATCGCTGAGTTCTGCCAGAATATACAGTACTTTCTTCAAAAGAGTTACTCCATACAATGAAAGTGATTCCTCTGGCTTAGCGGAAAATCAGCTAAGCTGTGTATACGCTTGACATAGTACCGTTACAAAAGACTTAACCATAATTACCCAACGCTAAACTTTTCTCTACTTAGTCTAGGTTTCAGCGAGGGCAGGAAGATAGTTACCCAAATTTGAGAAATGATGGGTCACTAGGGGCAAGAATTAGGTTACAGTTACAACTCGTCTCGGTTTGTCGAGCCGGGTGCGGTAGCTTGCCGCTTTTCCACCAGCGCCATGCTCTCTTGTAACTGATGCCTAAGTGTTTGGCATAGTCCGGTAGCTTCATGGCTACCATGCTAGATTACTGTTGGCTACATTAGTCTACAATTTGAGCGAAGTTTTTCATACCTTTGTCTATTGAAAATAGTGATTAGAATTTATGCATGGTCAATGGTCGCTTCGAGACGCATAGCTAAGTCGATAATATCTCGCTTTCTGGCAATTTGATTTATCCATTCTATAGGAATATCTTCCACCCCGTAGTAAATTCCCGCTAAACCACCAGCCACTGCTGCTGTGGTATCGGTATCTTCGCCCAAATTTACAGCTTTTAATACAGCCTCTGGATAGGATGTTGTATTTAACAAACACCACAGGGCGGCTTCTAAAGTATGAATAGCATAGCCACTGGAGCGAATTTCATCGACTGGCAATCGGCCAATTTCTCCGCTGAAAACTCTGGTAAATCTAGGCAGCTCTAAAATGTAGGGAAGCTGGTTGTAGAGTTCTCGAACTGATTCGACACCATGGAGATAAGCAGCAGTTAGCTCATCACCTTCTAATAAACTAATAGCAATACTTATATAAATCCCACAAGCCATCTGACAGCGAGGATGAGCGTGAGTAATACTAGAGACTTGATGCACTCTCTCAATCAATTGTTGAAACTCTAAGGATTTGTGATAGTAAGCTAGGGGTAAAATCCGCATGAGTGAACCATTGCCATTACTCCATTCCTCACTACCACCCGATTCTACAGGTAGGACTCCCTCTTGCAAGCGTTCAATAGCATCACAGGTTGTACCGCCGATATCAAATACCTGGCCGTGAGGCGTCCAGTATCCTTCGCTGTACCAACGGCAGAAGGATTGAGCGATCGCTTCAAGGGAAAATCCACCACAGAGACTTTCGGCTAAACAAAAGGTCATAGAACTATCATCTGACCACGTACCGGGCGGTTGGTTGTAGGTGCCGTAGCCTTGCATTGAGGTGACTGGTGATTTAAGGCGATCGGCTCTGCTGGTAAATTCCACAGGTACACCCAAAGCATCACCTACACAGACCCCCATCAATCCGGCTAAGATTTTAGTGTTCGATTCCCTCATTACCATAGCTTCACAGTTGAAAAATTGGGATACTTGCGCCTACTATAAATCCTGATTCAGGTTTTTCAGTTAGTAAATAATAGTAGATGCTAAGGATTTTTACTACCTACCAGCGCTTAGCCACTACACTGCTTTACACCTCCTTCATCAAGGACAGAGCTTTCTTCATCAAAATTTTATCAAGAACATAATGAGTTGTGATTAAACTTTAAATAAGTACGGCTGCACTGTTTCCTAGGAAAAATTGAGTGATTCTACTCAGAATCAGCCTTTTCTCACTAGTTCAGTGGAGCCAAAGCCAGTGGAGCTAGACTCATCAGTGTTGGCAACTTCGGTTTCTCAAGTTATTACTTTGTCGTTGCGGCATCCTCGACAATCCATACCGTTACAAAAGTGGACGTTTAAAAATGAACCTGTGATTAAAATTGGGCGATCGCCCTTTAATCAGGTTATTCTCCATAGCGCTGTCGTCTCGCGTTACCACTTGGAACTCCGGTATCAAGGACGCTATTGGGAAGCGATCAGCTTAGGTCACAACGGCACTTATCTCCATGGCCACCTGATTAAAAGAGCGCTAGTATTAGACGGCATGGTGATATCACTAGCTATCTCTGGCCCTCAGCTGAAAATTAACTTGGGTTCCCCCATTGTGAAGCCACTCTTAAAAACTGAGGCTATTGATACTCCCCTCACTCAACAGCAAGATTTAGACCTAAGAGCAACATTTATTAGAGAAGTTGATATCTTCCCTGATTGAAACTGGGAATAGGTAATTGGTGATGGGTGATTGG
>DNXU01000511.1:3637-8028 GCA_003505715.1 Cyanobacteria bacterium UBA8803 | reverse complement strand
TTACCAATTACCAATTACCAATACTGTCACACAGATGGCGATCGCTTTGTTCAATCTTAGGGCTGTTCTTCAAGTAATCTCGCACCCAATTGCAACCGCGTAGCAGTAGTGCATCTAAATCCATTGTCCACTGCTCCAAATTCCATAGAATAATTGTCTTGTCAAAACCAGCAGAAGCAATGGTCTTGCCATCAGGGCTGAAACTGATAGCATTCACCCTAGAGTTATGACCTTGGAAACTCTTGAGTAATTCACCGTTCAAGTTCCAGAGTTTCACAGTACTGTCATCGCTACTAGAAGCAATAGTTTTACCATCGGGGCTGAAACTAACACTATTCACCTCATTGGAATGAGCTAGAATGGTTTTGAGGAGAGTCCCGTTAATACTCCAGAGCCTGACAGTTTTGTCAAAACTTGCAGAAGCAATGATTTGACCATCAGGGCTGAAACCTAGGTCATAGACTACATCTTCATGACCCTGTAGGGTTTGGAGTAAGGTGCCATCAACGCGCCAAAGTTTCACTGTCCGATCGTAACTACTCGATGCCATCGTCTGACCGTCTGGGCTAAAACTAACACTTGTGACCTTATCTGTGTGACCCTGGATGGTTCTGAGCAGGTGACCCTGCAAATTCCAAAGTTTCACCGTGCCATCTTTACTAGCAGAAGCAATGGTATTGTTATCAGGACTAAAACTAACGCTAGTAACTGTATCCCTATGCCCTGCCAGAGTGCCCAGCAGATTGCCATCGATACTCCAAAGTTTTACAGTTTTATCCCAACTCGCCGAAGCAATAGTCCGACCGTTGGGGCTAAAACTGACATTATAGACAGCGTCATCATGACCTTGCAGATTTTGAATGAGGGTGCCGTCTAAACTCCAAAGCTTTACAGTTTGGTCATTGCTAGCAGAGGCAATAGTTTGGCCGTCGGGACTGAAACAGACGCTGATCACGTAACCCAAATGACCTCGGATAGTTTTGAGCAGAATTTCGTCTAAACTCCAAAGTTTTACCGTCTGATCGGTACTAGCAGAAGCAAGAGTTTGGGCATCTGGACTGAAACAAACTTTATAAACTCTAGCACTGTGACCTTGGAGAGTTTTCAGCAACATGCCGTCGGGACTCCAAAGTTTGACAGAGTTATCAAAACTTCCAGACGCCAGAGTTTTACCATTAGGACTGAAACTAACACTCTCTACACTATCACTATGGCCTTGAAGGGTTTTCAGCAGAGTACCTTCTATACTCCACAGTTTCACTGTGTTGTCCCGACTCGCAGAAGCAAGGATTTGACCATCAGGACTAAACTGAACGGAATTGACCTCATCATTATGGCCGTGGAGAGTTCTGCAAAGTCTACCATTGGTAGACCAAAGTTTTACTGTGCGATCGTAACTACTAGAAGCAATCAGCTGACCGTTGGGGCTGAAATTAACGCTAGTGACTTTATCATGATGTCCTGCCAAGGTTTTAAGCAAGCAACCGTCAAGACTCCATAGTTTTATCGTCCGATCCCCGCTTCCAGAAACTAGCATTTGACCGTCGGGACTAAAGGTAACACTATAAACCCAATGGGTATGACCCTCGAATGTCCGGAGTAATTTCCCTTCAATGCTCCATAATTTCACAGTTTTATCAAAGCTAGCAGAAGCGATGAGCTTGCCATCAGGACTGAACAAGATACTCATGACATCATCACTATGACCTTGGAGAGTTTGGAGTAAAGTACCATCTAAACTCCAGAGTTTGATCGTATGATATCCACCATCAGAAGAAGCGACAATCTTACTGTCAGGACTAAAACAAACGCTTAGCACGGTATCGCCATGCTTCTCTAAGCGGTTACGCTCTCTAACTCCGTAAACCACTTTTTGTAGAGCTGTTAAAGCCTGAATGTGGTTTTTGGCTTCGTCTCCAAAATACTCTTTCAGCCGTCTCCCCATTCTTAAGGCTTCTATTAGTGCTTCTAACTCTTGGTTAGAGGCTAGGAGTGCTGTTGCCGATGAACTGAGAGCTTTAATTTCCCCAATTTCTGCCCGTTTCCTCAGCTCTGCTTCTTGCTGTAGGGCTTGGCTCAAAACCCGATTTAGCTCAGCTTCAGCACGTTGCTTCTGAGCCTTAGCTTCTTCAAGTTCTGCCACTAGTCCATCTTTTTGTTGTTGGCGGATAAATGTTACCAGATAATCATGGACGAGTTGGTATTGAACCTTTGGAGATGCTGGTACTAAAAAAAGTAACCCTGATCCCACTAAAATGTCTAAAACTAAATTCAGATGCTGAGGTTCTACCTCTATACCCAATGCTTCTAACCCGGCGGCTAACTCATCTTGTGTCTTCAGCGGGCGATTGTTATTCTCATCCGTCAGCAAGTACAATACAAGCTGAGCAATACGTTCGTTCTCTGTACCACAGTCTTTGACAACGGCTGTTAAAAATCGCTCTACTAGTTGAGATTTAGGGCCATGTTCTCGATACTTATCTAAGGTGGTAATTCTCTCAGTTTGGAGCTGCTCTCCCACTACTTGCAATTCAATCGGGCGTACCTCACCCAACTCTTCTGCTAAATCCTTCACTAACTGGTTAATTAATGATTGCTCTAAATGAAACTGATTATTATCAGTCAGGCTTTGAACGACGAATTTAGTATTTTCTGGAGTAAAATTGCCTAAATAATAAAGAATATTCTTGTCGAGAATGTTATTATTAATCGCCTCTAAATCTATTAAACGGTTGTTGCACTCTAATAAATAATGCAAATAATCTTCTCGTAAGGATAAGATAATCTTTACATAAGGGATATTCAAAGCATCTCGCAAAAACTCATAAAAAACTTGCCGCTGTTTCTGGTCTTTCCCCACAAAGAAGAATTCTTCAAACTGGTCAAAAATGATAATGGTTAAAAAATTATTCTCAACATTATGGTGTAACTGTGCCAAAATTGCTGCGGTTGAATTGAGGGTTACACTATCGGGCATGTTAGCCAAGCTACATGTTAGTTCTGGCAAACTGTAGAGTGTAGAGATAGATGTGTTAAGGCAATTTTGCGTTTCTACCAGAGCCTGAGCCAAGCATTCACCCAGTTGCCTGCACCAATCGGTATAAACTTGCTGCAAAATTGGTAAGGCATCACGAGTACCAATCTTTTGGTGTTTTAAAGCTGGGATCAACCCAGCTTGCACGAGAGAACTTTTGCCAACGCCTGACTGGCCGTGGATGATAGTCAGTTTATAGTCATCGCGCCTTAAACGCTCGACTAGGCGATTAACATCTTCTTGCCTGCCAGAAGCGGCAATTTCTTGAGCAGCTGTTCTTTCCTGTTTAATATAAGGTAGGGCTGGGTTAGTCACCTGTTGTTTTGGTTGCAACCGCCCTGCACCGATAAAAGCACGAAACCCGTATTGCTGTTCGATCGAGCGCCGCTCTTGTTTGGTTTGGAAAGCCTTGAGATATTCGCCTCGCTTAAAGTAGAGCGATCGCAACTCTTCTAGAATGCGGATGTACAGTTCTGGATCGTACTGAGATTTTGTGGTAGCTCTAGCAGCTTCTAACTTGTCGAGTGCTGTGCGAAGGTGGCCCAGTGACGAGTATGCTTTGGCGAGGGAGAATAAATACCAACCCCGATGAAATGAACGTTCCCAGTCTAAATGGATACTGGGCTTGGCTGAGGCTGAACTTGTGGTTTGAGCATCTTCTAGAACAGAAAGTGCTTTTTGGGCAAACTCCCGTGCTGCCATCCACTGGGATCTCGCCAGGGCGACTTCAGCCAAAAACCCATAAACTCGTGCCAGTCTAAAAAGATCCAGATGAGTTTGATGCAACGCTAAGGCTTTTTGAGCCACAGCTTCTAACTCATCCCAATATTCGAGCCGTTGGAGCACATCACCCAAGGCATTGATAAATTTAGTGACAAGGTCTGTACGATTAGCTTCCTCGAAGACTTCAACAGCTTGCTGAAAATAATCTTTAGCCCGACAGCAAGCTTGGTCATACTCGTTCCGATGAGCTACAGCATAGGTACGCCACCATAGACCTAGAAAGAATAGCAAACACCCACGCCGTTCTAAGTTGTCGCTTTGCTGCCAAAGGGTTAAACTCCGCTCGTAATGGTGTCGCGATCGCTCCAGAGAACCATCAGCATCTCGACCGAGGACAAATTCCAAACTCGCTTCTAGTTCTGGGTCTAAGCTTACTCCTTGACGTTCCAGTTCTTTTTTAGCAGACTCAAGTTCAGCGCGGCCTGGAGAACCCATCCCTAGATTAAGCGCAGCATTGTCCAGAAATAGACTAGCCCCAGCATCTAGAACGCAAGCAAACACCTTATCGGTGGTTTGCTGGATGAACTGAATTAATTCATCAGTGGCGATCGCAAACTCAACACTGGTTGCCCAA
>DNXU01000511.1:2939-3594 GCA_003505715.1 Cyanobacteria bacterium UBA8803 | reverse complement strand
TCATCGGTTACCCACAACACCAACGGAAAAGCAAAATTGCGAAACTCCTCTCGCACTCGATTGGTAGCTCTCAGCATTTGATCGAGGTTACTCACTGACTCCAAGCCAAACACCATTAATGCCTTTGGCTGTTCCTGACCGAGTTTTGCCTCGATAGTGCTGTAGAGCATATTTACCGAAGGCTGCAAGACCACATGCTGAATTTCCAGAGCCTCTAACTCTAGCAACTGCTCTACTAGCTCCTGCACGATGCGCTCTCGCAACAGTCCATAGTTGCAACGTGCCAAAATTAATGAAAAATTTCCCTGAGACCTGGCGATTGTGCGCAGCAGAATATTCAATGAGTTTTGGTTGTGACTGGCGACATCTTCAGGTGAGTGCCGATGAGTCATCGCTGTTAATAATTTCCCCTTGATTAGGAATGAATTGATAGGCAACCAGGAGTTAATACTCACCTGGCAATTACTAAGCTTGTTACTACAAGGGCACCTACATTTACTAGCTAATTAATGGGTTTGACCCCTCACCCCATAAGGTTTCACTAACAGTATATTCATCTCCTTGAAATGTCGCAAGCCAGACCAACTCTCCTTAACGATGAGCTAAGGCGGGAGCTAATCCCAAATCTGGATTTAAGGGACTCCCAAATAAAAAA
>DNXU01000511.1:0-2853 GCA_003505715.1 Cyanobacteria bacterium UBA8803 | reverse complement strand
TTTATTTTTTGGCAGTCCCTAATACCCTCTTGAGCGGTAATCCACATCATCTTGTAGAGACGTTCCACCGGAACGTCTCTACAACTTTTTCGGAGAAACTCTTCAGGAACTACCTTCCACCCAAACAAGAGGGAAGAAAGAGTTTTTCTCTCCCTCCTCCCTCTCCCTGAGGAACTAGCTTTTAGAAATACCGCGAACAGCCAGATTCTCAATAAGCCTGTCAACTAGTGGCCTTAACGACCAGTAGCGCGTTGTGAAGTAGCGCCCATTGGCAAACCCCCCATCTCTGCGAATCGTGCTAATTCTTTATTCAGCGTTGCTAGGGCGTCTCAGGATTTTTTTTGAATGGCTAATTGTTCATGGTTCATTAGCCAATTCCTTTGCTTCTGCTAAGACAGGGTTGATATCAAACCAGCACTCCTCGCGCTCGCGGTACTCAAATACAAACAAACTGCGGAGTAGTGTTTGGTATGCAGCCTCACCTCTTACGGTTTTCTGTTGCACCACTTGTCGCAGTAACTCCCACTCATCAGGTGTAATTGCCAAGCTCAACTCATTACGACGTTGACCGATCACGCTCTCTAGGCAGTTACGAGAAATAGGTGGGTCTTCACGTTGCAGACAGCGATAGAGTAGCACCAACAAGTTCCGGACGTGACCACCACTGATTAGGCACAGGCGATCCAAGGTATCGGGTGAATCAAACACCTCTGGGATTAAACTGAGCCGCTGCTGGGGATCGAGGTCTGGAAAAGCTCTCGCCATTACCATTTGTCGTATTGAGGCAAGTCCCTCTTCAGAGGGGGTGCCGTCCCGCCCCTTAACTCGTACCATTGGTAATATCTTGGGGTCAATCCCAAAGCGATTGGTAAGTCCTCCTAGGTCGCTGGAGAATGCCAAAACTAGAGGAATGGTATAGACCACATGGCATTTCAGTTTATTCAACTGCTCCCCCCGATCTACAAAGAGATATTCCGGTTGAGTGCGTCCCGAGGACTTCTCTTTGTTATCCACCCGGTCAAGATTATCGACAATCACTACTAACCCTTTTTTACCCTGCTGCTTCAGTTGGGCGGTTGCCGGCTCGATCAGCTCTTTGTTAATGGCTTCTAAAATATTAGAAACTCGTGGCTCTAAATATTGCCGTAACAGAGAGCGAATGTCTTGACTATCCTTAGCTTTAGCCGTAATTTCGCCAATTCCACAGGCCAGAGAAAACTTTCCAGCTTCTGAGCTGACACCGACATCTCCCACCACGGGAATTTTAGCTTTAATCCCCTTAATGTCGGCGTTCAAAATTCGGGCTGCACCTTGCAGTAAATTTTTAAAGCTCTTGACTTGTACGCTGATTTTAATCTCTTCCAAGCTTTTACTGACCTGGCGTGCGATCGCTAGCATTATATCGCTGATATCCACATCTGCCATATCTAAGTCTTGAGACGACTCAAAATAGACAACGTGAAAACCTTCCTGTTCTAACTCATTTTTCAATCGCAACAACTCTGTAGACTTGCCACAGCCTATATGTCCGGTAAATAGCTGACAAGTCGGATCGTCAGGGGAAAGGCGGGCAATAGTACGTTTTAGTTCTTGGATAATCTTGCCGCCCCGCACCGAGGAAAAATCGATGTAATAGTGCCAATCTTCAGCTTTTCCCAGATTGAGGGTTTTGCTGGGATTGGATGCTTTAAAAAATCTTTGGAAATCCAGTGTCATAATAGAATGATTTCCCTGATTGACCGAACTCTGTTATATCCTCTACTACATCTATTTGGTTGATTCCGGAAAATCATCTTTAGGCTATATTAACGTAAATTAACACACCATGACTAATCTATGTGGCGTAGTTGCGTAAGCGCTAGATAGATTAGCTTTAAGCTTGTGATTTTTTACTAAAATAAACGATATTTTGCCTCAATGAAACAGGCACCTGTGGCAAGATATGATTGTAGGCAAATTTTTTTGACCTTTATCAAGGGAAGGTAATTATTGATAGTCAGGAGTTTATCGTTCCCGTCCATATTGGAGATGAACTGCCTGATGTTTTAATAGCGTAAGCAGCGGTAGAAGTGTCCATGCACCCTCTCCTTACTAATCCTTTCACTAATCAAATAGACTGGCTATAGTACAAAAACTTAGGAATCGCCGACATGACTGAGGACAAAGACCAAGAGACACAGATCCAACAATTGACAGCACCAACCCCAGGGATGAGCCAAGGGCAAGATTTCCAAGAAGCACTTGCAGTCGTACTCAAGCAAATTTGTGAAAGCAGTGATTGGGATTATGGTGAAGCCTGGATTCCTAACCAGGACGGCACAATTCTAGAACTTAGCCCAGCTTGGTGTATTAGCTCTCTTCAGGACAGTACTGCTGTGTTTGCCTTGGAACAATTCCGCCAGTGTAGTGAAAGTTTTATCTTACGTCCTGGTGTTGGTCTACCAGGGCGAGTGTGGTCATCGCGGCAACCTGAATGGATCACGGATGCCTCATCGGAGTCAGAAACTTACTTTTTAAGGAATCAAATTGCCAAAGCCTTCGGAGTAAAAGCTGGGTTTGGCCTACCAATTATCGCCAACGGTGAGATAGTAGGGGTTTTGATCTTTTTCATGTTAGAGTCCCGCGCTCTAGATCAGAATCTAGTTGAACTAACCCAAACCGCAGCAATGCAACTACTAGTACGCCACAAAGATTATGGCACGTTAACACAGGAATAATAAGTCCGGTTCTCCCGTACTGGTGTCTATGTCAGAGGGGAGACCAATTATGAAAGGCGATCACACAAGCATTCTTATAAAGACCACTCCCTCTCGATTTTTAGTCCATTTCAATGGAGAATAAACTACTCAGGCT
>DNXU01000356.1:5545-5686 GCA_003505715.1 Cyanobacteria bacterium UBA8803 | reverse complement strand
CTCACATCCTTATTATTGGGCAGTCTTCATCCTCTGTGGAGATTGGAGTCCCATGGAGGGAGGGGAATAGGAATACAGATAGAGAAATTTGGGGAGCGGGGGGAGAGAAAGTTAGCTTTTTGAACGCAACTTCGTATTATT
>DNXU01000356.1:0-5248 GCA_003505715.1 Cyanobacteria bacterium UBA8803 | reverse complement strand
AACCAACAACCAACAACCAACTCAACCCTCAATTAACTGCCAGAACCGCTCACTCTCTGCAATCGCCTCAAAATCGGGGTCAGTTCTAGCGTCCTCCCGATATCCTGGATTCAGTTCAATCGCTTGTCCTAAATTCTCAATCGCTAACTTCACCTGACCTTGCAAGGCATAACAAACTGCCTTGTTATAATATGCCTTGGCATAGTCCGGTTGAATTTCCAAAGCGCGATCGAAGCTATTTAATGCCTCTTCATCCCGCTCTAATTTAATCAGTACGTCACCTCTATAGTTCCAAGCTTTATAGGAATTCTGATTAAATTCGATCGCTTTGTCAAAAGAAGCCACAGCTTCTTCATAGCGCTCTAGTACTTCCAAAGCCATACCCCGATTCAACCAAGCTACACCATCATCTGGTTGCACCTGCACTGCTTGATCGAAGGACTCAAATGCTTCCTCGTGCCGTTGCAATGTCCCCAGCAATACCCCTCGATTAACCCAGGCTTCATGATAATCAGGCTTAAGTTCCAAGGCTTTACCAAAGGAAGCGATCGCCTCTTCATGACGTTTCAACCTGCCCAGGGTCATGCCTCGGTTTAGCCAAGCTTTGCAGTCTTCAGGCTGGAGTTGAACGACTTTGTTAAATGCAGCGAGAGATCCTTCATACCGCCGTAATTCTTTCAGCGCCAGACCCCGATGATACCAGGTGTCAGAGTCATCTGGGTCTAATTCCAGTACTTTGTCAAAAGTAGCGATCGCCTCTTCATACTGTTGCAATTCCCACAGAGTCAGACCTCTCTTATACCAAAGGTTCGGGCGTTCTGGTTGCAGATCTATAGCGCGATCGTAGGTAGCGATCGCCTCTTCATAGCGTCCTTCGGCAAATAAAATATCTCCCTCATTGACATAATCATCCCAGGTGACAAATAATTCCGGATGATTTGATTTGAGGCGTTCCAGCTGTGCGTTTAGGGCTTCGATTTCTTGCTGTACTTCGGGAACAACAGCTTGAGCGATCGCTGCTGGTGACATCTGTGCCAGTTGTTTGAGGATCTGAGACTTCTGGGTTTCAGCATCCGAGAGGACTTCCGAAACTCCAGCATCTAGTTTTGACTCTAGTTTGTCTAGATTCTCAAGGGTTAATTCCTTGCGAGTTTGAATCTGTGCTTGAAGTTCTGAGAGTCGAGTAGTAATCTCTGTCTCTAATTTATTTAAATTTTCTAGCGATACATCTTTGCGTCCTTTAATATCCGACGCCAAGGTAGAAGATTCAGCCTTCACCTGAGCCTCTAATTGTCTCAGATTTTGCAGGATTTGCTCCCGCGTTTTTTGAATATTGGCACGCGCATCGGCAACTTGAGTGATAAACTCCGTTTCTATAGTTTTCAGGTTCTGAAGGATTTGCTCCCTGGTGGCTTGAATACCGGAACTCGAATCAGCAACTTTATTAGTAAAGTCTGTCTCTAAATTTTGCAGACTTTGGCCAGTCTGAGCCATTTCTGCTGCAAGGCGCGATCGCGATTCCTCTAACTGCACCGCCATCTCACTACCCAATTGCTCTAGCTGCTGAAGTGCTAAATCCTTCTTCTGTTCAGCTTTTTGTTCGGCCTCTGCCCGAATTTCCGAGAAGCGCGGGGTAAACTCAAACTCTAGTTTTTGCAGATTTTGCAGGCTTAAATCCCGTTGCTTTTGCACATTAGTTTGGAGTGCCGACAGTTGAGTAGCAAAATCGGTTTCTGCCTGTTTCAAGTTTTGCAGGATCGCGTCTTTCTGAGTTTGCAGTCCCGCTTGTATTTCCGCTAGTTGGGGGATAAACTCAGACCTTGATTTTTCTAAGTTTTGCAAGATTAAGTCCCGTTGGGCTTGCACATTACTTTGCAGTCCAGAAAGCTGAATTGTAAAGTTGGTCTCTGCTTGTTTCAAGTTTTGCAGGATAGTTGCTTGCTGTTTTTGCAGATCCGTTTGCAGTTCAGCCACCTGGGGAGCAAAGTCAGAGCTTAATCTTTGTAAATTCTGAATAATTAACTCTTTTTGCTTTTGCACGTTAGCTTGTAGTTCAGCTAGAACCCCTGCAAACCCCGTTTCGGCCTGTTGCAAATTCTGGAGGATAGTATCCTTTTCACCGAGGGCATCCTTTTGAATTGCTGAGATGCTACTAACCAGATCGCTACTTAATTTTTCTAAATTCTGCCAGATTAACCCTTTCTGGTTTTCAGCCTCTGACTGGAGTTGAGATAAGTCAGCACCAAACTCAGCGGTTAATTTTTCTAGGACTTGTTGAGCTGCCGTAATTTGTCTTTCTAATTCAGATAATGTCTGATGCTTAGACTCAGATACTTCCGAGAGCAGCTGCAATAAATTTTCTCTTTTAACGCCAATCTCCTGTTGAAACTTAGCCGCCTCATGACTTAGCTCATTCCTCATCCCTTCAGCATCTCGCAGGAGAGTTTGAACCTGTTGATTAGCCTTATCGATCTTACCTTCCAGGTCTCCCAATTCGTTGAGGTGAGCTTTTACCACTTCTGCCACCTCTCGAATTACGGCCTTGCGCAAGAGTAACAAAGCTGCGATCGCGGCACTCAGCAGCAGCGCCAAAGCCACCAGCATGACGTTAAATAGGGTAGTTGTTCGGCTAAAAGCGCGATTTGCCTCCGCCTGTACCTGTTGTTGAATGCGTTGTTGCTCTCGCAGTTGGTCTAGCTCTTGCTGCTCTTGATTAGCGATCGCAGGGGTGGCAGTTGATTCTGGGGTACTTTGGGCATTGGCAAGGCCAACAGGCAACAGGAACGTCGCCACGAGGACACCCCCTCCCGGCACCAAGGCGAAGATATTTGGATTCTTGCGCTTCATTTGAACTCCTTTTGCCTGTTGGTCAAGTTTGACACTACTTGCACAAATCGCCGTTAAACTTATTGACTTTACTACTAGGATACAAGGGCGAGGGAAATGGCAAGGGGGAAATCCATTTGTACCCCATGCATCCACAACCGATGCCCTATCTCCATAAGTAATTATGCTTAAATACTTCGCCAACTACTCCTACCACAGGAAGAAAGTTGATAATAGAGCCTGCGTAA
Organism: Cyanobacteria bacterium UBA8803; assembly: GCA_003505715.1. Taxonomy (GTDB): domain Bacteria; phylum Cyanobacteriota; class Cyanobacteriia; order Cyanobacteriales; family Coleofasciculaceae; genus UBA8803. The sequence continues at coordinate 2,174 of DNXU01000356.1, read as the reverse complement.
GGGAGGAATTAATTGAGAATTATGTCAATAATTAGAGGATATCTGGAGTAGCATGGCAGCTCAGAAGCTCGATCTGACAAAATTTACAGCGCTTTTGCCCATCGGGAACTCTAAAACTAAAAATAAAGGCAAAATTCGCAATAAGTGTCAGTCTCAGTGATATCATTGGCGGTGAAATTGTTGTAGGAATGAAGAGCAATACTTATGATGCAAGCACCGGTCTCTCCTGTGGTGCTAGTCATCTTGGACGGCTGGGGTTACCGCAAAGCCCATGAGGGAAACGCCATTGCTGTTGCCCAGACTCCTGTAATGGATAGCCTCTGGGTAGCTTACCCCAGTACAACCATTCGGACTTCTGGCAAAGATGTGGGCTTACCCGATGGCCAAATGGGGAACTCAGAAGTGGGTCACCTCAATATTGGCGCTGGGCGGGTGGTACCCCAAGAACTGGTTCGCATTTCTGATGCTGTTGAAGATGGCTCTTTACACGAGAACATAGCGCTGTTGAAAGCCTGTCAAGAGGTGAACAGCCGAGGCGGTAAGCTTCATTTAGTGGGCTTGTGCTCTGAAGGCGGGGTGCATTCTCATCTGGATCACCTGTTCGGATTGCTGGATTTCGCCAAGTCCCAAGGAATTTCAGACGTTTGCATCCATGCTATTACCGATGGTCGCGACACAAAGCCAATTGAAGGCGTCAATGCGATCCAAAAGATTCAGGATTATATTGACCAGATTGGATTCGGACGCATTGTCACGCTCAGCGGTCGCTACTACTCCATGGATCGAGACCGACGCTGGGATCGGGTGGAAAAAGCCTACAATATCATGACCCAGGATGGAGCTGGGGATGGTCGTTCAGCCGTTGAGGTCTTAAAGGCTTCCTACGAGGCCGAAATTACTGATGAGTTTGCGATCCCGACCCGCCTTGCTCCCGGTGCAGTGGTAGCAGGAGACGGCATAATTTTCTTCAACTTCCGTCCCGACCGAGCGCGGCAGTTAACCCAAGCCTTCGTCGATCCGGAGTTTAACAGTTTTGCACGGGAGCAAATTCAGCCCCTAACCTTTGTTACCTTCACTCAGTACGACCCAAATTTTTCAGTACTGGTGGCATTTGAGCCTCAGAACTTGAATAATATTTTGGGGGAGGTGCTATCTCAGAAAGGGTTACGCCAATTCCGCACCGCCGAAACTGAAAAATATGCCCACGTCACCTACTTTTTCAATGGTGGTCTAGAACTCCCGTTTGAGGGTGAAGATCGGGAACTGATCCCCAGTCCAATGGTGGCAACTTACGATCGCGCCCCTACTATGTCTGCTGTAGCTGTGACGGATGTGGCGATTGCAGCTATTGAAAAAGGCATTTACTCCCTCATCGTAATTAACTACGCCAACCCCGATATGGTAGGACATACCGGGCAGATGGCCGCTTGCGTGCAAGCAATTGAAACAGTAGATCGCTGTTTGGGACGCCTAGTGGAAAGCATCAACCGATCTGGTGGCACCGCCATCATTACTGCCGATCACGGCAATGCGGAATACATGCTAGATGAGAATGGCAAGCCTTGGACGGCTCACACAACTAATCCCGTACCCTTTATCCTAGTAGAAGGGGAAAAATTAAAGATCCCCGGCCATGGCACCGAAGTTGTCCTGCGCAGCGACGGGCGTCTGGCGGATATTGCTCCTACCATTCTGGACATCTTAAAATTACCCCAGCCTCCAGAAATGACCGGGCGCTCCATGATCAAACCTGTAGAGTTTGAACTCCGTCCCAGTCGAACACCAGTACGAGTTGCTCTGTAGTTATTACCAGGACAAATAACCAACAACCAACAACCAANNACAACCAACAACTAACAACTACCCATGACCATTGATATAGTCCTGCAAATTATCTGGGCAATATCTGCCCTTGGTTTAATTGTTTTAGTACTGCTGCACAGTCCCAAAGGAGACGGCATCGGCGGTATTGGCGGTCAAGCCCAATTATTTACCAGTACCAAGAGTGCTGAAACAGCTCTCAACCGAGTTACCTGGATACTGGCGATTATTTTCATCGGCTTGACCGTAGTTTTAAGCGCAGGTTGGTTGAACCTACCTGGACAATAGGGAGAGGGATGAGGGAAGAGGGATGAGGGATGAGGGATGAGGGATGAGGGGGTGAGGGGTGAGGG
>DNXU01000351.1:2394-18264 GCA_003505715.1 Cyanobacteria bacterium UBA8803 | reverse complement strand
CCTCATCCCTCATCCCTCACCCCCTCACCCTATTTTTAAGTTAGCTACTAATAATTATGCGCCTGTATCTAGTTAGCCTTAGCTTTACTACTCTGCTGCTTTCAGTAACTTCTCTTCTACTGCTGCCTACGTTTAATCTCTCGCCTTTAGTCGCCCAGGCGCAAATGAATCAAGATAGGAAAGATCAAGCCGATCGCCTACTGGCAGAAGGTATAGAACAGTATGACAACCTGAACTTTGGCGGCGCATTAGGGAAATTTGAGCAAGCCGTATTAATTTATCAAGAGATCGGCAATAAGGTAGGTGTTGGAGCAGCCTTTCACCAAATAGGTTTAGTTTATAACAGCAGGGAAGAGTATCAGCAGGCGTTGGATTACTACCATCGAGCTTTGGCAATTCAACGGGAAGTAAGTGATGGCCCAAGCGCTAGAGTAACGCTCTATAGAATTGGCAAAATTTACGACAGGCTGGAAGAGTATCAGAAGGCACTAGCTTACTACCAGCAAGCTTTGGCAATTCGGCAGGAAGTTAGTAATGGCAAGAACCAAAACGTTGCTTGTCGCGATCGCGCTTGGCAAGGGATAACCCTTACAGGAACTGGGAGGGTTTACCAAAGATTAAAAGAATATCAACAGGCGCTGGATTATTATCAGCAAGCCTTAACAATTCGCCAGGAACTGAGTAATTGTGCTAAGGAAGATATACCCCGTTCCTACGATAGAGGAGCAACCCTGTTGCACAATATGGGGTTAGTGGCTCAGGAGCTAGGAAAGTATCAGCAGGCACTTAATTACTACCAGCAAGCTTTGGTAATTTATGAAGAAGTTGACGAACCCGACGAGCAATGGGCAATCCTCAACCGGATTGGGATAGTTTACCGCCAACTGGGAGAGTATCAACAGGCGCTCGATTACTTCCAACAAGCCCAGAAAATGAACCTCTTAATTGGTCATTTTGGTCAAGGAGGAGCATTCAACAATATAGGGTTAGTTTATGACCACTTAGGAGAGTACCAACAGGCGCTTAATTTTTACCAAAAAGCTCTTAAATTTGCGCAGAAAATTGGTGACAGGGCGGGGGAAGGAGTTACTCTCAACAATATTGGTGCAGTTTACCACAAGCTAGAGAAGTATCAACAAGCGCTAGATTCCTACCAAAAAGCTTTGGCAATAGTGCAGGAAGTTGGCGACCGGAAAGCTGAAGGAGTAATCCTTAACAATATGGGGGCAGCTTACCACAAGAGAGGAGAATCTCAGCAAGCACTCGATCGCTATCAACAAGCTTTGGTCATTGTGCAAGAAATTGGCGAGAAAGCTTTTGCCGCAATCACCCTTAACAATATTGGGTTAACTTACGACCATCTAGGAGAATCTCAGCAGGCACTCGATTACTATCAGCAAGCCTTGGCAATTCAGCAGGAAATTGGAGACGATTCAAGTCAAGGAAAACCTGCTTTCCCAGTTACGTTGAACCTTGAACCTCTGCTCATTCCAGCGCAACCCATACTAGAGCGAGCAGATGAGGAACTACGGCTTTACCAACAAGGGATGCAACTTTCTAAACAAGGTCAATATCGAGAAGCTCTCTTATCATTCCAGCAAGCCTTAGTTATTACTAGAGAACTTGGCGATCGGACAAGGGAATGGCATAATCTCAACCAAATTGGGCTAGTTTACCAGAGCGTAGGAGAGTATACATTAGCATTAGATTTCTTTAGCCAAGCCTTAGCGATTCCCAAACAAGCGTTCGAGGATACGGGAGCTATTCACTACAACATGGGGATAGTTTACCAGCAGCTAGGACAATACCAATTAGCTTTAGATTTTTATCAAAAAGCATCAGAAATTGCCCGAAAAGGGAACGACAAGGCAGGGCGAGTGAGAATTCTCAACACAATTGGCAATGTTTACTCTAAGCTCCAACAGTATGACTTGGCCAGGGATTCCTTCAGCCAAGCCTTAGCTATCATCCCAACCCTTAACTTTGAAAAAAAAATCCTGGAAGGAGCAACGCTCCACAATATGGCCAATATTTACCGCGAACAAGAAAAATATGACTTAGCACTGGATCTCTTCGAGCAAGCCTTAACTATTTACAAACAATTCGGTTCTAAGGAAGCGCAAGCAGGAATTATTCATAATATTGGTAAAGTTTACTTTGAGCAAGGACAGTACGACCTAGCCTGGGATCTCTATCAACAAGCTTTGGTCATTGCTCAGGAAATTGGCAACAAAGCAGGTGAAGGACAGACTCTTAAGAATATCGGTTACTTACTAGAGAAACAGAACCAACCTGAATTAGCCATCGTTTTCTTCAAACAATCCGTCAACGCTAGAGAAGCGATTCGCAATAATATTAAGAAACTTCCCCAAGAATTCCAGCAATCCTACACCGAAACCATTGCTGAAGATTATCGCCATCTAGCTGACTTATTATTAAAACAAAACCGCATCCTCGAAGCTCAACGAGTACTGGATTTACTCAAAGTCCAAGAACTGGATACCTACCTTCGCAACGTGCGTGGAACTAGAGGCACAGCACAAGGCATACCCAATCTCCCCCCAGAACAACAGCTCGAAGACAGCTACCAAGTCATTCTCGATCGAGCCATTACCCTTGGTAAAGAACTTACCCAACTCCGACAGCAAGGTAACCGCACTCCTGAAGAAGAACAGCGGATTACCCAACTGGTGAAAGCTCAAGAAAAAATTACTGAAGATTTCAATACCTTTATCGCCAGTGACGAAGTAGAAGCACTGATTGCCCAACTCACTCCCAAGACACGCAAACCAGATTTAGTAGACGATTTAGAAGACTTAATCGGTTTACAAGATAACCTGAGCAATCTGCAACAAAATGCCGTCCTCCTCTATCCCCTGATTCTAGACGACCGGATCGAACTCATTCTTACCACCCCCGACTCTCCCCCCATCCGCCGCACCGTCCCCGTAACTAAGGTACAACTCAATCAAGCCATTGTTGAATTCCGCCAAGCCTTACAAAACCCGACATCAGATGCCAAAATTCCCGCCCAGCAACTCTACAATTGGTTGATTAAGCCTCTAGCAGCAGATCTCAAAGCCGCAGAAGCTCAAACGATTATTTATGCGCCTGATTCTCAGCTGCGTTACATTCCTCTGTCTGCTCTATATGATGGTCAGCAATGGTTGGTACAACGCTACCGGGTTAATAATATTACTGCTACTTCCCTGACTGACCTGAATAGTAAGCCTCAACCCCAACTGCAAGTTTTAGCCGGAGCCTTTGCTACGGGAAACTATAGTTTTGATATTAGCGGACAACGGTTTAACTTTTCTGGGTTACCTTTTGCCAAACTAGAAGTAGAAACCTTAGCCAAAACTGTTCCTAATACAACTGGGCTACTAGATAATGCCTTTACTCCCGAAGCAACCATTCCCCAAATGGACAATTATAGTGTCGTGCATTTTGCTACTCATGGAGCATTTGTGGTAGGTACGCCGGAAGAATCCTTTATCCTTTTTGGGAATGGGGCAAGAGTGACTCTCAAAGATATCGAAAAATGGAACCTAAAAAATGTCGATTTAGTGGTACTGTCTGCCTGTGAAACTGGAATTGGCGGTAAATTGGGCAATGGGGAAGAGATTCTCGGCTTAGGCTACCAAATGCAGAGGGCAGGAGCAAGAGCTGTGATCGCTTCATTATGGACAGTAGACGATGGCGGGACACAAGCCTTAATGAATGGCTTTTACGCCGCATTACAGGCAGGCAAAATAACCAAAGCGGAAGCCCTGCGACAAGCCCAAATCTCTCTCATTACTGGCAACTATACAGCCCTGGGCGAGCAGCGGGGTCTTAATGTTGTGGAACGCTTCCCCGATAATCTATCATCAAGGGTTGCTAACCAACTTAGCCATCCGTATTACTGGGCACCGTTCATCTTAATCGGGAATGGGTTGTAAAGGGAGTGAGGGAGTGAGGGGGTGACGGGGTGAGGGAGGGAGGTTTTCATGCGTTCTGGTGTACGCAGTTCATAAGGGCTACTTAATTCTAAACAGCGGGTCGCCCCTACAGCAGACATAGAGACCCAATAAATTCTATGATAATCAGCTTATAAATGTTAAGAGTTCCCCGTTCAGAAGTTCAGGAGTTCCCTACCCCCACCAAAAGACTTATTCAGCAAGCCCTAGATAGAGATATGGTACAACAAATACAACCCCAAAGCCCCCCAGAAATCATCTATCCCGACAGTGACGGACAACCGATGGCGGACAATACCGAACAGTTTAATTGGATCGTACTCATTAAAGAAAACTTAGAAATTTGGTTTGCTGCCGTAGTTGACGTATTCATCGCAGGAGATTTACTTTGGTATCCCGTTCAAGGCAATAATAAACTCCGTCAAGCCCCAGATGTAATGGTAGCCTTGGGACGGCCCAAAGGAAAACGCGGTTCTTACAAACAATGGGAAGAAGATAATGTTGCACCCCAAGTAGTTTTTGAAATTCTCTCTCCAGGCAACCGCAGCCAAAAAATGTTCGAGAAACTGCTGTTTTATCAACGCTATGGCGTACAGGAATATTATGTTTACGATCCAGACAAAATCGAATTGACAGGTTTGGTACGTTCTGGAGATTGGTTAGAGCCAGTTGAAGAGATGAACGGTTGGGTGAGTCCTCTGTTACAAATCCGCTTTCAATTGACAGAAGATAATCTGGAAATTTATCGTCCAGATGGACGGCGCTTCCTGACTCCAATAGAACTAGAACAACTGAGAGAACAAGAAAGCCAACGAGCTGAACAAGAACATCAACGGGCTGAACAAGAAAGCCAACGGGCTGAACAAGAACGTCAACGGGCTGAAGACGCGATCGCCCAACTTCAACAAGAACAACAACGCTATCAAGCTTTATTAGAACAGTTGCGCGATCGCGGCATCGATCCACAACAGTTGTAACATATAGTAATTATAAGGATTTTTTATGGGTCAAAATTAATGTCTAAAAACACAACCAACTTTATCTAAAAGAAAGGTAAAAATCATGACTAAAGCACTACAAAAACTAGTCACATTCGATGAATTTGTAGAATTTATACAAGCTCAAAATGACAGTATTCGCTACGAATTATACGATGGAGAAATTATAGAAATGCCTTTACCGAAAGGAAAACATGAAAAAATTGTGGCGTTTTTAGTAATGACTCTAATGGTTGAATGCAACCGTCTTAAACTTAATTACGGGATTCCTAAAACAGTCTTAGTCAAAGCTGTAAATAAAATATCAGGATATTTTCCAGATGTTCATTTACTAAATCTTCCTAATTTAGTAAATGAACCCTATTGGGAAGATGAATCGATAATTACTCAACCAGAATCAATACCATTAGTAATTGAAGTAGTTAGTACTAACTGGCGCGATGATTATCATAAAAAGTTGGCTGATTATGAAGAAATGGGTATCAAAGAATATTGGATTGTGGATTATGCTGCTTTGGGTAGCAAAGAGTTAATAGGCGACCCCAAACAGCCTACAATCACAATTTATTCTTTAAGTGATGAGGGTGAATATCGGGGGAAAAAGTTTAGAGGTACAGACCGCATAGAATCGCCTACATTTCCCGAATTAAATCTGACTGCTCAACAGATTTTTCAAGCTAACAATAGCTAACATTCAATGATCTACTTTCAACCAACTATTAACTAAGGCGGCAGTGAGTGAGCTTTTGTTAAGGACTCTTATAAGCAATCTCTTCAACCCCCTATACTGAGGATACTTTCTTCCAAAAGTCTCTGGCGCTAACCGAGGTGGCATATGTACGAGCAGGTCAAAAAGCCAACGTCCTCCTGGAGTCCTACAGTAATGAAGAAGTCCTCTAAATTTGGACCACAGCCTTATAAGGTTCAGCCTAAACAAGGGGAATCCAAGGAAATGCCAGCCTATAAACCCCTACCTACAGACTGGATTACGGACAATCCCATACTGAGGAGTTTGGAAGCGGCATCGGCACCACCTCAGGAAGAGTCAGAAGGAGAAAACAGCACCCAGTTATCAGCTGAGTCAGAGACGATTCAGCGCCAGGGCGAATCAGCAGCACAATCAGATGGGGTTGCTAACCAGCTCATTATGAGGAGTGTACAAGTAACACCCCCTGAAATAATGCCTCCCACAATCGTGCAGATGAGAGCCGAGTTGGGACTGGTTCAGCGCATGTATTCAGAGAGCGAGGCCGAGTTAGCAGAGGAAGAAGAAAAACAGCCGATCCAAACTAAATTGACAGTAGGAGCGCCAGGAGATCATTACGAACAAGAAGCTGACCGAGTAGCGGCGCAAGTAATGTCGATGCCCGATAATTCGCCTCAAGTGCAGCGCTTTCCTGAAGAGGACAACTCGGTTCAGATGTCATCGTTGGCACAGTCGATTACACCATTGGTGCAGAGGCAAGTGGATGAGTCGGTGCAAATGCGAGAACTTGTGCAACGTTCAATTCAAGGTGAGGAAACTCAAGCATCTCTTGATTTAGAAAGCCGTTTGAATGCCTCCAAGGGTGGGGGTTCTCCCTTAGCACCGGAGGTGCAAGCCTTTATGGAACCGCGTTTTGGTGCTGATTTTAGCGCTGTGCGGGTGCATACAGGTGGTGAAGCGGTGCAGATGAATCGGGAGTTAGGGGCACAGGCATTTACCCATGGGAGTGATGTTTATTTTGGGGCGGGGAAGTCTCCGGGTAACAATGAGTTGACTGCCCATGAGTTGACTCATGTGGTGCAGCAGACGGGTGGGATTCAGCGCCTGTGTGATAAGTGTGAGGGGGAATTATCAGATAAAGAGGAGAAGCAACCGATTCAGGCGGAACTGGCGGTGGGAGAAGCGGGGGATAAGTATAAGCAAGAGGCTGATGCGGTAGCGCGGGATGTGGTGGAGAAAATTAATGCGCCTCAAACTCAAGAGTCAGTCCAGCGTCAGTCAGAATTGGGGGAAGTGTTAGTACCGAATATAACTGTAATGCGCTGGGGTGAGAATGGTACTAGTGGGGGAATGTCGGTAAGTGAGGATGTAGAACAGGGGATACAACAGGCGCGTGGTGGTGGACAAGGGATTGATGAATCGGTACGTCAGCCGATGGAGCAAGCGTTTGGGGCTGATTTCAGTGGGGTGCAAGCTAGAACTGCGGAACTACCAACAACGGACATTTTACAAACTCATCCCTTTGCTCCCAAAGTCCAGCCACAGGAGGAAATGCCTGATTTGCAGACTAGATTGGAGAGAGCAGAGCGAGTTGGTTACAATGCAGCGAATATACCTTTATTTGCACCTTCTACACCAGTACTCCAGAGAGAGGAAGGCGAGTTAGGGGGTTGGTATCAGCCGACGGAAGCAGAGCCTGTATTAAATGGATTGAATCATTTTAAGGTTCAGCAATTCTGTCATCGGGAGACTGTCGTTCATGATACCAGACAGGAGTTGATACAACCACTGATGGTAGATAAGATTAATTCATCCCCTCCTGCTATTCAACGAGTTATTGAAATACAAGAAGAAGGAAAAGAATTCAAAAAAGCCGCCATGCGGGAGCTTATTAAAGATAAGTTGAAATTAACAAGCGACAATTTACCGGGCTTTGAAGATATTCTCATGGAGCTAAATGCACGCAATGCTTCATTCTCAACCTGGGATGAGTTTCAGAAAGAATTGCAAGCAAAAAGCGCTATTTTCAATGCTCCTAATAGAGAGTTAAATATCGTTCCTCCTGGCACTTATGGAATTTATAGAGGATTCAATAGTACAGGGAAAATACTCTGCACCAGTGGGATGGCATCCTGTACAGGATTAATATTGAGAGATCCTAAAAGACAAGTAGCATTGCTAGCTCATTTTCTTTCAGCTTCATCAAGCTCAGAGACGGCATTAAATGGAATAGTCTCAGAATTGCCTGTCTTCAATCCTCAAACAACCCAAGCGCTCATATTTACTGGTGAGTCGGCAAATAAGTCAACAAAAAATATGGTGAAAAAAATCAAAAATGTTCTCGCAAAACATCAAATAATACCCGATGAAATCCAACCGACATTACCTGCTTTTCAACTGGATGCCGTAACAGGAAAATTCGAGGGACTTCAAAATATACCTGAAATTAATAAAGCAGGAAAGGCTAGAGATATAGAAAAATTTAGCGCGATGATGGGTTCATTCTTAGAAGGAGCGGACAAGAAAACAGTTCTTAATGAAACGGTGGATCGCAAGCTAGCCGGATATGTTCCGGGAGTGATTGACGTGGCAATATGGAGTAACAATCCAATCAAAGTAGAACTTTCAAAAGTAGCATCTGGGAAAAAGGTAAAAAAAATGGGAGGTAACTCTGGAGAGGCAAATTTCTAAAGTGATGGAACTTAATCGGGAATTTGTGACGTAAAGTAATACACAATTCCCAGAGAAAGCGAGTCATCAATTCCTGACTTTGCCAGTTGTAGGGAGTTCCATAGAGTAGCATAGTCAGGGTCTTGGTTTTCTTGGTTGGGTTGATAGTTCATTTTAAACATTATTTAATTNNTGAGCAAGCTGACCAAGTATCTGTATGGTTAAGAGAGGCTATCGAAGAGACTAAGGAGACAGGAAGTTCTGACAAACAGCAGAAAAATTTAGAGAAAGCTGAGATAAGTATTCTCCCAGTAGGAAATTTTGCTCAGGGCAGAATAAAGCTAATCGGTCAGCTAAATTTTAAAATCGAGAACGGTATTAAAGCCTCGATAATTGAATCCCCCATGTGTTATTTCTAACCTTCAAATAGGAAGTGTTGAGGCAACGGCATCAACTGGAGGCAAACGGTGGGTTGAGGTTGAAGTTGAGGGAGCTGTCTATGAGATTGATGACCCACGCCTCATGCTCAATATATTTCAAAATCAATGCCAAACAGGTTGTTCAAGTACTTGGTGGCTTGATGACAATGAAGCATCCTTACTCGCCGAATTTCTTTCAGATGCAGCTAAGGGAGTGGAACAACAGCAGCTAGAACATATCGGGAGTTTGGCAGGAAAAGATTCAAGTGGAATCGAAACAAACCCCTGGCTTACTATTACTGTGCAACAAAACAATTCCCGTCCTAATGCTAATTCAGTAGGGGTGCATCTTCATTTTGATGATGAACTGATTCAAGAAACTGAAAATGATGGTATATTGTGGTTAAGTGGCGATAGTGCTAGACATCTAAGCCGATTTCTATCAGAGGCTATTGAAAGAAAGGCAACTCATCCTCCTCATATCTACGTACCACCTCAACCGGGAAATGTAGTCATCGCCAGTGCGATCGCTAATTAAAACAGGCAGCAGCTGTTGGCAAACCAGTTAGTGAGTCTTGGGGTAGTGGATTCAATTTCTGACGAAACAGTGCGTCAAACTCTAAAAAAAACGAAGTTCAGCCTTGGTTAAAAGAACAATACCTAAACATACAACGTATCCTTTTAAATACAAAGTTTCTCTTCGTATTGAGCATCCTAATATGACTCCAGAGGAAATCTCGGCCAACTTGTCTTTGAAGCCAGAAATTAGCTGGATGGTAGGTACTCAAAGAAAAACACCACAAGGTAGGCTTTTAGAGGGATATTATGAATCAACTTATTGGTGTTTTAATTTAGAAGAGAACCAGTATATTGGACTAGCTGAGGCTTTGGAAACCTTCACAAATAATTTGGAAGCCTACAAGAATTTATTCATTCATATCCGTTCAACTGGTGGAAGAATAGAATACTTCATAGGCTGGTTTGCTGATTTGAATTCTGGGGAAATTTTCAATTATCAATTTCTCAGTAAATTAGCTGATTTACAAATAGACATATCTTTAGATATTTATAGTAGCAACGCTGACTTCCCAGCACCGTGTGGAACAGCAGATGGTGTCGAGGTCATTGATGTGGATCTCTATTTTTTACCAGATGATCAGCCTATGACATAGATGGAATTTTCTCTGGGATTTGTGACGTAAAGTAATACACAATTCCCATTGAACAAATTTACACTACTTCTCTAATTGCCAGATAACCTTCCCTAATTTATTCTGGCACTGGTATAGTTACCGTAACAGATTCTCCTTGAGCAGGTAGAGTTGCAGTTATTGGTGTCTGGGTAGTTATACTTGATTTTTGAAAGCTTACGGCTACATCAGGAATCCCTTATTCCTGGAACAAATATCGTAGAACCACTGCTCCATACGATCGCCCATTGCTGTGGTAGAGTATTCCTCTTCTACCCGCTGACGACAGGCATAGCGGTCAATTTCATTCACCTTGCCCATCGCCTCAACCAATCCAGCCACAGAATCAGGTTCTACCAAAAAGCCAGTTTTCCCATCCTCAATAATTTCCGCAGGGCCACCACGACGGTAAGCGATCACTGGCACACCACAGGCAAGTGCTTCAATTGCCACATTACCAAAAGCTTCCACCCAACGGGGTGTCATTAACAGCGCCCGACACCTACGCAAACGTTGCTGTAGTTCAGCTGTGGACAGAAACCCCTCGTATGTGATCGGAGCGTCTGGATAATCACGAAGAATCTGCTGCCAATACTCTTCATGTTGCAAGAAACCCATAATTTTCAGAGGTATGCCTGTCAACTGAGATGCCGCTACCGCATCTTCTAACCCCTTTTCTGGTGCAATTCGTCCCACCCATCCCATACTCGGTTCAGGTTCCCCACAAAATTCATACAGGGATAAATCAATGCCATTTTTCACACAGCGACAGCGATCGCCAAACGTAAAAGTTGCTGCCTGTGCTTGAGAGTGGACGCCAATAGTACCGGGAAACTTCACAGCCACCTGCTCAATAATCTCATCCATGGCTGTTGTCAGCGAACCCATACTAACTAAGTGGGCAACCGGACAGGTTAAAAATGGTGTCAGGTAGAACGGCAACCAATCATAAGCAAAGTTAACAATCAAGTCAAACTCCGTTTGAACCTGCCGCACATAGTCCCAAAACTTAGCTAACACAGACGACGCCGGGATGATAGTTGGGGCATCTCGCCCTTGAGTTTGAGCACTCATTTGGGGAGTACCAGCAATCTCAACCAACAACATACCCCAATCCAAAGATCCTTGAGTTGCCACAATAGTGAGTCGATGACCCCGCCGCCCCAATTCCGTAGCGATATTGCGCAAGGTTAATTCAACACCACCCCCCAATCCCGAACCCAACGGCCCAATGGGATTAGAGACAAATAGTAGCCTAAGAGAATGGTGATTGGTCATGGGTAATTGGTAATTGGTGATTGGTGATTGGTGATTGGTGATTGGTGATTGGTGATTAGCAAACAACAAACAACAAACAACAAACAACAAACAACAAACAACAAACAACAAACAACAAACAACAAATTTTATTGTGGAGGTTCTTTGCGCTGGTTTTCTGAGAAACTTAGGGGACTTGAGGCAGGAGGCAAAGTGTTGACAGTAGATGGGCCGCGAATCCGATCTAACTGGCTCATGGCCCAGCGGGCTGTTTCCTGAACCTCTGGATCGGGGTCATCTGTGGCATAGTTCAACATCTGCACAATCTGAGCTACCAATTCGTAAATTAGCGTTAGATCCCGAATGGCATTTTTACGCACCTCAGGATTGCCATCTTGTAAAGAGAGAGCTAAGGCTCTGTTCATGGGGTTAAGGGTTTTAATCCCAATTTGGGATAGCGCTTCTAAAATTAAGCTGCGCTGCTTAGAATCCGCATCTAGCATTAAATCGACTAAGGGTTGTACTGCCCTAGAATCTCCCCTTTGTGCCAATTCCCATATCGCTTTGCGTCGCTTCTGCGGGTCTTCGTCCTGTAAGTCTTTGATTAAGGCACTAACAACATTCACTTTGGAGTGACGGCTCTTTTTTTTAACTAGTGCGTTATTCTCTGAATTCTGAAGATCTGAGGGAGTTTCCGCAGGATTTTGGCTGGAAATCGTCAAAGCTGAAGAGTTGTGACCATTGGCATAAGATTCTGGAGCGATGGGGTCAGCGAGAGTTTCTAGCCCATGGTTTGTGGCATCTACCAAGTCAGATTGAGGTTCCAACCTCTTGGCTGTAAAGCCTGGGCTAGCTCCATCTTGTTTATCTAGCTGGGAGGAAGGTTTTACTGTTTTTTTGGAGTCTAACAACTTGATCAAAAGGAATAACCCACCTCCGAAGGCACAAAGGGTCGCGCCTGCACCTGCTAGCAAAAACAGCAGTTTCTTCTTAGAGTTAGGCGTTCCAGCTTTTTTGCCTTTAGTTTCAGGTTTGGGAGTATCTTTGGGTGCTGGCTTAGATTTTGCCGCTGCGGCGGTTTGCAAGCGACTCCTGGTAGTAGGGCCACTAACACCATCCACTGCTAGACCAATAGATTTTTGGAATTTGGCGACAGCAAGCTGGGTAGTTTTCCCATAAAAGCCATCCACTTCGCCGTCATAGTGACCTAGCTGCTTCAGCTGGTTTTGCAATTCGCTAACTGCTTCTCCCTGGCTGCCAACTTTAAGGATCTGTCGATCGGCGGTTGCATCAGTCGGCGACTGAGCCACTAAAACAGAGCCATCAGGGAAGTTCACCGCTAAATGGGCGATCGCTGGCTCTAATCCAGGGGGGTAACTGACGCCCACAGACCAGCCCAGGCAAGTGGCACAGGCAACTAGAAGTACAGGGGGACAATGGCGAGTCATAAAACAATCAGCGAGTTAAAGAGGTAACCATTATTGGCTATTTTTATTTCACTCCAATTCAATAATGGCATTCCCCTCCTGTTATGGCGAAGCTTAACGGGAGGGGAATTTATAACAGAAGGTAGAGAGTTCATAGACAGCCTGCTTTCGCAATAACTTCTTTCCATATGGGAGAAGATCCCGTTTTACCTTGCCAGGGGGAAAGGGAGAGCATGAGACTAGCTCAAATCCCAGTATTTCAGTCTACGATCTAAAATCTTCGATTTTACTCTCCAGCCAACAGATTTGCGAGTATAGTAACCTATCTCGCCTAGTCTATCAAATGCTTTTAAACTCTAATTTTAAGGATGAGGGATGAGGGATAAATGGTGTTGAGATTTATCCCTCCCAACGGTTATTGAAGCTAGTTGCTTAAAATTTCGCTTTCAGATTCTTGTATTTGGAGTGGGAGAGGGGCTAATATCCCAGACTGGGACTCCTCCAGCAGGGGAGCGCTCTGGGTGGTGGATTCAGGTACTAGTGTGTGAGGCTCTAGGTCTCTTGGCTTGGGGAGTATAGATTGCCACTTAGAGCCTAGTTCTTCACGCTGATTGATCAAAAAGATGCTGACTAAGGTTAAACAGACGCCGCTCCACTGGAGGGGACTCAAGACCTCTGACAAAAACAGCTTGCCAAACAACAGGGCGAATACCGGGGTGAGAAAGGTTAAGGCACTCAAACTGGTGAGATTACCACTAGAGGCAAAGTAGAAAAAGAGACCGTAGGCGATCGCACTACCAAAAATGGTCGAGTAACTCAAGGCGATCCAGCCTGCTAGGTCAATATTTACCCACTGTTGAGATTCCCAGATACCTGAGAGGGTAAACAAGGGCAGTCCACCCAAAATCATATGCCAGCCAGTAGCGGTAACTGGGTCAGCGTATCGGCTGACATACCGAATCATTACCGTTCCCACTGCCATCGACAGCGAAGCCAACAGCATCAGCCACTCACCATTTTGCATCAATTGCTGCCCGCTGATTTCTAATGAGGACAAATTTCCCTGAAGAATATTGAAAATCCAACGATCTGGTAAGCCAATCAGACTGATCCCCAAGGTGCCGATCCCCAGCCCGACACCACCCCACAGCCCAATAATTTCGCCAAATAGCAACCCTGATAGTAGTGCCACAGCTAGGGGTTGAGAGTCAATCATGACTGAACCCAAACCGGCACTCGTGCGCACCAACCCCTCGGCTAAAAATCCTTGAAACAGGGTGCCATCGACCAAAGCAAACAAGCCAATCCACAACCAAGCCACCCAACCTTTTGGCTGGGGACGCCCCATCAGAATTGCCACCACCAATACTAAAATTCCTGCTGGCAGCAAACGCACCCCTGCCATAAATAGGGGTGTCGTGTTGGGAATGACCCCTTTCATCGCTACCATGGCCGTGCCCCACAAGAAAAAAGGTGCTATCAGCCCTAATAATCCGAAAGTTGATTGAGTAGTGGTTTTTAGCTGCATGAGATCGTTACGGGTGCTAGGTAAAACAACCAGGGTCTTAAAATTTATAATTCTTTACATTATTTTACTTAATTATTACCTTATGTTAAGCCTATGATAAAAATTATCTAGTACATCCCTGTAGAAATCAATGGTCTCGAAGAGGGAAGAGGTAATGGGTAATGGGTAAATTTGACAAGCCTCTCGTTTGTTTTCCTCAGTACCTGTCTCCTCACTGCCCTTTCTCGGTCAAACAGACGCCAATCGTGCAAACTAGAGTTAGTACTCAATCTGCTTTCGTCTCAACCTCAACTTCTCCAACCTACAATTGACAACGAATAACGAAACTACTCATGCCCTGGCCTTTTAAGCCCAAATCTCGAAAAAAAATTGCTCGAATTGAAATCACTGGTGCGATCGCTACCGCTACCCGCAAACGGGTGCTTGAGGCTCTGAAAACGGTAGAAGAGAAGAAGTTTCCAGCCTTACTCCTACGCATTGACAGTCCTGGCGGTACCGTGGGCGATTCCCAAGAAATCTACAGCGCCCTCATGCGCTTGCGCGAAAAGGTAAAAATTGTTGCCAGTTTTGGCAACATATCGGCATCCGGGGGGGTTTATATTGGGATGGGTGCTGAACATATTATGGCTAACCCCGGTACGATTACTGGCAGTATCGGTGTTATTTTGCGGGGCAATAACTTGGAGCGTCTGCTAGAAAAAATCGGTATTTCCTTCAAAGTCATTAAGTCTGGCCCCTACAAAGACATTCTGGCGTTCGATCGCGAGCTAACAGAATCAGAAAAGAGCATTCTTCAGGAGATGATCGATATCAGTTACCAGCAGTTCGTGCAAACCGTTGCTGAAGGTCGCAATCTAGCAGTGGAAACGGTAAGAAGTTTTGCCGACGGTCGAATTTTTACAGGTCAACAAGCTCTAGCATTAGGGATTGTCGATCGGCTGGGCACTGAAGAAGATGCCCGTCGCTGGGCAGCAGAACTGGCGAATCTTGACCCCGATAAAGCCAAGTGCGAGACCATTGAGGAACCTAAATCCTTGTGGAATCGTTTGCTACCAGGTAACAAAAGCCAGATACCTTTAGGGGTATCAGCAGGAATAGATTGGTTAGAATTTGAACTGTCTACTAGTGGTCAGCCTCTGTGGCTCTATAGACCCTAGAAGGAATTTGAAACTTGGAAATTTAAGATTTTTTACAGTAAACGAATCTGAAAGCCCCGCCTGTGTTAGAGCGGTGATGACAGTAACCCAAGTAAATAAAATACAAATACGGAGGATGCGAGTGGTACAGTGGCGTGTTCGAGCGATTCGTGGAGCAACAACGGCCTCGGAAAATACGAAAGGCGCAATCCGAGAAGCTGTGATGGAATTGTTGGATGAGTTGGAAGCACACAATCAGATCGACTACGACGAGATCGTTAGTGCTATTTTCACGACCACAAGAGACTTAGATGCAATCTTTCCAGCTGCGATCGCCCGAGAACGCCCTCACTGGAAGAATGTTGCCTTACTAGACCTCCAGCAGATGCATGTGGAGGGTAGTTTAGAGCATTGTATCCGGTGTTTGATCCATGTCAACACCCCTGTTTCACAAGCCGAGATTTACCATCCCTATCTTCGTCAAGCTAAAAATCTAAGACCCGATTGGAGTTTGGCTGAAGTGAGTGCAACTGTATCCTCTGCCGTGCAATCTCGGGGTCGGTAAGGGATGAGGGATGAG
>DNXU01000351.1:0-2327 GCA_003505715.1 Cyanobacteria bacterium UBA8803 | reverse complement strand
GGATGAGGGATGAGGGATGAATACTGCACTTCTTTGTGTAATTTTTTCATGCCTCATAAGTGAGCCTTCATCCGTTCTTAGAATGTAATCAGCACAGGGTTTCAGGATGCATCGACCATGGGCAGGTTGTTAGGTGGACATTACCAATTCATTAAAGTCCTTGGCTCGGGTGAATTGGGGCAGACTTATTTAGTAGCAGATGTTCACCTTCCCGGTCATCCCCATTGCACGGTTAAGGAAATTCGGCTGCCGACTCAAAACCCTAGAACTAGAAAATTTATCATAAATCTCCTGAAAAAAAAGTCCGAAATCCTACAAAGACTGGGTCAGCACGAGCAGATTCCTCAATTACTAACTTATTTTGAGGAAAATCAAGATTTCTATCTAGTTCAAGAGTTTATTCCAGGGGAGCCGCTCACGGCAGAAATTGTTTCCGGTGATCCCCTGTCTGAGGAGTGGGCGATAGAGATTTTACAAGAAATCTTAGAGATTTTAGTCTTTATACATGCCCATGGCGTGATTCATGGCAACATTAAACCCTCCAATATCATCCGCCGTTATGCCGATGGCAAATTAGTATTGACAGATTTGGGAGTTGTCAAAGATGCCAACTCCCACATCCTGGAATCACGAGGACAGTTGGAATCCAACCTTAGTAATGCTGCTCACCAGCAACGATCGACCGGCCTATCTCAGGAGCAACTTCAGGTTAACATCGATCTCTATGCTCTAGGAATAATAGTAATTCAGGCTCTCACTGGGTTATCGCAGCATGATTTGGCTAACCTGAAACGCGCTACCAATGGTCGAGGCGGAGCAATCTACTGGCGCGATCGCGCTCGCATCAGCCCAGCGCTAGCTGCTATTTTGCACAAAATGATCCATTTAGATAATCAGCAATGTTATCACAGAGCAGCAACTGTCCTGGCTGACCTCAGAAGAATTACGGACGGTGCCCCCATTACTGAGCTATTCTTGCCTCCAGTTACTGAGCTAAAACAGCTTAGCAAATCAAACCCTAGGCGATCTCCTCTAGCCATAATTGGCACCTTTGTGCCGATAGTTGTGACAGGCTTAGTGGTTGCTTATGCCTTACGACTCCCCCACAACCTAATGGCTCAGTACTTCCTCCATCAAGGTAAGACTGAGGAACACAGGGGAAAAGATCGGCAAGCTATTGAACGCTACACCAAAGTCCTCGAACTCCAGCCCAACAATGATAGTGCCTACGACCAACGCGGGAGAATCTACTCTCGTTTGGGAGAGTCTCAGAAGGCACTTGCGGATTTTAGCAAAGCAATTCAACTCAACCCCCGAAAGGAGAGAGCCTATTACCAGAGGGGTAATATCCGCTGGCAACTTGGTGATCGCCAAGGAGCTAAAGATGATTATACCCAGGCGCTTCAAATCGATCCCACTCTCACAGCTGCTTATGTAAACCGAGGTAGCGTTCTGGCTGACCTTGGTGATGAAAAAGCAGCAGTCAAGGATTATACTCAAGCCATAGAGCTTGAGCCTAATCTAGCCGCAGCTTATCTGAATCGCTGTCTTTCCCGCTCTAACTTGGGCGATCAACGGGGTGCAATTGCAGACTGTACCCAGGCTATTAATATTAGACCCAATCATGCCTTTGCCTACCAAAACCGAGGTCTAGCGCGTCGCCGTCGGGGAGATGTTCGCGGCGCGATTGAAGATTATAACGTAGCGATTCAGCTCGCTCCAGAGGATGCGGACCCTTACTACAATCGAGGACTAGCCCGCCAGGAATTAGGGGATATCCAAGGAGCGATCGCCGATTACACCCAAGCCATTGAGCGCAATTCTAACCATGCCTTAGCTTACTACGACCGGGGTTTAGCCCGTGCTAATCTAGGAAATCGGCAAGATGCGATCGCCGATTTACAACAGGCAGCTAAGCTATGCCTGGATTTAGGCAGACTGGGTTGTTATGAGGATGCCCAGTATCAACTCAATCAACTGCGTAGCCGCTAGTGCTTTGAAGGCAGAAGACTCTTATTTTCAAGTCAGGTCAAGATTTCTCGCCGACCATTGCCCCGACAATCATCACCGCGACAACTTGTTTTATTCTTAGGTTGATAATGAGCGCTTGCTAACAACTGAGGCTGAAAACTTAAAGATTGATCCCCTTCAGGGAAGGAGTAATTTACTGTCAAGCTAGTAACTAACACCGTTGCAAGCCAAACAAAGGAGTAGATCCGCATGGGATGGGTTCAATCGCGAAGTAGCCAGTCCCTTATACAGATTTGGCCAGTCCCCATCCGGAACACAGGGATGAGGGAGTTAGGGGTAGGGCTAATTCATGATCA
>DNXU01000179.1:30594-35133 GCA_003505715.1 Cyanobacteria bacterium UBA8803 | reverse complement strand
CACCCATCACCCACCACCAATCACCAATCACCCATCACCCATCACCAATCACCAACCACCCATCACCAATCACCAATCACCAATCACCAATCACCCATCACCATGCAATACCACGTTATTTACGACGGCAACTGCAATCTTTGCGTTACCCTGGTACAACTACTAGAAAACCTGGATAAGGGACAGTTATTTGATTACCTGCCGATGCAAGATGAAGCTGGTTGTGCCTCTTTCGGAGTCACGCCTGCTGACTGCGAAATGGGCATGATTTTAATTGATGCCACCTCACCAGATCGTCGCTGGCAGGGGAGTGATGCCGCTGAGGAAATTGGGCGTCTGTTGCCCGTAGGCGATGTCTTTGTTTCTGCATACCGAGCAATGCCCGGTATGAAAGGATTGGGCGATCGCTTCTACGAGCAAGTTCGGGATAATCGTTACAGTTGGTTTGGCAAGCGGTCGAGTACTTATCACTCCCCTTACCCTGTGGGTTGTAAGGGAATTGCGAATAATACAGGCGAAAATTAAGCTTCTGTAGGTTGGGCCCTTGGTAACGCGACCCAACCTACCAATTAGTTAAATAACTCGAAAACTTGACGGCAGAAGTGTTTGAGCTGATTTTTTACCTCAACCGTTGGCTGGCAATTGCCAACAAATTCCCAATGGTCAACAGTTGAGAGTCGCCAAGCTTCTCCTTGATGGTTAAATCCTGCTGCTTCTAGGCCAATTAACCGATGGGATGCATCCAAGGGATCTTGATAAAACCGAATCTGCACTAAAATACTGCGACTTTGGAATTTGCGACTCCACCCAGGGAAGTGAAAGCCGATATCAATTGAATCCGGATCGACTAACTCACGAGTGTGGGGATCATTAGTCCAGGGTTTAAGGTCTGCCTTGGCATCGGGAAACTGAGACTTAAACAAATTGACGATCGCGGCAATTTTGCTCGTAATTTCCAAGCCTCTAGCTTGTTCGGCAGCGTTCATGCCAACTCTCCTTTCGTTAAGCGTTCTTAAAATGCTCTTAATTATTTATTACAATTTAGAGCAAATCTGTATCCCAAAGGGCAGTAAGGTCAAACCACGGTATAAGGTGTAACAAACAACAGTGTCCATAACTGAACAATCTATCAAAGTCGGGTCGCTACAATGGTTCTATCGAGAAGCAAACCCCGTTAATCCCACTGACAAGCCGCCAGTACTGCTGCTACACGGTATACCTGGCCAGAGTTATTCGTGGTCGGTGGTGATGCCAGACTTAGCCGAGAAAGGATTTAGAGCGATCGCGCCCGACTGGATTGGTGCTGGTTTCTCATCCAAACCAGACCGCCGTAACTTTGCTTATACCCCCGATGCCTTTATTAATGCCCTGGCTGCATTTATCCAACATCTGCAAATAGAGCGATTTTATCTGGTAGTTCAGGGATTCCTTGGCTCAGTTGGGTTGCAATACGCCCTACGCTACCCAGATCAAATCGAACGCCTTGCCATTCTCAACACTCCCATCTCCCCTGCCGCCCTATTGCCGTGGAAAATTCAACAGCTAGGGTTGCCCTTCATTGGCGATATGGTCACCCAAGATCCCCTTTTAGTTGACCGTACCCTAGAAGGCGGTAGCTGCTACCAGATTTCCGACAAAGATTTAGATGTTTACCGCCGTCCCTTCCTCAAAAGTTCGGATGCAGGGCGCAGTCTGTTCATGACGGTTAAGAATCTCCAATTCAAACAGTCCATGGCAGAGATTGATACCGGTTTTCGCAACTGGACAAAACCCACCCTGATTATTTGGGGCATGAAAGACCCCTGGTTGCCCTTTGTGCAAGTAGAGGAATTCGTCAAAACTCTCAAGAATGTTGAACTCGTAAAGTTAGAAGAAGCAGGGCATTACCCTCAAGAGCATTGGTCAGGCAACATCAGCGAGTCCCTTCTGCCCTTTTTCCGACGCCAAGGCTTGTAATCAGAAGGCTCCAAGGTAGAAGGTAGGAGGTAGACTTCGGCGTGAGGCTTCGACGGTGAGCCGAAGTCCCCCCAACCTTGGCAGGAAGACACTCTAAGATATGAATAGGAACAATTTAGTAAATTTTCTCGATGACTACCCAGGTAGGGATAATCGGGTGCGGTATTATTGGGGCAGCGATCGCCTACGAACTCAGTCAGGTCGCTGACCTCAATATTACTGTCCTCGATCGACAGCCACCCGCCGCAGGTTGTACCAGTGCTGCTTTGGGGGTGATGATGGGGGTAATTAGTCAAAAACTCAAAGGTAGGGCGTGGCAGCTGCGGCAGGCAAGTATGCGCCGCTATGAAACCCTGATTCCGGAACTTGAGGCAATAACCGGACAGTCTATTCCCTTTAACCTTGATGGCATCCTCATGCTACATTTTGCCGGGGAAGACCTCGCCGCTTGGGAGAAATTAATCGAAACTCGCCGATCCCAAGGGTGGCACTTGGAAAGTTGGAATGCCGATCGAGTTCGCTCTTGCTGCCCTCAACTAAAAAATGAAAGAATTGTCGGTGCCATCTATTCTCCCCAAGACCGACAAGTAGAACCTACTGCCCTCACCAAAGCTCTGGTAACAGCAGCCCAAAGGAATGGCGTTACCTTTAAGTTTGGGGTTACGGTTAATGCCGCTCAATCCATCGTATGCGATCGCTTACCTCTGTTTGAAAGTCCTCCCAATTCGGAGCAAGAAACGGATTGCACTAAAGTCCGAAAGTGCTGCTACATTAATACAGATGCGGGAACTTTAGAAGTAGATTGGCTAGTGATTGCTGCCGGACTGGGTTCTGAAAAACTGGCAAGTTTCCTACCATCACCAGCAATAAAGCAATCTTCCCCTATCACCATAAAGCCTGTGCTAGGTCAAGCCTTGCAGTTACAACTAGAACAGGCAATAGGCAATCCTGATTTTCAGCCAGTAATTACTGGCGATGATGTTCATATTGTACCTATGGGGGCTGGAAACTATTGGGTAGGGGCAACGGTGGAGTTTCCCGCACCAAGCGGTGAAGTGGTCGCAGATCCAGTATTACTGGAGAAAGTTCGACAGGATGCGATCGCCTTTTGCCCCCAGTTAGCTGAAGCCACTATAGTGCGCACTTGGTCAGGCAAACGCCCCCGCCCAGAAGGACGTTCCGCTCCGGTAATCGATCGACTACTTGGTTATAGTAACGTCTTACTAGCCACAGGTCACTATCGCAATGGTATTCTTCTCGCACCCGCCACTGCCCAAGTAATTCGAGAATTTATCACTACACCAGTACCTTCTATTCCCTATTAAATGAAGAAACCCGAACTGTTAGCTCCAGCGAAAAATCTAGAACGGTTAAAAGTTGCCATTGCCTATGGTGCCGATGCGGTTTATCTAGGGGGGCAACAATACGGTTTGCGGGCGCGTGCGGATAATTTTACTGACACTGAATTAGCCCAAGGTACAACCTTCGCCCATCAGCATAATGCCAAAGTCTACGTCACTCTCAACGCCTTTCTCCACGATGCGGACTTTGAGGGACTCTCTAACTATTGCCAGTTTCTCACATCCCTTGGCGTTGATGGTGTCATTGTGTCTGATTTGGGGGTTCTCCGAGTCATCCGCCAAAGTTCAACTCTCCCTATCCACCTATCAACTCAGGCGTCTTGCCTCAACTCCTATGCAGCCTATTTATGGAAAGAGATGGGAGTAAAGCGCTTGATTGTGGGTAGAGAACTCAGTATTGCTGAGGCAGGTGCCATCCGAGAGCAATCGGGCATTGACGTGGAGATGTTTGCCCATGGTGCCATGTGTATGGCATACTCCGGTAATTGCACGATTTCTAACTTTACGGCAGGTCGGGATTCCAATCGAGGTGGATGCATCCAATCTTGTCGATTGCCCTATCAGTTACAAAGTAATGACAGGCAACCAGATAATCTGGTAACATTCATGTCCTCCAGAGACTTGTGGGGTATCTATCAGATTGGAGAGTTTTTTAAGCATCAGATTTGCTCCTTAAAAATCGAAGGACGAATGAAATCTTCGTTCTACGTGGCCTTGACTTGCAAGGTTTATCGAAAACTCATTGATGCTTATGCAGCAGGGACACTGAATGCAAATCTTTTAAACCAAGCAGCAACAGAGCTGCAATCAGTTCCCCACCGAGATTACTTTTCTGGTTCCTTGGAAACACCAGCAGGTCAGGATTCAGTATTCGGTCAATTATCAGGGATTAATACAGGCACTCACCAATATTTAGGCATGATCATGGAGGCAATGCCCGACGAGATTATCCTGCAACTGGTTGAACCCTTGGCAGTTGGAGAGGAAATTGAAATTGTCCCATTTCAGGGGGAAGCGATACGCTGGAAGGTGCAACAGCTGTACTCAGTAACAGGCGATCGCCTAGAGTTCATGCGCAAGGACAGTATCGTTCGCATTCCCAAACCAGAGGAACTAACAAGAGTAGTACCATCTATTGCCAAACTAAATGTAGTGCGCGTCCGGCAAAACACCCAAGAGCCAAATGCGATCGCACGAGCTGAATGAGGGATGAGGGATGAGG
>DNXU01000179.1:0-30473 GCA_003505715.1 Cyanobacteria bacterium UBA8803 | reverse complement strand
GATGAGGGATGAGGGATGAGGTGCGTTGTTGGCTGTTGGCTAGGGTGTGTATCTTAAATTTTTAATTTCTAATTTTCAAAAAATGCAATTTAATACCTTTGTCTCATCCGTTCGGGATCTAGAGCGGTGCGCTAATGCTCCTCATCTGCATGAGGTGTTGTTGGAACCAACATTGTTAGCTCGACAGGGGAAACTCTCCTCAGAGCAAGTGCATGGGTTAGCAGCAAAAGCTAGGGAACTAGGACTGCGTCCGGTACTGGTGTGGGACGTACTCATGCCGGAAAATGTGATGTCAAGTATCTGTCAGCGTTTGAAAGATTGGGATTTGAGTAGTTTCGGAGCTATCCGTGCCTGCGACCCCGGTGCTGCCTATTGGCTGAAAACTTATTTGCCACAGATACCGCTTCAGTTAATTGTCGAGACAGGCAATCATAATCTGGAGTCCCTCTGGGGATGGTGCGATATTTTTTCTGGGTCGTTGGAACGTTTGATACTATCGATAGAACTACCTGAAGAAAAACTGGTCGAATATTGCCAGAAACTTCCGGTTGCTTGCGAACTCCTCGGTGTCGGGCAAATCCTCCTGTTTTACTCGCCGCGATCGCTACTAGCAGAACATTTGCTGGAAAGGCAGACAGCAGAACAAGAAGAACCAGACTTACTCTCCCTAAACTTGGGGAACTGGGGAGGAGAGGAGGTCAGTTTTCAGGATGAAACTGATTCTTTGTATGAGTTCAATCCCAACTCTTCCCTATATTTAGAAGCCACCTCCGCCTTTGCTGAAACCCCCAACCGCCATTTTCCTACTTTGGAAACAATACATGGAACCTTGATGTTCCTAGATAAAGATCAGTTCATTCTCGATCGCTTGGATAATTTGCGATCGGCGGGTCTGCATACAGTACGCTTGGACTTGCGACATTTAGGCCGGGAGGGTGATGTTGCGGTAGATATCGATAGGATTTGTCGCCAAATTTTGGCAGATCCCATCTCCCTACGCCTCACCTGGCCACGAGAAACACGCGCCCCCTTTTTCAAGGCTAATAGAACAACTGCCTTGTTCCCCAGGATGAAATCAAAACTATCTGACTACCGGAACGATAACTGTCTAGCCGAGGTGCTAGCTGGGGAAAAAGGCAAATACGTCGTCTTTTACACATTGCGCTCCTTCGAGCTTTCCCAGATTAAAAGCATGATGATGCCAACAGGTGAAGAGATTGAGGTGCCCCCAGGAATTACCTTCCGCAACTTAAACGGCGAGCAGCTAGAAACTGCTGAACCTGAACAAATGTTGTTGACAGACTGGATCAAGAAAGCCGTACCAGGAGCCTTACTTGTGGGATTTTAGATACTTACCTTACCAGCTTTCTTTCCTTCTACATAGCTGCATAGCTGCATAGCTACCTTCTACACCTTTTGAGCAATAATATAAACATGCTTTTCAGGATATTGGTCATATTCGAGATGGCGGCATGTGCAGTGACACTCAGCAAGAATCCGCAGGAAAGCATCCACCCCTAAAGTACTGTAATCAAAGTCTTGACCTTGAAATGACCCCGAAATCTCTCCTTTTGTATGCCCACCACCACAGGTGAACAGGATTACTCCGTCGGGTTCAAGAGCATCGCCTAGCTTTTTCATAACAGGTTCTTGGGCATTTAGCGGCAGATGAAAAGTGCTATCCCAAGCAGAAATCAAGCTGTAAAATTTCCGAGGAATCCAACAGCAGATATCTTCCAGGTAAAATGTAATTTCTGGCTGCAACTGCTTGGATAAATTTATCATTTCTGTA
Organism: Cyanobacteria bacterium UBA8803; assembly: GCA_003505715.1. Lineage (GTDB taxonomy): Bacteria > Cyanobacteriota > Cyanobacteriia > Cyanobacteriales > Coleofasciculaceae > UBA8803. The sequence continues at coordinate 28,681 of DNXU01000179.1, read as the reverse complement.
GAAATATCAAGTCCTTCAGCCTGAAATCCCTGATTAGATAAGACATTGATAAAACGTCCGCTACTGCCACATCCTACATCAAGAGCTGAGTTTCTTTTAGAAGTAAATTTGATAGCCCGTTCCAATTGTGCAAGCCCGTAGGACGAATCTTGATGTTGATTCTGCCACCATTGAGCAATTCGATCGTAGCGGACAGCTGTATTATTCGGCTCCATTATGATAACCTAAATATTAATATGCATAAATTTTCTAGTTATTATACCAAATCTCTTAAGTTTTGAAATAAGTTGAAACCAGAGCAGGCTGGTTTGGCGGTTACCTTGGGTATCAGGATGGGTTTAATTATGCTCTAGTTTCCTTTGAGATCTTGCTTACTTAATTATGGGCTTAATGCCCCATGTTAATTGGTGAATCCATCCAACATATTTTGTGCGTGCCTTTTCAAAGGCAGCGGCTTTCAACCAATCTTCTAAACTATGGGCAGCATAGGCTTTTGAATACGGTTCTTTGAAAAATTCTATCAGCCACTGGGCATAACGAAGCCTGAATTGATTGCCATCTAAAATAATTAATTGCCCTCCTGGTTTAAGTAAACGGAAGCTTTCAAGTACAATTAACTGGGAAATGTCGGGTGGCGTTTCGTGCAATAACATAGAGACTGTCACTAAGTCAAAAGCAGCGTCCTCGAAACCAGTTGCTTCCGCTAGCCCCTGCTGCCAGTGGATGTTCAGTCCAGCTTGCTGCGCTTTTTTTTCCGCTACAATTAGCATATAGGGAGACAAATCTAAGCCGATGACTACTGCTTGGCCAAAAGCCTGCTTTAACATCAAGGTAGCTGAACCTGTGCCACAACCGAGATCCAGAATCTTTTTTGGCTTAGGCTCAATACCATTAATTAACTGGTGGCGAATCCAAGTTTCATTGGGTGGTGAAGCGAAGGCAGTTACCACATCATAAGTTATAGCAGCTATAGGATTTAGATACCCGCCTGTAATCCCGTGAAAATTTTTACCGCTATAATAGTCTGGATAAACTGGGTCTTCTTTTAAAAAGCGATCGCTCTCCTTTTGCCAATCGATAGTCGAGTAGAACCGTAGTTTGTCCTTACCAATTAGGACACTAATTATTGACTTCAAGAAAAACTGCCTGATTGAGTTCTGACTAACCAACATAGCACCATCATGAATTTAAGCTTGATAAAGAAAAAAGTTTTTCCAATTATAAAAATTGTATCTACTACTCTGATAGTCGGTGCGATGGGATTAGAAATCGGCAATATTTACGCATCCTTAATTAATCATCCTCTGCCCCAAAGCCTTACTCCAGTTTTGTGGATTGGACGCTTGGCTGTTACTAGTCATTTGGTGGAAGGATGTGTGGCCGCTTATAAAGCGCCTTCAAGAAAAGAGATACCAATAAAATATGGTACTTATACTTTTTTTGTAGGCACAGTGGGTTTGTTAGAGCTGTTTGATCGGGAGGATGATTAGTATCAGTGACTCTTGACCAATGCTGGTAATCTCTAGTGTCATTGGCTAATCCAGCGGCTACTGGATGATAATAGATGTTGAATCAACGACAGCAATTGTTCGCACGGCATCGCGATCGCGCTATATACCTTGGAGGGCAACCATTATGACAGCGTCAAAAAATGACTTTGAAATCACTAAAACCGAGGAAGAGTGGCGCAAAATTCTGACGCCCGAACAGTTTAACGTACTCCGCAAACACGGTACTGAACGTTCTTACACCAGTCCACTCGATAAGCAATACGCCAAGGGGACTTACGTGTGTGCTGGCTGCGAACTACCTCTTTTTTCATCAGATACCAAATTTAACAGCGGTACTGGCTGGCCCAGCTTTTTCAGCCCAATTGAAGGCGCGATCGGCACATCGGTAGATCGTTCCTTCTTCATGACTCGCATTGAAGTGCATTGCTGCCGCTGCGGTGGACATCTAGGTCATGTGTTTGAGGACGGCCCTGCCCCTACTGGCCAACGTTACTGCATGAACGGTGCAGCCCTCAAGTTCATTCCAGGCTGATCGACAGCTGAGCCTCGATAAACCTCACACCCAGAAGTCGGGTTTCTTGAAGAAACTCGACTTCTCAGCCTCTGGGAGTTTTAAGCCCTGTTTGCCTCTGCCTCTCCCTCTTGCCTACCTCCTGGCCTGTAACCTTCCTTATAAATACACATCAGAATGGTTAAGTTTGTGATACCCTAGGGGCGTCAACCGTGTTCTCTCTTCTGCTGACCCCAGCGATCTCTCACGCTTGGGTTTTCTTGGCAAAATTTTGCAGAGTAGCTTTCATTTTTCTATCCCGATCGGATAGTCTGCATACTGTTACTGTCATTTAAGGCAATTCAGAAACTCGGCTATGTTTGAGACACCCGCTCAATTTCCCGTCATGGGGCTATCGGTTCATCTACTAGATAACTATGACCGCTGGCTGGGAACTCGTCTAAAGCAGAAGACGGGCGGCCATGTAGTAACGTTGAATGCAGAAATGGTTATGCAAGCAGAGTGTAATGAGGCTCTAGCTGAGGCGATCCGGAAAGCCGAACTGGTAATCCCCGATGGTGCTGGGGTCATCCTTTACTTGCTGATCCACGGACAGCGACAGCGGCGCTGTCCGGGAATTGAATTAGCGGAATCTCTATTGCGCCAAGCTGCTCAATTGGGTGAATCTGGTTCAGTATTTTTCTATGGTGGTGCGCCCGGTATTGCTCAACAAGCAGCTGAGGTGTGGCAACAACAACTGCCTGAACTTGCGATCGCTGGTATTGCCAACGGCTATCTCTCACCGGAACAGGAACAGGAATTAAAAGCAACCCTGCAAAAACAGCAACCCAGCCTGATTTTAGTAGGTTTGGGCGTGCCGCGTCAGGAGTTATGGATTGCTCAAAATCGCCACTTGTGTCCCCACGCTACTTGGATTGGTGTTGGTGGTAGCTTTGATATCTGGGCAGGAATTAAATCTCGTGCACCAGTCTGGTTGCGAGATAATCATTTGGAATGGCTCTATCGCTTATATCAAGAACCTTGGCGCTGGCGACGCATGATGGCTCTACCGCAGTTTGCCCTAAAAGCGATCGGTCATCGTTTGGCTTAGGCATAGGTTGAGGAATGGTGGCAGCGGATTTGGCATGAGGATGTAACGGATTAACGGATGAATGAGCTGTTGATGATTAGGCTTAGGTAATAACAAACCACCAACCACCAACAACTACCATTCTTTATTTCTCCAATGTGCCTACTTGTTGCAAGATGGGGAGTAAAAGGTCTACATCTAGCAAAAAGATGGTTGTGGATGCTCCTGCTTGGGGAATCACGGCTACATGACGGGCAACTTTTAAGGTGTCGGCACGGCGGTATGATTCTGGTAGAAGGCGGATTGCGGATAAGGGCATCTCGATTAAGGCTGGGGTTTCGGCTACTGGAATACCATAGAGTTCACCTGGAGTATTCTGTAGAATTACTATATAACCCCCTGGCTCGGGTGCCCTGATTTGGCTAGTTTTGAAAAAGTGCCAATGGAGATCGAAAACTGTGATTTCGCGATCGCCGAGATGGGCAACTCCTATATGATTGATGCCACTGCTGTAAATTGGCGTGCGATCGACTACTTTGTACACTGACTCAATCTGTAATGCTAGGTTGAGATCGCCTATTTTAAAGACAATTAATTTTAGCGATCGTGTGGTCTGCGGCTGTTGAAATCGAACGATCTCATGGGATCGTGAGTTAACTAAGAGATTGTTCATATTAAACTCCATTGCAGTTGAGAGTTTTAGAGTTTAGATTGATGGATTTGCCTAAACTCTAAAAGTCGTCGGTTATACGAGTTGGATTGACCGCTTTTGTTCTGAATTCTGTTCGTGGATAATGTCTTTGATCGCCATTAAAAACTCCTGCTCTAGGTAGGGCTTGGTGAAATAAGCGGTAGCACCTAAATGCATGGCTAGCCATCGATGTTTATCGTTACTGCGGGAGGTGAGCATGACGACGGGAATTAATAGGAGTTGAGGCTCTTGGCGACGTTGGCCGAGAAACTCAAAGCCGTTCATATTGGGCATTTCAATATCGCAAATTACCAGATCTACCCTCGACCCTTGCCGTAATTGCTCTAGTGCTTCCCTGCCATCTCGCGCCTGCAAGACGCGACAACCAGCCCGTTCTAAGGTCAGTGCTAGGGTGCGTCGTAGGGCGGCGGCATCATCGACTACCAGTACGGTAGGTGTTTTGGCTGTCTTGATCCCTGCCTCAGTCTTGCCCATCGACGAACTTGCGTTGATGCTCAAAAATAAGGGTTTGGTATCAGAACTGATGGCGATCGCTTTTGCACTTTGACCCAATAGCTGGCTCATCAAGACAGCACCATCAATTACCGGAATTAAGCTGCCATCACCCAAAATTGTGCAGCCGTAGGTCACAGCTGGGGGTGCGATAGTTGAACTGAAGGGTTTGATTACTAATTCTTGCTCAGTTACTAGGCGATCGATTTCTAGGGCTAGAACGTGCTGCTCTTGGCGGAGAATTAGCATCGGCAGCGCCCAATCTTGGGGAGAGGGGACTGAGAGTAAGGCTTTAGTAGGGGAGTTTTCTGGAAACGGGCAGGCATATTTTAAGATGTCGGCCAGTCGATAAGCTGGTACAATCTGTTCCCGCCAGCTCAAAAACCGCTGTTGCCCTGTGGTTTTAACCTGATCGGATTTGGGAACGACAATTTCTTCAACGCTGTCCGAGGGTAATGCTACTGCTGTCGTACCAATGAAGCAGACGAGTAATTTAGCAATGGTCAGGGTTAAGGGCAAGCGTAAGGTAAAGGTGGTGCCAACTCCGGGGGAGGAGGTAACGGTGATGTTGCCTTTGAGCGATCGCATTTGGGAGCGCACTACATCCAAGCCAACTCCCCGTCCAGACAGTTCGCTCACCCGTTCTGCGGTGGAAAATCCTGGCTCAAACAGTAATTCATACAGGTGAGAGTCGGAAACAGTCGTCAGTTGTTCGGCAGAGAGCAATCCCAATTCAACGGCACGACACCCGATGCGCTCGGTATTCACACCTTGACCGTTATCCCTGACTTCGATGATAGTTTGGCTGCCTTGATGGTAGGCGCGAATTTCAATTTGACCTTGCTCGGTTTTCCCCTGCTGACGCCGGATTTCAGGAGATTCAATGCCGTGATCGAAGGCATTGCGCAGTAAGTGCAACAGCGGATCGTAAAGTTTTTCTAGAGCTGCTTTATCCACCAGCACGCCTGTACCGCTCAGTTTCAAGCTGACGGATTTGTGGTAAGTGGCAGATAAATCCCGCAGTATCCGAGGAAAACGGTTGATAACTTCACCCAAAGGCAACATCCTCGCCCACATCAGCTCATCCCGCAGCTGGGTCAGCATTTGCCGTTGTTGTTCTAGGGTTTGATCCGATTGCTTGGCAAAGAGAGCGACATCATCAACGGCTTCTTCGAGCTGCACCATATCTTCAATCAACCCTTGTAGGCGGGAGTTCAAGACACCATAGCTGTCTAATTCTAGGGAATCAAACTCGGAGTTATGGAGTGTTTCTCGATTGCCAAACCCAGCCTTGGGCAACGGCCACCCCATTTCAGCTAAGACGTTGTTGTCAAAGGGATTGGCACCACTTATCTCTCCATTGCCAAAAACTGACCAAAAGCTAGGATGGAGCGCAATGGAGCCAGAACTGGATGTACCAGCGAGCATCTGGTCGGATAATTCCTGCAACTGACCCACCACGTTCTGAACTCGACTAAATCGATCCAGCAACTCTCGCACCGCTTTCTGGAGTTGCTGGTTCTGGAGGGAAAGACCATTGCGGTTGATTGCCAGCTCACCCACCAGGTTATTCATCCGTTCCAGCCGTTCTGAGTCAACCCGCACCGTTAGGTTAGGTGTTACAGAGGCTTCTGGTTGAGCGATATCTGCCGATATTGGTTGGGCTTTGTGGGATATTGGCTCGGAACTAGATGGCGTTGGGACTAAATTAGCCGTCTTCGAGGTAGCAGGGGTAGGTATGGCAATATCTTCAACTGAAGGTAAGTTATCAATAATTTGCCCGAGGGATGTTAATGCGGTTTCCAGGCTTTCTGGAGTTAGAGATTGGGAATCTACAAGTGAAGGAACCTCTGGTGCTATTTCCTCACCTACAGATTCGGCTTCGGTATCAGACGCCTCAATAGCACTGCCAAACACCTCTGCTAATGAGGGAGTCTCAGATGCTATTTCCTTACTTGCTGATAGCTCTAACACCATTGGCTCACTATCTGAGACCGAATCCACTATAGATTCTGTATCAGCTATACTTGCTAAGTCGCTAAAAATATCTTCCAGTGCGGTTAGGGTTTCTGGTTGTTCTTTAACAACAGGTAGATCTTCCGAAACCGAATAGGCGACAGGGATAGTCGTGATGTCCGGTATCTCTCGCTCCTCCCTAGATTCTGCTAGAGCAACCAACGCACTTGATGGACTTCCCCCTTGGCTGCGATCGCCCGATAGTACGGCTTGTCGGCTAAATTCAAAATCAATCAGCGCTAGTTGAGCAATTTGTAGGGCGCGGTTAGGGTGAGCTGCCAAAGCGCGTAGGGTAGTTTGAGCGATCGCACCAAATCCTGGTAAGTTTAATAACTCGGCAAATCCGGCAAAGACCTCCGCTTGTGCCCGTAATTCTCCAGCTACCTCATACTCTTGAGGATGAGCTACAATCTGAGCTAGGTGTTCCAGTCCTTGGCCGACATCCACTTCAAAGATAGACGTGGTCATATCAATCCCTAATTCCGACGAACTAGGAATGTAAGTATCACCCCGGTTGAGAGCATCTCCCAATCGTTCTTCAATCTGAGCGAAGATGGGGTCGGCAAGTTCTAGGGCGTGTGCGCCGTCAAAGTAACCCGTTGAGATCTGCTCCATCAAAGGCAAGCGCAGACAATCGTAGGCTTGCAGCAGTTGACTTTCTAGGTTGGTATCAATTGCGATCGTTTCGTCATAGAGCGCTTTGAAGATATTTTCCAAGCGGTGAGCCAGAGTTTTAATAGCTTCGAGTTCCACGCTCGCAGCTCCTCCCTTCAGGGAATGAGCCGCTCGCATTAAATCGTGGATTTTAGCCGTGGTGCGATCGCCCCTCAGAGTGAGTAAACCCGCTTCAATAACCTGCAACAGTTCCGGAGCCTCTTCGATAAAGAACTGATATGCTTGGTCGCGGATATCAGGGTTAAGTGCCATAGTTTAGTTATTTGTTGTTGGTTATTTGTTGTTGGTTATTTGTTGTTTGTTGTTTGTTGTTGGTTATTAGTTATTTGTTATTTGTTATTTCTTGTTGTTTGTTGTTGGTTGTTTATTGTTGGTGATTAGTTATTTGTTGTTGATTGTTGGTTGTTGGTTAGTAAAGAATACTCCTAATCCTTGCCCTAAGTTTATTAGGCAATACAAACGACAAACAACCAACAACCAACAACTAAAAACAAACAACCACCAACTAACTTACTTGGAATTGGCCCACATCCTCTTGCAGTGCTTGAGCCACGGATAGTAGTTGCTTAAACGATGCGGATACTTGGGTGGCTCCGGTTGAGGTTTTTTGTGCGATCGCGGCCACATCGGTCATGGTTTTGGTTACGGTTGCAGAGGCTTGGCTTTGCACAACTGTGGCTTGGGCAATTGCTTCAACTAAAGTGTTGATCTGGATACTAGCGGCTGCAATTTTGTTCAAGCTCTGGCGGGTTTCGTCCACTAGTTTTGTACCTATGACCACCTGCTCTGTACCAGATTCCATGGCTGCTACCACCTCATTGGTTTCCCCTTGAATAGCAGCGACCAGTTTTTCAATTTCACTGGTTGCTTCTGCTGATTGCCGCGCCAAAGCTCGGACTTCGTCAGCAACCACCGCAAATCCTCGGCCTTCTTCCCCTGCACGAGCTGCCTCAATTGAGGCATTAAGAGCTAGCAAGTTGGTTTGAGCAGCAAAGGTGCCGATCAGGTTCACAACTGTGGAAATCTTTTGAGACGATTCCCCAAGGTGCTTGACTTTCTTGGCCGTTTCTGCTACTGTGTCGCGGATAGCTATAATCCCTTGTACTGTGCGGTTCATGGCCATGTCACCTTCTTGCACCGTCTGAGCTGCTTGTTGTACAGCGGCTTCTGCTTTCTCAGCACTTTCAGCAACCAGTTGCACGGATTGCACCATTTCTTGGGCTCGCTCCAAAGCTAAGGCAATTTCTTCAGCTTGCCGCAAGGCTTCTGCGGATAGTTCCTCAACAGACTTTTCACTACTATTAGTAGTTTGAGCCACCTGGCTAGCAGCTTCTTGCACCTGAAGAACGATTTTCCGCAAGTTACTAACTGTGGCATTATAGGAGTCTGCAATCGTCCCGATTTCATCGGCTGTGACTCGTGCCCGGATGGTCAGGTTACCTTTACTAATTGGGTCTACTTCCTGTAGGAGTTCTAAGGCTCGCTTTTGCAACCCTTCTTTCAATTGCCGCTGTTCTTGAGCCAGGGTTTCGGTTTCTTCTAGCAGGGTTACCCGGTCAATACACAGTCCCAACTGACCAGCTAGCTGTTTGGCAAAGGCGATCTCTGAGGGCTGCCACTCGTGGGGGTTGCCGCAGTAGTGTACCATCAACAAACCAAAGAGCTTACCTTGTTGAAAAATTGGCACTTCTAAGCTAGCCTTAACCGCTAAGCGTTCTACGATCTTCATTTGGTCAGGGGCCAAACCAGCCTCAAAAACATTTTTGCGAGCAATGACATCCCCATCTCGATAAACTGTCATTAGTGATTCTGGAATTGACAGTTGCTTGGTGCGGTCGTCAAGGGCGCGAGGCCAACCTGCAACGACGGACTCGGCAACAATCTCCCCACGACCGTCAGGCTGGAAGATACAGACAATTACCCGATCTGCCTGAAAAATTGGGCGAGTTCCTTCTGCCGCTTTCTGGAACAGTTCTGGAAAATCTCCGGTTTCCAGGGTACGAGAACCCGTGATTTCTGCTAACAAGCGTGCCTCAGCAGTAGCCAACTCTTGTTCGTGAACCAGATTGCCCAACTGCTCGGCCATATCGTTGATGTTAACTTCTAAGTCAGCAATTTCATCGTCCCCTTCAACTACCAGACGAGTATCCAGTTTACCGTGACCAATTTTGTTCACCGCGTTGGCAACATCCAAGATTGGGCGCGTGGCACGGTTAGCAACAATAGTAGCCATGATACCGACCAGTACTGCTGTCGCGCCCGTCCCAATTCCGATCGTCCAGAGCAAGTTTCTTTGAGGGGCAAATGCTACCCTAGTCGGACGGAGAAGAATCAAAGCCCAATGGAAGTTATGCTCTTTGGCTAGCGCATCAGTAGGAGAGTAGGTAATGATATCTTCTCGGCCTGGTCGAGCTTCCACTAGGGTCAGGAGTTGATCGGCTTTTCCCTTAATGCTGCTATACAGTTTGGGGAACTTTTGGTCTACCTTTTGAGTGATGTCGTTTGGGTCACCGGATGCTATTACCTGACCTGTAGAATCGATGAGGTGGAATTCTTGTTCCCGTTCTTCCTCAGAGCCTAACACCTCATTAACAATACTCATGGGAGCGCGGCCACGGACAATGGCAATGGTTTTGCCAGTTATCCGATCCTTAATTGGGGCAGCGACATAAAGACTCATAATCTTCGTAAATTCTGATAGCCGTGGCTCCCGGATGTATGGGCGGTCTGTTTTCAGCACTTCCTGAAAATAGTCCTGGTCAAAGTGATTCTCTAGGATCTCTCCTCCAGATTCAGATTGGGCGATGACATTGCCCTGGAGATCGAATACGGCAATGCTGTCGTAGGCTTTGTATAGTTTGACGTAGCTATCAAGTACACGTTGTCTTTCCTCGGGAGTCATTACTTTCCGAACCTCGGCGTTACGAAACGCCGGAAGCTGAGCTACGGCTTGAATATCGGCAAAACGCTCGTTGATAAACGCACTTAACTTGTCTTCTAAGTCAGTGGCGTTAATCTCTTGGTTTTTCTCAATCTGTTGATACATTCCTTGGCTAGCCGTGAAATAGGCGATCGTCCCGATTAATAACACGGGCAATGTACCAAGAGACAAAGCTAGAGCAACCACTTTGGTTCGCAGGCTTTTTCCTAGCCACCCATGAGATTTCTGTCGTGGAGAGCTAGAGGGGAAATTCTGCTTATTGCCATAGGGCATTTCCTCTGGTTTAGGCAGTTTAATAGCTGTTTGATCTGGTACAGCAAGCAGCCGATGGGGAGAGGAATAATTACTCCCATGAGTGGGGTCATCTAATGGCATAGTTACAGGGTATGAAGTGCGATTCTTAGTAGAGTTTTGAGAATTAGAAGAAAGCTGCGTCATAGCACGAACCTCAAGATAAAAAATCAGTAGCGATACCCTGTATCTGTAAATGTGGTAAAGTTAACTGCTAAGTGCTGACTTACAAATAAGGCAGAGGGCACAAGGGATAAGAATTTTCATGCCTTATTGGTGTACGCAATTCATAGCAGACTACTTAGCCATTCCTGTTAGCCATTAGTTGCTAAATAACTAATGGCTCTTGAGCAATAAAATCGGTCAGCAACAAAACAAAACTTGAGAGCAGATATGAACTCCACCTGCCGCATCCTCAACTAGCGGCTAAAAACGGGATTTCTCTTAATTGGGGAATGGGAATTGGTAACCTTTAATATCAGAGGCTACGGAAAAAACTCTTCCCAATCCCCATTCCCCATTCCCCATTCCCCAAATGACAGAGTGTGACACTTCTGCCTTCAGCCTTCTTGTTATGGCTTTGGCATCGCGGCAATAATAGCTTTACCATCAAGAAGCACTAGCATTTCACCGTTGGATTTCAACCAGTAGCCGCGCAAAAAGGGCACCAGTTCTGGGGTAACGCTAGAAGAAGGGGGTGATTGAATTAGATCGGGATTGCACCACTCAATATCTTCTACTCGGTTAACAACTAACCCCAGCATCTGATTCTTTGCACTGACAGAAGTAGCAGAGTTGGCAGAAGCTTGGAGTACCAGTGCCGTATAGGTGGAAGCACTGACAGCCTCTTGGTGCCAGGGAGTCAGTCCAACTAAGTGACCCAAATCAACCATCCAAAGGACTTCACCCCGCCAGTTGTAGGCACCTATGACCCAGGCAGGCATTTGAAAAATTGGGACGATCTGACCTCTGGGAATGGTCAACACCTCAGTTAGTTGTTCAATTGGCAATAGAGCAGTAGTATCCGGCAAAAGATGAAATCGCAAGAACTGTTCGCTAGCTCTTAAGGAGCTTTGAGACGAGACAGCTGGTGTCTCTAGAGGCGATAACGAAGAGTTGGGAATTAATGAAGAGTTAGACATGGATTTTTCCTCAGTACGCAGTTCTAGACTTTTGTACTTAAGCTCTGATTAACTGTTTAACTGTGCGTAAAAGTTCTGCTTGGTCAACAGGTTTGGCCAGATAAGCATCTGCTCCCTGTTTCATACCCCAAAACTTATCCATCTCACCCCCTTTGGTGGAGCAAATGACTACTGGAATGTTGCGAGTTTCCGGCGCATCTTTAATATCGCGACACACCTCAAAGCCGCTGCGGCCTGGTAGGACAATATCTAGAACAATGACATCAGGTTTGTGGCTGCTGATTTTGGCCAGAGCTTCTTCCCCACTGTCGGCAGTTAAAACCTTAATTCCTCCCTGTTGAAGACAACTAGAAATTACTTGCAAATCTGTTAAGCAATCTTCAACAACTAAAGCAGTATCCATAGCATAAACCTCATTTCTTAGTTATTAGTTGTTGGTTGTTGGTTATTTGTTCTTGGTTATTGGCGATTGGTTATAGGCTGTTTTGCCAAAATACGAATAACAAACAACCAACAACAAACTATCAGGCAGATCTGAGAACTAACTGTTTAACGGTGCGCAGCAGTTCGGTTTGGTCAACAGGTTTGGCCAGATAAGCATCGGCTCCTTGCTTCATACCCCAAAACTTATCCATCTCGCCGCCTTTTGTGGAACACATGACAATTGGAATCTTGCGAGTATGGGCTTCAGTTTTCAGATCCCGGCAAACCTCAAACCCGCTGCGACCTGGTAGGACAACGTCTAGAACAATCACATCAGGTTTATAGGTATTCAGTTTTACCAAGGCTTCTTCTCCACTATCAGCGGTCAACACGTTCAGACCAGCTTGCTGCAAACAGCTAGAGATAATTTGCATATCCGTGACAGAGTCTTCAACCACTAAGGCAGTACTCATGGTATTTACCTCATTAAGAACAAATTGGTGATTGGTAATTGGTGATTGGTGATTGGTTATTAATTATTGATTATTTATTGGCACTCACTGGGCACAAACAACAAACCACAAATAACAAACCACAAACCACAAACAACTAATGACACTTTAAGTACTTTTGGATGACGCCAAGTACTATGCCAGCGTCGATGGGTTTACTCAAGAAATCAGATGCTCCTACTAGCTTGGCTTTGACCCGATCGACGATGCCATCATTACCTGTCAAAATTACAATTGGGGTATCGCGGAAAAAGAAAAGCTTGCGTAGCTGGGCGCAAATTTCATACCCGTTGGTAGTTGGCATTACCAGATCTAAAAAAATCAGATCTGGCTTGCGGGCTAACAGGATTGCGATCGCTCGCAACCCATCTTCTATACCAACAAATCGATAACCTGCGGCAGTGAGCAACTTTTCCATAGTGTGGCAAACCAAAGGACTGTCATCCACACAGGCGATCAATGCCTGCTCTTTCGGTTCTACAGCAGTAGGGGGCGTTTCAGGAACGTTGCCACGTAAGGGAATAGGTAGATCGGGGATGCTCGCGAGTTCTACCAATCCGCCTTCAATGTAAGGTAGGAGCGAACGGGTGACTTGCAGAACATCCCGTTTCATCTGCACCCCTAGGTCACGGAGGGTATGTTTGCCATCTAATAGTTTGCTGAGAATCTGGTAAACTGGCGCGGATGTGCGTTCCCGCAGTTGATCGGGTTGCTTGATGACCGGAGCCATGTTAGGAGAATAACTGGCGACGCGATCGTTGTGCCAAACTTGCCAAAGCTGGTCAACCTCTGCGATCGTTTGATGCACGTCTAGCAAGACTAGTTGAGTCGATAAGGAGCTATCTTGCTTGATTTGATAGGTGGCTCGCATCGCTTGGGCTACATCAAATAAGATCTCAATAACAACCCCTTGAATCAGTTTGGCAGTCTGTTCGTAAGTAATTTTCTGCTGTGCTACCCATGCAGACAGCAAGTGATATTGCCAGCAGGTCTTGCAGCTGGCTGGATCGAAGTCTGCCAAATCGCGCTGCATTATTGAGCGATCGCTAGCTATCTGCGGACAGTAGGCCGCTAGGTTTCTTTGCCACCGTCTCACTGGATGATTCCCACCTGTGGCATACATGAGGCGGCCTAGATAGAGAAAGAAAATCCACTGCTGTCCCTCTGGCCCAGTCAATACCAGTTGACCGCTAAACCGAATCCGCTTTAAGGTTTCCAGAAACTGAACTTGTTTGGACGCTGTAAATAAACTAAAAGAGGCAACAGGGGGAGTTGCTTGGACAGCCATAACCACACCATTTCCATGACGAATTAATTGGTAGAAGACTGGAGGCTCACACCCTGTTAAGTACTTATGCTTAAACTGTTTCTAATCAATTAATAGCACTGCGTTTCATGGATATCAGCTTGATTTATAAAATCTTTAAATATCTGACAAGACCGTGAAACAATTATGACAATTTCTTACAGATCGCCAGAACTTTTTTGACATCCGAAAAATTATGTATTTTTCTTATTGAATATCCGAGTAATTACTGATGTGGTTATTGGATAAATCCTGTAAAAACCAGCATAAAGTTTAATTTGCCGATCTATTTACTTTATTAAAATCTATTTTAGAATAGTTAAGAAAATTGTTTTTTCAGAAGTTAGAATAGCTATAAGCCTTATCTAAAAAGCGTTATGGCGATTTCATCATAATTAAATCTCTCATAAATACACTTTAATATTTCATAATTTCATTTAAATTAAAGCGAGTGTTATCTGTATAACATTATCATTTCTACCTGTAATACATCTACAAATGTATTACATATCAAAAATTATGCCACGTAATTATAAGCAAAGGTTCGTAGTAAGCACTTTAGTGCTTACTTGGCACTACAAGCATTTTCAGGCACTAAAGCGCCTCTACTACAAACAATATCTAAAAATAAAGGGGTAAATATAAAGCCTTCAGTGCAAGGTTTCTAGAAAATTGGCGGCTGAGTTTGGTGCAATACACCAACTGATACCCAGTATCGACTGTAGACAACGCTGGTAGATTGCCAGGGAGGCTGCCAATAAATATCCTGAATAACTGCGGATACTTCCTCAGGGTTTTGTGACCATTGGCAGCGAATCAGGCCAAAGTTGTTGCGTCCGACGACTTCTGAACCCTCTTGAATCCATGGATTGCACCACAGGGGCGATAGGACATTCCCCAATACTCTCAGCCAAGAGGCAGGCTTTTTGGGTTGGGCGATCTCTATGGGGAAGCCTTGGTCTAGCCAGGGAGCTAATCTTGCTCTCTGGCGTTTTATCCATTCAATATGGTACTGCCAGTCAGGGAGGGAGTTGGCATCTTTAATGGCGATCGCCCAGGCTATGTGCCAATTGCCGCGCATCCCCCGGATTAGCCGTACCATTGGCCTAGTGGTCGGTAGTTTTACATTCAGCCTCCGTACTGCTCCCGGTGTCACCTGGATTTCTACCATTTCCGGCGGTTCCTGCCATCCCACCCAGTCTTGGGATGGTTCTGGTAGGAGAGATTTCAACTTAGTGTGGATCAACTGGGTCTTCAACTCGCTATTTTGGAAAGGACTGGCCGTTAGCTGTACCAGTACTCTCGCCGTTGAACTATTTGTTATAGATTTGGAGTCACCCGACCAATAGCTAAGGCGGATGGCAGCGGCATAGTGAATATCGCCTGAGAGTACCACTACTAAGCGTCGCTTCTGGAACAGTTCAGCTAGAAGTCTGGATAAGGCAACCTCATTCATATTCCAGGCATCACCGACATCAGAGTTAAAAACGTTGCCTTTTTCTAGTTCCCATCGTTGCGCCCGGTCAATAATCTGCAAACTTACCAGATTGGTGGGTACGACGATAAACGTTATCTTGATGTCTGACTCACTGGTTCGTTCTAGAGGCTGTTGAATTTGTTTTAAAAAAGCTGTGGGACTCAATAACCAAGGAGGTGCCGTTCCGTCCTCATCATCTGGCGGATAGCCGCGCCAGGTACGGGTATCGAGGACGATAACTTCATGAGAGTGACTTGCGATCGCATAATGCCACTCTAAGGGCACTGTCCCATCGGGATAATCTCGATCCAGAATTAGGACATCGCGATCGAGTTTGAGCTGAGGTAAGCCAGTGTGGGGTACTAATGGGGGCAGTCCGAGGCATTTAGCAATAACTTCTGAGGCAGCTTCATCGGTTCCTGCTGACGCCGACCAAATTGTTGCCGCCTTCAACAAGTTACCCCCCGGTTGCCCAGGCTGAAATTGCTCCGGGGTGTTTCCCCATGCCTGAAATAAGGCGTAAGCCAACAAACCGTTCTGTACGACGCGCCTGCCTAGAGGTTTGCCCAACACGCGGTTACACCAAGCTCGATTCAGATACCAGTCATCGGTAATATCATGGTCATCACAAATCATATAAGTAGGTATGTTTGCCATGACCCGCCGGACTTTCCACAACTGACTAATGCTTTCACTAAGTCGAGAGGCTTCTTTATCCCATTGTTTAGCTTGTTTGCGGTTTTGGTGTATTTCAGCACCTTTTGGTAAAGATTCAGGCCACAGTGTAGGCGACCAAGTCAGCAGATAGGCGGCGCAGTATTCCCCTAAACTAAATAGATGGCTTTTCGCTTCCTCCGGGCTATTGAGATGCATGGCTGTAAACCCACCATCCTGTTCGGCGATGTCCGTGCGCTGTCCCGGTAGAAATTCGCTGGGTTTCTTGGGCTGAGCGTTAGGGGTTGGTGTGGGGTAACAAGGCAGATTTTCTTCCCAACCTAGTAAGATATCACCCACACCTGTTGCTACCCACAGCATGATGTCAGCTACGTCATCACCATAGATTTGGTCACCCGTGAAAAATAGCTGATGGGGTCGGGCGTTGGCTTGTTTGGCATAATAACCAACTAAATCATCCAATAACGGTAAAGCATCACCACCACCCCCGTGTAACTTGCGGCAGGAACCATGCGCTAGCCGCAAGTCGTTTAAGTCAGCAGGTGGTATGGCAAAGGTGGGTAGTTGGTGGGCGAAATAGCTGACTGTGACTTGAGAAGGGCACTGGATATTTGAAAGGGCGCGGGCAAGATTAGTGTCAGGGTTGTCGAAGTTCAGGTCGTAAGCATAGATCTGTCCGGGTTCTAGCTGCGCCAAAGTTACTGGCTGAGCGGTGATAGCAATAATATGTAGGTGTTTGCCAATGGCTACCGTCGAGCTTGTACCTTTTAGTAATAAACCTTGGATAACAGAACCGTCTTCCTTTGTAGCGTAAACGTTGAGGGTAACGGTGCAGGGTGCTTTGAGAGCAACCCAAACCGTAACAGCGTTACTCTCAGTGCGCCGCAAGATCGGGCCAGCTAGGAGGAGTGGCAGATTTGAAAGGCGATCGCTGAGCTGGATATGGTAGCGGCAGGCGCTTAGGGGCGTCTGGGACATAAAACAAATCTCGCTCCCTTACCAGCCTTGGTTAGGCAATATCATTTATAGTATCGCGAAGTAATAACGCACCTTACTACTAGAGGCTTGGCTGGCATAAGTTCTAAAGGATTTCAGTCCATTTTAATGGACTTCAGCTATGAGCCAGGAACTTGAGTTCCTGGCGGATCTGGTCAGTTGCGGATACTTTTATGATTTGAAACTCCCCTAATTCTTCGATTAAGCTGATAGCTGAAGGCTGAATGCTGTTCGGAAGTGATG
The DNA here is from genome assembly GCA_003505715.1 of Cyanobacteria bacterium UBA8803. GTDB lineage: Bacteria > Cyanobacteriota > Cyanobacteriia > Cyanobacteriales > Coleofasciculaceae > UBA8803. The sequence goes on along the minus strand of DNXU01000179.1, from coordinate 11,689 downwards.
CTTATGAGTCATGTTGTCTTTCACCAACCCCAGCGATCGCTCTGGTTCCCTTACCAGTTCGTTACTCAAGGACTGTTGCTAGCGCTACTGATTGCCACAGGTACTCCGGTCAATGCTCAGCCTACTATCCCACCCACCGTTGGGCCATCTCGACAGACTTCCGAAACCAATGCAGTGATAAATCAATTGCTGGGGCAGTGGCAAATTAAAGACCCCACAACTGAGCAAGTGTTGACCTTGATTTTTACTCCACAGAATCAATTATTTTTTATCTTACCAGGCAATGATGGGTCTGCTATTGCCATCAAGACGGCTTACCAGGTTCGTGCCACCACTCAACCCATGCAACTAGATATGGCACTTACCCCCGATCAAACAGCCTTGACCATTTTTGAATTGACTCCTCAAGGAAAGCTGCGTTTAGAGTTAAATGGCATTACTCCTGGACAACCCAGACCCAGTAAATTTAGCCCTACCGTATCTCTACTGGAGAAGGTTTCAGATGTAACAACTGTACCACAAAATATTGAGATCCTGGAGTTGGAGAGTAAAACGAGTCAGTCTAGACCTAATATTCCTACTCAGTACATCACCTTATTAAACCGAGCGCAGCAGGCATTTCATCTCGAAAAGGGCAAATTTGCTGCTGATATTGATGAATTGGGGATTGCTACGAACCTGGAAACTGAATCTTATCGCTATCAGATCGTTCCTGTAGGCGATCGCACTCAAAGCGTAGCCATTACAGCTCAACCCAAAGATGCTGGCTTGCCCAGCTACATCGGTGCGGTGTTTGTCACGGAAGTGGAAGGGGATTTAATCACTGTAGCGGGGATTTGTGAAAGCGATCGGCCTGCGAGTTCGCCACCGAATATGCCTACTCCACCTACAGGTGACTCTTTAGAAATTCAATGCCCGGTAGGTTCTCGTTTGCTATCTGGAAAATAGGGAGGCAAGCCACAGAGGTGGGTTTACCAATATGAAATGCTTTGCCACATACATATTAATAAACCCGCCCCTACTGCACCCAATGCCAATTTATTTACCACGCCACAGATGAACTGCATCAGGTTTGATTTGTGACCTTAGCTGTAACCATTCCTCTAATAAGTAGTCATCTTCCTGATCTTGAATCATAATGAAATTGCTCCTTTGTTGAAAATTCTACATCGGAGCAGCCGCCTTAGCATAGCGATCGCAGTACCATGCTAAGACGCATATCCATGGTAGAATTGTACTGCATTTTAGAAGCTAATTGCAGTATGGCCAAAAGCGTTAAAGTCTTAACTATCCGAGTACCTGAAATAGAAATGCTTCAGCTAGAAGCCTATTGTACCAACAACGGTAGAACGAAGACAGATGTAATTCGTGAATATATCAGGCGTTTGAAAGTTGAAGATAAGCGGCTTCACAAAGATTGATAGTGTAGCTGCACGAGGCGATCGCCAAAACCAAAAGGCAATCCATTGATAGATTTGTGCTCAACCTGCTAAAAATTCGATCAAAATCAAGCTTTTTCAGCTTTCCTTATACCTTGAGCAGCGGTAGAATCTCCAAGTCGATCAACACCCTCATCCGTCCAACTTTACTATGGTCAACCTTGCTGGCTGCCAGATTCTCGCCCAAATCTATGAAAGTGCCAATTCCCTAATCTATCGGGGTATCCGAAACTCGGATCACCAACCTGTTATCCTCAAGGTTCTCAAGCAAGACTATCCCACCCTTGAACAAATTACCCGCTATCAACAGGAATATCAAATTACCCGCTCTCTGAATATTGGTGGTGCGATCCAAGCCTACAGCTTAGAAACCTACCAGCGCACTCTAGTTATCCTCTTTGAAGATTTTGGCGGTTCCTCTTTAAAGCTGTTGATGAGCGATCGCACCTTTACCCTCAAAGAATTTCTCCGCCTTGCCATTCGCATTACTGAAAGTTTGGGAAAAATTCACGCAGCCAACATTATCCACAAAGATATTAATCCCTCCAATATTGTCTTTAACCCAGATACGGGACAACTCAAAATTATCGATTTTGGCATTGCCACCGTTTTATCGCGAGAAAATCCTACTCTCAAAAATCCTGCCGTCTTAGAAGGCACGTTAGCTTATATGTCGCCGGAACAAACTGGCAGAATGAATCGATCCCTGGATTACCGAACCGATTTTTACTCTTTAGGAGCTACCTTTTACGAACTATTGACCCATCAACTACCTTTTGCAACTGACGATCCCATAGAGTTAGTACATTGCCACATTGCTAAACAAGCAGTACCTCCCCATTTAACCAACACAGGAGATTGGGAGAGAGGAAGAGGAAAACAACACCCCTCCTGTCCTGAAACGGTTTCCGATATTGTGATGAAGTTGTTAGCTAAAAATGCTGAAGATAGATACCAAAGTGCTTGGGGGCTCAAAACAGATTTAACCATCTGCCTGATGCAATTAGAGACGAACGGCAAAATCGATCCCTTTCCCTTAGGACGCCAAGATATTTCCGATCGGTTTCAACTTTGCCAAAAACTTTATGGCAGGGAACGAGAAGTGGAAACTCTACTTGCAGCATTTGAGCGAGTCAGCGGTGGGGGAGTTGGGGAAGAGCAAGTTACCTCTTTGAATACAACTCCTGATCAAAGCGAGTTGATCCTGGTATCTGGATATTCCGGTATCGGAAAATCTGCTTTAGTCCAGGAACTTTACAAACCCATTACTCGGCAGCGCGGCTATTTCCTTAGCGGCAAATTTGACCAGTATCAGCGCAATATCCCTTATTCAGCAATCATTAAAGCTTTTCAAGAGTTAATCAAACATCTGTTAACCGAAAGTGAAGCACAGCTAAATCAATGGCGAGAAAAAATATTAACAGCTTTAGGTGCGAACAGTCAAGTAATTATTGATGTAATCCCAGAATTAAAACTAATTTTGGGGGAACAGCCCATGGTGCCCACCTTGACGCCAGCAGAAGCCAAGAATCGCTTCAACTTAATGTTTCAAAACTTCATCAGAGTATTTACTAGTCCCTCACATCCTGTGGTCTTATTCCTGGATGATTTGCAGTGGGCAGATACAGCATCTTTAGAACTAATTAAAATGTTAATTACCGCCTCAGATAGTCAAAATCTCTTATTAATTGGGGCGTATCGAGATAACGAAGTTAGCGCTACTCATCCGTTGATGCTGATGTTCGAGGGGATTGGCAGCAGCGGTGCAATTATTAATGAGATTTTCCTCGAACCTTTAGAATTAATCAGTATCACACGCTTAATTTCAGAAAGCCTCAAATGTTCTCCTGACCGAGCTAAGCCCCTTGCCGAGCTAGTGTGCTTGAAAACAGGGGGAAATCCTTTTTTTGTTAATGAGTTCTTAAAATCACTTTACACAGAAAATCTTTTACAGTGTGATTTTCAGCGTGGAGGGTGGCAGTGGGATTTAGCCCAAATCCAGGCAAGAAACTTTACCGATAATGTAGTTGACCTAATGGTGCTGAAAATTCAAAGGTTAACACCACAAGCTCAACAAGCATTGCAGTTAGCAGCTTGTATAGGCAACCAATTTGAGTTAAATACCTTAGCCATCGTTCTAGAAAAATCGCCGCCAGAAACAGCAGCCCAGCTCTGGGTAGCTCTGCAAGAAGGTTTAATTATTTCCCTAACCGACAACTACAAATTAATAACCTTACCTGAAACCCCCCTCCCTCCAGCCATCACCAGCACCATTTCATCATCACCACCAAACCACCAACAACCAACAACCAACAACCAGCAACCAACAACTGCATACAAATTTTTACACGATCGCATTCAGCAAGCTGCCTATTCCCTAATTCCCGACGATCGGAAAAAATGGGTTCACCTGAGAGTAGGGCAATTGCTCATTGAAAATACCGCTCCGGAACACCTAGAAGAAACGATCTTTGATATTGTTAACCATCTGAATATTAGTGCTGAGTTAATTACTCAAGATCGGCAACTATACGAACTCGCTCAACTGAACCTCACTGCTGGCAAGAAAGCGAAAGCTGCCACAGCTTATGAATCTGCTGTACGTTATTTCATGGCAGGTTTGGAACTGCTCCCAGAAGCAAGTTGGCAGGTTCAGTATGAGCTAACGCTCAACTTGTATGTTGAAGCCGTAGAAGCCGCCTACCTAACCACTCGCTTTGAGCAGGCAGCTACTCTGGCAGACATTGTCCTGAAACAGGCTACCAACTACCTGCACAAAGTCAAAGTGTATGAGATAACCATCCTCTTTTATATATCTCAAAACCAAATGCTAGAAGCGATAGATACGGCACTGCAAGTTCTACAGATGCTGGAAGTATCGCTATCCCAAGATTCCCCGCCCGAGCTAAGCGTTGAAGATTTACTCAATCTACCAGAAATGACCGACCCGGCTCAACTGGCAGCACTGCGGATTTTAATGAGCGTCATGGCTCCTGCTTATATTGCCAATCCCTCAATTTTGCCATCGTTCATCTTCACCATGGTAAATCTCTGTATCCGTTATGGGAATTCGTCCCTCGCTGCTTATGCCTATAGTGTTTATAGTTTGCTTTTATGTGGAACGCCGGAAACTATCGAGTATGGATATAGATTTGGCCAACTGGCGTTAAAGTTAGTGGAGCGATTTCATGCTAAGGACATTAAAGCTAGAGTATATCAGCAATTCAATGCCTTTGTTAGACCCTGGAAGGAACCTGCCAAGAAAACCCTCAATTCTTTGCTGGCAACGATTAAACTAGCTATGGAAAATGGCGATATAGAATATGCTGGTCATTGTACAGTCAATTACTGCACTTACTCTTTTTTTGTCGGGCAGTCCTTAGAAGATGTTGAGGATAAGCAATGCCAGCATCTGGCTATGAATCAAAACTTTAAACAAGAGTTTCAATATAGTTATATCCAAATTTGGCATCAATTAGTTTTGAGTTTAAGAGCAAACTCTCAACTAGAATTAGGAATAAACCTAGAAAAGATTAATGATTATTTACAGTTAGCCTACCAAAGCCATAACAAATTATCGATAGTATCAGCTTATTTTGCCAAATTTTTAGTCTGTTATCTATTTAACGACTATAGCTCCTCTGTCCAGCACGCTGCTTTAGCTGAAAAATACATTAATGGAGTGCGGGGATTATTAAATAGTGTCTTATACAATTTATACTATTCTTTAGCCCTCCTAGCTCTTTGTGCCAATGCTAGTAAAACGGAGCGAAAACGCTATCTAGCCAAAGTTACCCGGCATCAGAAAATAATGAGTCAATGGGCATACCATGCACCCTCAAACTTCCAGCATAAGTACGAGCTTGTAGAGGCTGAACGCGCTAGGGTACAGGGTAAAATCGTTAAGGCAATGGAGTATTACGATCGCGCCATTCAAGGAGCTAGAGAGCAGGGGTACATCCAGGAAGAAGCACTAGCTTACGAACGGGCTGCTGCATTCTATCTTGCCTTAGGGCGGCAAGAAATTGCCCAAAGTTACATGCAAAACGCTCACTATGGGTATCATCGCTGGGGAGCCACAGCTAAAGTCAAGCATTTAGAGGAAACTCACCCTCAATTGCTGTTAGGAAATTCTCAAGTCAACCGTAGCGGAGCCATTCCACAAAATCCCTCTAGGTTTACCATTACCAGCAGTACTGAGAAGGATAGTTCAGAAGCACTGGATTTGCAGACGGTAATGAAAGCAGCGCAAACCATTTCGGGGGAAATCGTACTGGATAAGTTGCTAGCCTCATTGATGAAGATTCTCATCGAGAATGCAGGAGCGCAAAAGGGATTTTTGATTTTAGAAACCAAGAGCCAACTGTTGATTGAAGCAGAAGGTTCAGTCGATGTGGTTCAGGAAACCTGTACCGAGTGCAATAAGGTTAAGGTGTTGCAGTCCTTGCCTATCCAAAATGCTCAGTCATTGTCAGTCGCAATTATCAACTATGTAGTCCGTACTAAAGAAACAGTCGTATTGGCAGATGCTATCCATGAGGAGCAGTTTAGCCACGATCCTTACATTAAGAAGAATCAGCCTAAATCGATTCTCTGTGCGCCTTTACTAAATCAAGGTCAACTCAGCGGCATTGTCTATTTAGAAAATAACCTCACCCTAGGAGCGTTTACACCCAAGAGATTGGAATTATTGAATCTGCTATCGGCACAGGCAGCTATTTCCATTCAAAATGCCCGCTTTTACCAGCAAATGGCCGAACTCAATCAGGCTTACGAACGCTTTGTTCCCCATCAGTTTCTCCAATTTTTAAATAAAGAGAGTATTGTAGATGTTAAATTAGGCGACCAAGTCCACCGGGAGATGTCCGTACTATTTTCCGATATTCGCTCCTTCACCACCCTATCGGAAACCATGACACCTGCCGACAATTTTAAATTTATCAACTCCTATCTCAGTCGCATGGAGCCAGCGATCGCAGAAAATCACGGTTTTATCGATAAGTACATTGGCGATGCGATTATGGCCTTATTCAGTGGTGCAGCTGATGATGCCGTGCAAGCCGGAATTGCCATGTTACATCGACTCACTCGCTACAACGAACACCGCCACCAGCAAGGCTACCTGCCGATTAAAATTGGTATTGGCATCAATACCGGTTCCTTGATGCTGGGAACTGTCGGAGGACAAAATCGGATGAATAGCACGGTAATTAGCGATGCCGTGAATTTAGCCTCTCGCATGGAAAGCTTAACCAAAGAGTATGGCGTCTCGTTATTAATCTCTCACCACACCTTTGCCCGTTTGCACAACCCCACTGCCTATAACCTTCGCCTGATAGATAAGGTGAAAGTGCAGGGCAAATCACAAGCTGTGGCAGTCTTTGAGGTCTTTGACGGCGATTCTCCTGAAATCCGAGAGGCGAAGTTAGCCTCGAAAACATTATTTGAGGAGGGTTTGCTGCTATATTATCGCGATCGCATCTCAGAAGCAGCCCAAAAGTTTACTCAATGCCTACAGATAAACCCAGAGGATCGGGTCACTCTAACCTATCTCGAACAGTGTCAGCAGCAGATGACATGAGGGATCGAGGCTGCTATCGTTGGGAAATTCTCCCCAAATAGCCCCTTGATTAATAAGGTAAGCTTCGAGACTGTTGTTACAATCTCTAGTTATTGCGGTCTTTGATTACCATGACTGATACCGTTCTCGACGTTCGCAACCTACAAGTCCAATTCCAAACCGATGAAAAACAAGTCTTGGCTGTCAATGATATTGACTTCCAGCTCAAGCGCGGGCAAACTCTAGGCATTGTGGGCGAGTCGGGTTCGGGCAAATCGGTAACTGCACTCGCCTTGATGGGTTTGGTGCCTCCCCCAGGTAAGATTACTCAGGGAGTAATTTACTTCCGTTCCGCAGCAGCTAATTCAGAACCCATCGATTTGCTTGAGTTAAGCGAAAAGGGCAAGCAGTCCTATCGGGGAGGCAAAATCGCCATGATTTTCCAGGAACCGATGAGTTCCCTTAACCCCGTCTACAGCATCGGGTTCCAGCTGACCGAAGCAATTTTACAACATCAGAATATTTCCCCAACCGAAGCACGGCGTCAGGCTATTGCTCGTCTCCAAGAAGTCAAACTCCTCGCTAATGATGAAGGCTTGAAGCAGCAGTACCTCGAAGAATTTAGGAAAGAGAACCCCGACAAACCACAACCGCAGGTAAATGAACTCGACCATCAAATTAACCTGCAAAAACAGGCAATACTCAAGCGCTATCCTCATGAATTATCCGGCGGTCAACTCCAGCGGGTGATGATAGCTATGGCAATTTCCTGCAACCCTGATATATTAATTGCTGACGAACCTACCACCGCCCTTGATGTTACCGTACAGGCAACAATTCTCGATTTGCTCAGGGAGTTGCGCGACACTCGTGGGATGTCGTTGATTTTTATCAGTCACGATTTGGGAGTAATCGCCGAAATTGCCGATACCGTGGCGGTAATGTATCGGGGAGAAATTGTCGAAAGCGGTGATGTGTTGCAGATTTTTTCTGACCCCAAGCATCCGTATACCAAGGGTTTATTGGCTTGTCGCCCTACTTTGGAAAGAAACCAGCAATACTTACCCACCGTTTCTGACTTCATGGAAGAAGTAACCACTCCTGACGGACAAATCGAGATTCGGGAAAAATCGCCGAATGGGAAATTGGCAAGTGAAGAACCAGGAGTCGGAGAAAGTCAACAAAACTTCACCCCCTCCTCTTCTCCCCTCCTAGAAGTAAGCGATCTGCGAGTAGGCTTTCCAGTACGAGGCATGTTCGGCGGGACAAAACGCTACCTCATGGCGGTGAACGACGTTTCCTTTGAAGTGTTCCAAGGCGAAACCTTAGGGCTAGTGGGAGAATCAGGCTGCGGTAAATCGACCCTAGCACGAACGTTGCTGCGATTAATAGAACCAATGGGCGGTGAAGTGAAATTTGAAGGTCAAAGTATCACCACTATTAAAGATCGCCAATTGCGGCAATTGCGGCGGGAGATGCAAATTGTTTTCCAAAATCCCTTTAGTTCCCTCGACCCGCGCATGAAAATTGGCGAAGCGGTAATGGAACCACTCTTAATTCACCGCTGGGGCAAAAACAACCGGGAACGCCGCCAGCGTGCAGCCGATATGCTCAGAGACGTAGGACTAGATCCCAACTGGATCGACCGCTATCCCCACCAATTATCTGGTGGCCAGCGCCAGCGAGTTTGTATTGCCAGGGCACTATCTCTCCAACCCAATCCCAAATTAATTATCTGCGATGAATCCGTTTCTGCCCTAGATGTATCAGTGCAGGCAGAAGTTCTCAATTTGCTGAAAAAGTTACAAACTAAGTACAATCTGACCTACATCTTTATTTCCCATGATTTGAGCGTAGTCAAGTTCATGAGCGATCGCATTATGGTCATGAACAAAGGCAAAATTGAAGAAATTGACTCAGCTGAGAAAATTTACCAAGAACCCCAAAAAGAATACACCCGCCACCTAATTGCCTCAATCCCAACGGGCAGCTTAGAAAGAATTCAAACCCAAAAACAGGGACGATAAGAGAGTTCATTGTTAGTTGTTAATTGTTCATCGCATAAAATTCCCGAACAACCAACAACCAATAACAAACAACCAACAACAAACAACCAACAACAAACAACCAACAACCAACAACCAACAACAAACAACCAACAACAAACAACCAACAACCAACAACAAATGCTAGAACAAAAACTAGAACAACTGAAAACAATATTTGCCGAGATGGAGTGGGCATTGATTGCCTATTCTGGCGGTATTGATAGTACCTTGGTGGCTAAGATCGCTTATGAAGTTTTAGGCGATCGCGCTTTGGCTGTCACGGCTCAATCTCCGTCACTATTGCCGGAAGATTTAGAAGATGCCCGTATCCAAGCTGCGGCAATCGGAATTGTGCATGAGGTAGTTCAAACCTATGAAATGGATAATCCCAATTACACCGCTAACCCAGTCAACCGCTGCTATTTTTGCAAAAGCGAACTTCACGACACCCTGAAACCTTTGGCAGTGCAACGGGGTTATCCCTATGTCGTGGATGGAGTAAATGCCGATGATTTAGGGGATTATCGTCCGGGAATTAAAGCAGCCAAAGAAAGAGGGGCGCGATCGCCTTTAGCGGAAGTAGGGGTAACCAAAGTAGAAGTGCGTCAATTAGCTAAACACTTGGGACTGCCTTGGTGGGATAAACCTGCTCAACCTTGTTTAAGTTCCCGCTTTCCCTACGGAGAAGAAATTACCATTAGTAAACTGCAACGGGTGGGGCGTGCTGAGATATATTTGCGGCGGTTAGGTTTTACCAATCTCCGAGTTCGTTCCGAAAGGGACACAGCTAAAATTGAGCTACCCCCAGAACACATTAAGGAGTTTGTCTTAACCACTGATTTACCTACATTAGTATCAGCATTTCAAGAGTTCGGCTTTATCTACGTTACCCTGGATTTAGAAGGATTCCGCAGTGGCAAGTTAAATCAGATCTTGATACCAAACTATCCCTCTGCTGTCAAACTGGGGTGAAAGCTTGATTTTTCGTGGGCTGAAACAACGTAAATTTGTTTTTGGATGGAGGGGAGTGTCAATCTGCCATTGATTCGTTAATACCGTAGGCTAAAATTCCCAAAATTTTATTGACGTTGTTAAGAAAATACTCTCCTAAATCTATTTCAACCATTTGCTCTTCTAATTTTAGAAATTTCCATATACTGCCTGTTGTTATAACCCCGTAAATTGTCTTGATTTTATTACCTTCGCGTTCATTAAAAATTTGAGCGGCTAACATTTCAGCTATACATTGCCCTAAGCCAGCGTTGAGATTTTCCTTTTTTGCCTCAACAATGACAGTAACGGGTGCAGTAACGAGCAACAGTTCTGGGGAACGGCTGATCAGAAAGTCGCAATTTCCATTTAACCCTTGGGCAGGTTCGACGTTAAACTCTACGCCAGAAAATAAACTGATACTTTGGTGTAACTGTTTTCTGAGTTCGATTAAAATTGGTGCGATAATCATCTCAGAGCGTGATTTTTCTGTATTGCTTGCTAGTGCTAACGGTACGTTATAGTCTAGAGTTTCTGTTAGGTAATTACTGCATTCTACTTCTGGTGTAGATGAAAACATTTTGACTTTATCTAAAATAGTTAAGTCAAAGGTTTTTACCACTTTATCTAGGGTGAAGTCACTGTATGCCATATCATCTGACTTTTTTGGCTTGTTTGTTAACTATTAAGGCTCAATGAGATTAATCAGCTCAGTTGTGCAGCATGATTTGTCTAATTTGTTTCAGAACACGCATGATGTCATAAAGTTGATTGCGGTGCGGAAGAAGCAGGGAGAAGATATTAGATAAGTCGTATTGAGGGTTATCTTGAATCAAGAGTTTAATGAATTGAAATTCATCACCATTGGTGATTAATCCATAGATGGGGCGTTGTGGGTTGGGGTTTCCCATCATGTAGGTGAGGGCTTGGGGTAAGGCGACGGAGAAGGCGATGGTTGATTTGGATTCGACGACTAATACCCAGAGTTGCTGTTGAATAATTAGGGTGTCGATGCGTCCTCTGAGTAATTCGTCTTTGTCTTCTAGCAGGAGTTCAACTTCGGGTTCTGTAGTGACGAAAAAGGGTTCGTCGTATAAAGCGGCTAGGGTTAATAAGGGGGCGATGACTAAGTGATTGATGGTTCCTTCTGCTAAAGAACCGCGTTTTCGATGGCGCAAAAATCGATTTCTAATTTGGTCTAATGTGGCTATTTCCGAGTCGATTAATTCGGGTAATTCTTGATGCCACTCTGGGAAGAATTGTTCGTTTCCTGTAGGACGGAGATTAAATCTTTCTTCAAGGTCATCTAGGCTAGTGATGGTTTTTGATATGGGTTTGGCCTGTACCATTTTTATCCTAGTTTTGTAAGTTGATGTTACAATTTTAACCTTGATTAGGGAGAGTAAGAGTTTAAGCGGCTATTTCTCCGGTGTTGATTCTATCTCTGGGAAAATCAATATCAACATTGACCTCGATCAATACCACCACCTCATACAGAAGGTTAAACCATCTCTCCTGCTGTTCCTGGGTTAACCTTAATCGACTTCGACTTAAAACCTCCGCCTCTACTTCGCTGGAATCCTTAAAAAGCTTTCCTCCTGGGGGTACGATGTGGAATGGCAGTGTCTTATACCAATTTCCTAAATGCCTGC